>CAVHQB010000001.1:0-49541 GCA_963637895.1 Lachnospiraceae bacterium
CGTTGATGGAATCCTCTACGATGGGCTTCACGGCCCTGATGGTTCCGGCGAGGGCTTTCCTCAGATACTCCTGCTGTTCCTTGTTCATCCCTGCGGCGAACGCCTGCCAGGGGTTCGTTTGGAGCGGATTTCTGGTGTTCAGATATCCGAAATCTCCACAATGAAAAATCCGAAATCTCCCCAATGGAAAATCCGAAATCTCCCCAATGAAAAATCCGAAATCTCCCCAATCATTATATGCGACCATGTTTTTGCAGCAGTATGGCACTTACGCAGGAAGGTTATCGGCACAGGCTCATAGAGGGCAGACTGGATTCTTGCCTTCGTGCGTTCGGAGGCGTCAGCATCGAAGGTCCGAAATGGTGCGGGAAGACGTGGGTCGGACTGAACGCATCCGAAAGTGCGTTCATGATAGGCGATTCGGACGAATACGGACAGAGCAACAAAGAACTTGCACTGATGAACCTCAACAACGCTCTGGAGGGCGATTCCCCTCACCTCATAGATGAATGGCAGGAGATCCCTGTGATATGGGACACGGTGCGCTCGAGATTGGACAAGACGCATTCGAAGGGCCTGTACATACTCACAGGGTCGTCGACGCCGAAGAAAGACAAGCCTGTCCATAGCGGGACAGGACGCATAAAGCATCTCAGAATGCATCCCATGTCCCTGTTCGAATCGGGAGATTCGTCCGGAATAGTATCTTTGAAGAGCATCCTGGAAGGGAAGGACATCGGGATACACAGGGCTGGGATCACCTTGGAAAGACTGACGGAACTCGCTGTCGTCGGCGGATGGCCCGGCAACATGGGCCTCCCCTACGAGGAGCGTGTCGAATCCGTCCGTGGATATCTCGAGTCCACGATCAAATCCGCGGCCGAGATGGACGGCATTCGTAGGAATGAGGCGAAACTGTGGCTCGTGATGCGGTCACTGGCACGCAACGAAGGCACTCTGGCCTCCGCGGTCAAGATACAGAGCGATACGGGGATACCTCTCAATGCGAAAGATATACTGGCGCCTCCCGAATCCGATGACGGGGTTGCGGGTTCTGTATCGTACAACACTGTCGGAGATTATCTGGATGTGTTCGATAGGATGTACCTGCTAGATGACCAGCCCGCATTCGACCCCCATCTAAAATCCAGCGTGAGGGTCGGAAAGACCGCCAAGCGTCATCTGGCCGATCCGTCCTTGGCGATAGCCGCCTTGAACGTCGGGAAAGAACGCCTGATGAAGGACCTGAAAACCTTCGGTTGCTTCTTCGAATCCCTATGCGAGAGGGACCTGAGGATCTACGCAGAGAGCCTGGGCGGTCAGCTATCTCATTATCGGGACGATTCCGGCCGCGAGATCGATGCGGTGATCGAGATGCCTGATGGGAACTGGAGCGCCTTCGAGATAAAACTGGGCGCCCACAGGATAGACAGTGCCGCCGAAAGCCTGAAGGCAATCAGTTCGATCATGGAAAAGCACAAAGGGAACGCGCCGAAGACCCTTTGCGTGATATGCGGGCTGACCGAACGTGCATATCGTCGCAATGACGGTGTGTATGTCGTGCCCATCACAATGCTGGGCCCTTGAACCGGGGCCATCTGTCATGGTGTCCTCTGCCGGGACTCCTGCCAACACGATCTGCTCTTTGAGGCGAAAGCGTCGTGACCGGCTATGGCGGTCAGCATGCCTTGGCCATCGGTATGAGCTCAGAATGAAGCCGGCCTTTCATTCGCAGTCGGATTCCAGAGCCTTTTTGATATCGTCCGCGTACTCGTCGAAGACCTCTCCGTTCTCCAGAACCGTGTCCTTAGCCGTGTCCATGGCAATCGCGTTGATGGAATCCTCTACGATGGGCTTCACAGACCTCAACGAACCCGTCAGAGCTTTCCTCAAGTACTCGGCCTGGTCTTTGTCCAGCCTGTTGGCGAACGCCTGCCACGGATTGTCTGGCATTGCGGCCTCATGTTCTGGTTCGGGATCGGCCTCTTCCTCGATCTCAATTGCTTCCTCCGTGCTCATGATCGCCGTGACATGATCGAGATCGGCCTGTGCGCGCTCAACCTCGGACCGGTCGATGGAGATGTTCATCGCCCTTTCCCTTGCGGCTCCCTTCTCCTTCTCGGAGAACCACTTCTCGATCTCCTCCCGCAGGATGCCGTCCAGCTCCACGCCGAATGCCACCTGGGGCTTCTTCTTCCTCGGAGGCTTCTCCCGATCGCCCACTGCGGCGATGACAGCTTTGATCAGGGCCCTCATCTCGTCCATGAATCCGTGCCCCTCGAAGATGTCGATGTAGCTGCACTCTACATGCTTCCTCTTCCCACCCGGCCAATGATGGTACCTCAGGCCACGGAGGACCTCCATACGGACGCACGTGGGATATACGTAGGCGAACCTGAGAACGTTGTAGCCACAGTCTTTGCGGACTCCGTTTACCCGCACTAGCACGCGAGCGGCGATGTGCGCGCAATCGTCATCGAACGTTGCGAGTATCTGCGCGTCCGCTCTTTTCCTGCCGATGCCCGATGCCACGATCATAGCCTCGGCCGATACTGGCACGTCAGTCTCCCCGTCCAGCAGCCTTTCGATCATGAAGCTCGCGGTCAGGGGACAGACGTACACGGTGGGGTCCGGGGCGCATGAGTTCACCAGAGCATAGTCCAGATACGTCATCCCCGGCTTGCCGGTATGGCCTTCCGAGTCTACGGGGAAAAATCTGTCATACGTTCTTGCTAGCCCTGCCAGCTGGTCAAGCACATATTGATGGTCTTCATAGGCGTTGATGAGCTCGCACTTGTACAGCCACAGGTAGCCCTCGTCCGTGGCACCGTACTTCCCTTCCCTGGCGCATTCCCTCCACCAGAGGTAGTATTCCAAGGCGTCAGGGGACAGGTCGCGGTAGCTCGGCCTCTTGAAGCCCGAGCGGACGTACTCGCACTTCTTCGAAGGCTCCTTGGACGCATACTTGATCATGCTGCTGAGGAAGTTGGCCGGAGGGTCCTCGTCCGAGAACCCTATGCCGTCTATGACGATGGGGCGGTCGGCGTTTCCGAAGCAGAAGCTGCGGACCGACCCGCGGGCGTTTTCCGGACGATACTGCGGCTCGACGATGTTGCCGTGGTCGAAGATGCCGTCGACCACCTCGCGGTACTCTTTGGTGAAGATGTTGGCCGCGACGGGCCCTTTGCCTCTTCCGGCCTCTTTTGCGATCGCCTGCTGGCAGTAGCGTACCAGGGCTCCGAGGAATGTCTGAAAGCGATTGTCCGGCGCGGTGTAGGCTACCGTGCAGTCCCTGTCGTAGAAGTACGGGATGGGAACGGTATTCCTTCCCCGCTTTGCGAAGAGAAAAACCGAGTCTGTCTTCTCTTCCCCGTAGGTCTCCAGGATGCCTTTGCCGGTCAGCTCCTTCATCTTGGCATCCACTGCAGGCAATGCGGAGCCGAACAGGCGTCCGAGCATGCCTTTGTCCTTGTTCAGGTCGCTGTACCGTTTGTATTCTCCGGCTGTGAGCAGGTCGATCACATCACCGTCCGAGACATGATCCGGCACTGGAAGGAGAATCTCGGATACCAGGACGTCTTTCCATATGCCCTCATAGCCAGGTCTCACACGGGGGAGGTCTAATCCGTTCGCTACCGCGTAGGAGAACACGGCGTCTGTGACATACGGCTTCATCCAGAACCAGAGGGCGTCGGCGTGGCACGAGTCATAGAGCCTGACGAGATGCTCCATGATCTTCTCCGGGTCGTCTCTGGAATTGATGAGCTCCACCATCAGGAGCCACGCATAGCCCACGTCCGTGCCGATGGCTTCTCCCTCGAAGAAGCAGTCTCTGTAGTGAAGATAGAAGTCCAGCTGTTCCTTGTCCAGGGCGTTGAAGTCGGGACGCTCGTACTGGCATTCCACGAGCTTGCATTCCGTCCCGTGCATGTCCTTGTGCTCTTCGATCTGCTTCTCGAAGTCGTCGCCGGGCGTGTACTCCATGAACATGCGCGCGTACCATGGCCTGTTGATGGACCACGGCGGCTCGCTGACATGATTCCAGATGCCGGGGGTCATGAGTTCACTCTTTCTTGAGGTCCAGCGCCTCTCTCATGTCGTCCGCATACTCGTCGAAAACTGTCCCGTTCTCGACCACGGTGTCCTTCACCGTGTCCATGGCGATCGCGTTGATGGAATCCTCTACGATGGGCTTCACGGCCCTGATGGTTCCGGCGAGGGCCTTCCTCAGGTACTCCTTCTGCCCTTTGTTCATCCTCGCAGTGAAGGCTTGCCAGGGATTGTCGGGAGCGGCTTCCTGGGCATCGGGAACAGGTTCCGGCTCCTTCTCCGCCTCGGACTGGTCCTCAGTGCTCATGATCGAAGTCACGCGATCGAGGTCCGCCTGTGCGCGCTCCACCTTTGAAGGGTCTATGGAGAAGTCCTTTGCGACCACGGCCGCCTTTTCCTTCTCCTTCTCGGAGAACCATGCCTCCACTTCTTCAGGCAGGATGCTGTCGAGCTGCACGCCGAACGCCATGGCGGGCTTTCCCTTGCGGGGCTTGCCACGGTCCCTCACGGCTGCGATAACGGCTTTGACCAGGGCCTTCATCTCCGGAACGAACGTGACGTTCTCCACGATGTTCAGCATCTCGCGCTCCGGCATCTTCCTCCTGCCGCTGGGCCAGCGGTAGTACTTCTCGTGAACGAAGACCTCTATCTTGATGTTCTTGGAGCGGAGCCTGCAGTATCTACGGACGGCGTCTCCGGTGCCACTGTCGTTGATCCTCATCAGGACGCGCGCAGCGATGTGGGCGCAGTCATCGTCGAACGCCGCACGGATGGGCAGGTCGGATTTCTTCTGGTCGAGGATCTGGGCCGCAACCAGCATGGTATCAGCCGAGACGGGGGTGTCCTCCTCCCCGTCCAGCAGCATCTCGATCATGTCGCTGGCCGACAGTATGCATGGGTACACCGTCGGGTCCTGGATCTGCAGGCCTTTGACGAAAGCATAGTCCAGATAGGTCTTTCCGGGCTTCTTGGTGCGTCCGAACCAGTCCTCTTTGATGTATTTGTCATACGCTCTGCTCAGGCCCGATAGCTGGTCCAGCACGTACCGGATGTCTTCGTGGGCGTTGATGAGCTCGCATTTGTACAGCCAAAGATACCCTTCGTCAGTGGCGCCGTACTTCCCTTCTCTGGCGCACTCCCTCCACCAGAGGTAGTACTCCAGGGCCTCCGGGGACAGGCAACGGTAATCCGGTTCCAGGTATCCAGACGGGACGTACTCCCGCTCGCCCGACGGCTTCTGTCCCGAGTACCTGAGCATGTCGTCGAGGAAGTTCTTCTGCGGCGGGCTCTTGTGTGAGAAGCTCTCGCTGCTCATGACGACAGGCGTCATGACCTCTTCGATGCCGCGGTTGCGTGTCGTGCCGCGGACGGTCTTCGGATGCCGTTGCGGCTGGATTATGTCGCCGTGGTTGAGGATGCGGTCCACGATTTTGCGATACTCCTTGCCGAAGATATTCGCCACGGATGGGCCGTTTCCCACGTCCAGGTCCTTCTCCATGGCCTTCTGGCAGTAGCGGATCATCGCTCCGAGGAACGTCTGAAGCGATTTGCCGGCCGAGACGTATGTCACGGCATACCGCGCACCGTGGAACCAGGCGGGGTCTTCCCAGCTCCTGTTCGAGCAGGGCTCGATTATGTCCGTCCTTTCTTCTCCGTACGTCTCCAGGATGCCTTTGCCCGTAGTCCTTCTCATCTCTGCGTCCACCACCGGCAGTGCGGCGTTGAACAGGCCGAAGGACAGGCTGCATTCCGCATCCGGGTTCCAATAGTTCTCGAACGGGTATCCGGTGACTATGTCTATCAGGTCGTCGGGGATGCGCTCCGGTTCGGGAAGGAGGAGCTCGGAGATCAGGATCTGCCTCCACATGCCGCTGGTCGCGTATATGCGAGGGAGGTCGAGGTCGTTGGCGATCGCATACGAGAACATGGCCGTCGATGCGGCGATAGGTGCAGGGAAGCCGATCTTATGGTCGGAGCACATCTTGTAGAACCTTCCGAGATGCTTCATCACCGCTGCCGGGTCGTCGGTCGTGTTGACCAGTTCCGTCAGGAGCAGCCATGTGTATCCGTAATCGGTAGGGAGCACCTCTCCGGCGTAGAAGCGGTCCCTGAACCACAGGTAGTACTGCAGCTGGTCCTCGCTGAACGCTTTGAAATCAGGGGTCATGAACAGGCATTCGGCATAGTCGCAACTCGTTCCGTGCATGTCCTTGTGCTCTTCGACCTGCTGCTCTAAGTCTTCGCCGGGTTCCCGGCTGTCGTAGCCACGGCTCTTGCCGGTCTGCAAGATGATCATCGGAGCGCTTCTCCTGTGCTCGCGGCGATGTGCGATGCCATGCCTGCGATATCGTGTGCCGATATTATATAGAGCGCATGGGAAGGGCTCACGATTCCAGGATCTCCTCCGAGACCCCGCCGAACGATGTCTGCCTGCTGACGTCAGTGTTATCTATCCAGGCCTTGTCCTTGGTGATGCGGCACACCTCCTGAGATTGAACACCTCTGGTGATGCCGTTCCTTCTCAAAACATCACGCCAATCGTTCTGCCCGCAGGCGAAGATGAAGCTAGCAGGATTCACCTGCCAAATGTCCATCCAACCACTTTTTGAGCCAATCAACTTTCAACCCTAAAACTCAGAGAGCGCCAAAAAATCGGCGTTAAGTTAAATATAGAATCCAGAAATCAGTCCCAGAACCTCTTGTTCTTAGCGTACAGGATCTCGGCGTTCATTATGGCCCTGAGGAAATCGTCCTCGTCCACATGCATGCTCCTGAGTATGCGCGATGCGGCGTCCGGGCCGATCCCCCTTCCCGCAAGGGTGATCACCGCCCTCTTCCCGTGCTCGTTCACGAGGTTCGCGTTCCTGGACAGGCGCAATCTGTCCTTTTTCTCCTGGGCGGACAGCTCGTCATGCTTCACCAGCGCGATGCTGTCCCTCTCGTAGCCTTTCAGGACGGCCACCATCACTCCGTTGCAATGGGGGCAGACGAACCTCTTCGGGGCATCTCCCACCCTGAACCTCCATTGGGACCCGCAGTTCAGGCACGAGGCGAACAGGACCTCGTCCTCCAGCCTCTTCTTCAGCGCCATCAGGATGGAATGGTCCGCCCTCACGGGCTGCATCAGCTCCTTGGACCTGACGATGCCCTCCAATCCTATCGTCGACACCGTCCCGGCGGTCATCTGGATCTCGCCGGAGGCGATCATCGACACCACCTTCTCGGTGTTCGGGATGTCCAGGTCCTCCCAGAGGACCTTGTTCACAGCCTCCTTGTAGGCAGGCGTGTCCTTGTGGATGTCGAACAGCCTCTGGAAGTTCATGAACCGGTGGTCGGCGTTCTTCTCGATGATCCCGAACTTCTTCGCTACGAAGACGAACCTCCATCTGAGGAAGGACGAGTTCAGGATCGTCAGCCTGGCCAGGGCCTCGATCGTGCCCGGCTTCACCGATCTCACTGTGGCGACGATGTCGTCGCGCTTCATGTTGCGGGGGAGCTCCAGGATCATCCTGTACGGGTCTGCGGTCATCCCCACGCTCTCCCCCAGGCGGGCCGTGAGCAGCGCGGCGTAGATCTTCCCCAGGGTCTCGTTCACCCTGGTGCCGAAGCATCCGTTGACGATCGCCAGCCTGTCGCCCATCTCGATGGTCACGGTCCTGTCGGTGGGCATCGTGAACCTCTCGTCCTGGTCAGCGAAGTACTTCCTGAGGACATTCTTGCATCCCTCGTCGCCGGGATAGTCGTCCAGGTTCCTGAGGCGGCGCATCCTGCCGACCTCCATCGCCACATCATAGGGGACGGGGATGTCCGATCCGACCCAGTTGGGGACCGATCCGACTTCCCTGGCTTCCTCCACGAGGATCTCGTCCTCCCTCATCTCCACGATGCGCCAGGTCCTGCCCTTGGCGATGAACATGGCGTACTCCTCCGCGAAAGAGGCGACGAAGCTCTCGTCCAGGGTCCCGATGACCGCCCTGGTCCCGATGTCCCTGATCATGTACGTGCGCTCGTCGGGGATCATCGAGATGTTCTCGTAGAAGTAGTTCATCCCTTTCCTTGAGCGTTTGAATCCGTTCTCGTCCTCGAACAGCAGCTTGATGGACTTCAGCTGCTCCAGGACCCCGGCCATGTCCTCTTTGGTCAGGTCCCTGAACGGGTAGGCTCCGGTGAACGCCCTGTAGGCGGTCTCCCTGTCCACCGTGCCGGACATGGTCATGGCTATCAGCTGGTTCGCCACCACCGACAGGGGGCATGGCCTGCCCTCCCAGAACTCCAGCTCCTTGGAGTCGCACCTCCTGGCCACGACCAGGGACTCGGCGACCTCGTCGGGGGCGGTGGCGATTATCTTCGCGCGTATCCTCTCCCCCACCCTGTGGCCTGCGCGGCCGGCCCTCTGGACCATGCGGGACACCTGCCTGGGCGAGTTGTACTGGATGACCATGTCCGTGGACCCCACGTCTATCCCCAGTTCGAGCGACGATGTGCACACCAGGGCCTTCACGTCGCCCTTCTTGAAGCGGTCCTCCATCTCCATCCTGTTCTCCTTGGACAGGGAGCCGTGGTGGACATCGATGGAGAAAGACTCGTCCCAGATGTGGTACCTGGCAGCGAGCCATTCGGCGGTCTCCCTTGTGTTCACGAAGAACAGCGTGGACCTGCCGGACTCGATGACCTCCCTTGCGCGCCTCATCACGCCGAGGATCTCCGGGTCGCACTGCAGCTTGTCCAGGAGCTTCGGGTCCTCGCACGGAGGCGGAGATTCCACATCGATGTCGAAATCGCGATGGGTGTCGTGCTTGCGTATCGCCACCTGGCGCCTGGTGCCCGCCAGGAACCTGGCCACGCTGTCCACGTTCCCGACCGTCGCCGACAGCCCGATCCTCTGGTACTCCCCGGCGACCAGGCACAGCCTCTCCAGGGCCACGCTGAGCTGAGCTCCCCTCTCGGTGTTGGAGAGCTCGTGGATCTCGTCGATGACCACCCATTGCACGCTCTTCATGTGCTCCCTGAGGCGCTTCCCGGTGAACAGCACCTGCAGCGTCTCGGGGGTGGTGATGAGGATCTCCGGCGGGTTCTGGGACTGCTGGTTCCTCTCGGCCTGGGAGGTGTCGCCGTGCCTCACGCCGACCTTGATCCCCAACGCCTTCCCGTACTCTTCCATCCTGCGGAGCATGTCCCTGTTCAGGGCGCGGAGCGGGGTGATGTAGATGCATCTGAACCCGGATTTCGATCCCTTCGTGCGGAATATCTCGTCCAGGATGGGGATCATCGCCGCTTCCGTCTTCCCTATCCCGGTGGGGGCGACCAGCAGGATGTTCCCGCCTGCGCGTATCCTGGGGATCACATCGGCCTGAGGGGGAGTCGGCTCGGTTATGCCCCTTTCCGCCAGCGCGGACACAAGCTCGGGGCTGAGGTTCTCGAAAGGCATGAAAAAAGGGAAAGGTGCCGGGGCTTCCGCCCCGGCTTTCTCAGGATCACTCCTTGGGCTCTTCCTTCTTGGGCGCGGTGACCTCGAGGAGGACCTGGGACAGGTCCATGACCTTGATGTTGGAGCCGATCTTCTTGGCTCCCTGGGTGAGGTTCAGCACGCAGAAGGGGCAGCAGGTGATCAGGATCTCGGCGCCGGTGGCCTCCGCGTCCCTTATCCTCTCGGCTGCGATGGCGGTGGCGAAGTCGTTGAACTGGCTCTTGTATCCTCCGCCTGCTCCGCAGCACCTGGAGTTCTCCCTGGACCTCTCCATCTCGATGAGCTCCAGGCCCTTGATCTTCTTCATGACGTTCCTGGGAGCGTCGAAGACGCCGGAGTGCCTTCCGAGGTGGCAGGGGTCGTGGTAGGTGACCTTGTGGTTGAACTCGTTGTTCAGCGGGAGCTTCCTGTCGGCGATGAGCTGCTCGACGTACTGGGAGAAGTGGTAGACGTTCTGCCCGACCTTGGCGTAGTACTTCCCGAAGTCGGAGGAGACGGTCTTGTAGCATCCGGAGCAGGTCATGACCATGTCCTTGGCGCCCATTCCGTCGGCCTTCTCGACGACGGTCTCGGCGCATCCCAGGGAGGCGGTCTTGTTACCGGTCCTCAGCAGGGGCGAGGAGCAGCACCACTCTTTGTCGCCGAGGCAGTTCATCTTGACGCCGGCCCTGGAGAGCACGGTGACTCCGGCCTGGGCGATGTGCTGCATCCTGTAGGATCCGGTGCATCCGGCGAAGAAGATCACATCGGGCACCTTGGCGCGCTCGACATCAGCGGGCCACCAGGCGTCCCTCTTGGAGGGGGGCTCGCCGTAGGGGTTGTGGACCTTGCTGACGTTCTTCTTCATACCCTTGTGGGCGGAGAGGGGTCCGGCGCCGTTCTGGACGATCCAGGCCCTCATGTCCTCCCAGAAGTCGACCAGGTGGATCTTGGCGTGGCAGACGACCTCGCAGTTCCCGCATCCGGTGCACTTGTACATGGCGTCGACGAACTCGGGGTTCAGGGAGACCTCCCTGTTGAGCAGCTTGTCGAGGGCCCCGCTGCCGGCCTTGTCCAGCTGGTTGATGTAGTAGATCTTTCCCCTGGGGGTCACGGACTCCCAAGGGGTCTGGTTGTGCGCCTCGCACACCTCGATGCAGTATCCGCACTGCAGGCATGCTGTCAGGACCTTCTGGACACGGGGCAGTTTGATGAACTCGGGTTTCTTGACTGAAATCTCTACCATGATGCCGTCCTCCGACGTTGCGCGGCCTCCGACGGGCCGCATATGCTGGTTGCCACTGTTCGGGGGTATATAACCGTTCCAGGGGCCCGGTGCCCTTTATGACGCGCCTTCGGGCCCGGATAATGAGAATGAATGAGATTATCAACGATGACCGCGATGGCCCCGTCCATGGATCCTCCTAAGGTCTATGATGATTGGACAGGGAACATCGTCAACGGAGCGGACGTCAGGAGCCTGGACCCCGGAGCGGTCAAGGCCGTGAGGGCGTCGTTCTCCGAGCGCTTCCCGGACCGGGCGGAGGACGCGAGGGTGTGGGACGACCAGACCTTCCTGTCCCGTGCAGGCGTGTTCAAGCGCGGGAAGGTCACGGTGGCAGCGATGATCCTCCTCGGGAAGCAGGGGGACGGATTCCTCCCTCCATCGGTCGGGATAAGGTGGAGGCTGTACGGGACCGACGGAGACCTCCAGGACTCGCGCATGCTGGACGGGCCCGCAGTGCTCTCGATGAACAGGGCCGTGTCCATGGTCTGCAACTGGACCGTGAAGACCGGGAGGGGGGATGCGGTGTCCGCGTACCGCACATCGACCCTGCTGGAAGCCGTCCGCAACGCCGTGGCCCATCAGGACTACTCCTTGGGCGGGACGGTGGAGCTCATCGAGAAGGAAGGCGAGTCGGTCACCGTCGTGAGCAGAGGCAGGTTCCCGGACAGGCCTCCCGAGTCATTCGTCAAGGGGCCTCCGATGTCCGGCACCAAGAGGAACGCGTTCCTGGTGTCGGCCATGGCCGGGCTGGGGATCGTGCCCGCATCGTCCAGCGGGATACGCTCGATGTACCTCTCCCAGGCGTACCGCAGGTTCCCGATGCCCGATTTCGACATCTGCGACGACAGGGTGGCCGTCAGGTTCTCCGGGCTCAGAGGGGGGTCGTACGCCAGGGTGCTGGACCTGAGGGACGACCTCGACATCGCCGCGGTGATGGACCTGGACCGGATAGCGAAGAACAGGTACGTGCCGGACAGGAGGCTGAAGGCCCTCGCCCGCCGCGGGCTCGTCGAGATGATCGGGGACCTTCCGTGCATAGCGTCCGGCGCGGGGCAGGAGGTGGCCTCCGCGTACACTTCGGGGACCCCTCAGGACGCGGTCATGGATCTGATGGCCACGAAGGGCTGGGTTTCCAGGTCGGACGTGGCCGAGGTGCTGGCGTCCAGGGACTCCAAGGACCTGACCGAGGAGCAGCTCAGGGTGAAGGCGACGAACCTCCTGCAGACCATGAGGAAGCAGGGCCTGATCGAGAAGGCGGACGGGAGCACGCGCTCCGCGAGATATGTTCCGAGATCGGACAGCAACGGGTCAGAATGATGATGAGTGGGCCCTGCCGGATTTGAACCGACGGCCATCTGGTTATGAGCCAGACGCTCTACCTGTCTAAGCTAAGAGCCCGATGGGTCCCCCTATACGGGAACGTATTAAAAATCTATCGGATGAGACGATACGATACAGGGATTTGAAGAAGAGATGGCGCCGCCACACGGATTTGAACCGAGGACCTTGTGATTAACAGTCACACGCTCTACCTGCTGAGCTACGGCGGCTTATTGAGTGAGCGATTGGAGATTTCATATAAAAGATTTTCTGGATGGAACTCTCTCGATCGCGGCCGTCAGGCTCGGTTCTTGCCTTTGGACGACTTCTTCTTCGATTTCTTGCCGGATTTCTTGGGCTTCTCCGCCTTCTCAGGCTCGCTCTCGCCGATGACGGGCTCGGTGCCGTACAGCGTGCAGCGGGCCCTGTAGAGATGCTCCGCCACGGCCTCGCCCTGAGGAGTCAGCTCGTAGACCTTCATCAGCCTGGTCCCGGACTCGAGGTGCTTGGTCATGAGGCCGAGCTCCGTCAGAGCATCCGCTGTGGCCAGGACCGTCTTGTAGTTCTTGGCGATCCTCAGGAGATCGGTCGCCATGATCCTCTTCTGCTCGTACACCAGCGACAGTATGTCGGCAGCATAGCGTTTCGACAGCGGAGACTGATAGTCTGTTTCCATCAGACCGAATCAGAAACTGTCAGTATTTAGGCATTGCAGATTTCTCTTCGTAAGGGCACAGGATTTCCAGAGAGGGCATGTCACTGAGAAGCATATCATCATCCTGCGAGCCCCGATCGCGGTCCGCCAGTCTGCGTTTCCCGATTTCGAATTCGTGTCTACAGTGTAGACCAATTGAGCTGATGTTCAAGTGTCATTCCGATGAGCAGGTCCAGGTCTTGTGAAAAGAGGGAATCCTGTGCTGCCCTGGCAATCAGAGGGCTGTATAGCTCGTCGAGCTTCATTGTCAGTGGACAGGCTTGTTCCAACCAGGATATGAGTTGCCCGATCCGATACATGCTCCAAATCGGCATGTATAAGTCTGGGTTGTCAAACATGATTTATGTCTGAATCAGGACAACGTGTCTAGAAATTGCAGAAATTGTTCACGACTCTTTATTACGCCATCCAGAGCCTATACTACAGCTTTGGTTTGGTATCATGAACAGGAAAGTTACGGCAGTTGCGATAGCCGTCATAGTTCTGGCATGCGCGTTCGTCGCAGTATCGCAGCTGGACAAGGACAAGGGGAACAAGCTCGTAGTCGAGACCAGCCCCTACTTCGCTCCCTATGAGTACATGCTCGGGACGGAGTTCACAGGCATCGACATGGACATCATGCGCGCCATCGGCGATGACCTCGGGTACGAGATGGAGTTCAGGCAGAACGACTTCGACTCGATCATCCTCTCGGTGCAGCAGGGGAAGTGCGATGTCGGCGCCTCGGGATTCACGATAAGCGAGACGAGGAAGCAGCAGGTGGACTTCTCCGATCCCTATGCGGTCAACTGGCAGGTGGTCGTCGTCAAGGCGGACTCCTCGATCAGCACTCTGGACGACATCATGGGGAAGAGGATCTCGGTGCAGACCGGGACCACCGGGGCGACCCTCGCCAAGGATTACAGTGACAACATCATCTACCAGAAGGCGTTCATGCAGGCGGTAATGGACGTCCAGAACGGGAAGGCGGACTGCGAGATCGTGGATTCGGCGGTCGCGCAGGCCCAGGTGAAGGCCAACCCGAGCCTGAAGGTCCTCGACATCCTGGACGCTAAGGCCGAATCCTTCGGATTCATCTTCTCAAAGAAGAACACGGCGCTCCGCGACGAGTTCAACGAGGCCCTGAAGAGGCTGGATGAGAACGGGACCTTGGAGGCCATCACCAGCTACTACGCCGAGCACGGATACAGCACCGACACCCCGTCCTACTACGATCAGGACGGCGGCGGCTCCAGCACCACCGGCAACAGCTTCTGGGACAGGTTCAAGAAGGACTTCCTGGACAACGAGCGCTACTCCTACATCTTCGAGGGTCTGAAGAACACGATCCTCATCACGATCGTGGCGCTGATCATCGGGCTCATAATCGGAGCGCTCGTCGCCATGGTCAGGAGCACCCACGACCAGACCGGCCGGTTCTTCGTCTGCGACAAGATATGCAGGCTCTACATCACCGTGATACGCGGGACGCCTGTGATGGTCCAGCTGCTCATCATCTACTATGTGGTGTTCGCGTCCGTCAACCTCAACCAGATCCTCATAGCCGGGGCGGCATTCGGACTGAACTCCGGAGCCTATGTGGCCGAGGTCTTCAGGTCGGGGATCAACTCTGTGCCCAAGGGGCAGATGGAAGCATGCAGGAGCCTTGGGATGAACAACAGCCAGTCGATGAAGAAGGTCATCATGCCCCAGGCGCTCAGGAACATCCTGCCCGCGCTGGGGAACGAGGGGATCTCCCTGCTGAAGGAGACCTCCGTCGCAGGGTACATCGGAGTCCTGGACCTGACCCGTGCAGGGGACATCATCAGAGGCCAGACCTACGATGCGCTGCTCCCGCTGCTGGTCATCGCCCTGATATACCTGGCGATCGTCCTGGTGCTGTCTTACCTCGTCAAGAGGATGGAGAGGAGGCTGAACAATGCCTATTGATGGAGATGTGCTGATTCAGATATCCGGCCTCTGCAAGTCGTTCGGCGACAACGAGGTGCTCAAGAACATCGACCTGGAGGTCAGGAAGGGGGAGGTGATCTCGATCATCGGGCCCTCCGGATGCGGGAAGTCCACTCTTCTCCGTTCGATCAACCTCCTGGAGACGCCCACGGACGGCTCCATAGTGTTCGAGGGGAAGGACATAACGGAGATCGGCAGGAGCGAGAAGAACAGCCTGGGAGCCAGGATCGTGTCGGCGCTCAGGCCCAAGCCGACGGCCGAGCTGGACCTCCTCCGCAGGAGGATAGGCATGGTGTTCCAGGGGTTCAACCTCTTCCCGAACATGACCGTCAAGGACAACATCATGCTCACGCCGGTCCTGCTGGGGACCATGTCCGAGGCCGAGGCGTCCGCCAAGGCGGACGAGCTCCTCAAGAGGATAGGCCTCGCCGACAAGGCTGACCAATATCCGTCAAGGCTGTCGGGAGGGCAGCAGCAGCGCGTGGCGATAGCCAGGTCGCTGGCCATGAACCCCGATGTGATGCTCTTCGACGAGCCCACCTCCGCCCTGGACCCGGAGATGGTCGGGGAGGTCCTGAGCATCATCAAGGACCTGGCCGAGTCCGGGATGACCATGCTCATCGTCACCCACGAGATGGGCTTCGCCAGAGAGGTGTCCGACCGCGTGATCTTCCTCTCCGAGGGCAGGATCGCCGAGGAGGGCTCCCCCGAAGAGGTATTCGGGAATCCCCGCAGCCCCCGTCTCATAGACTTCCTCTCGAAGGTGCTCTGAGAGAAAACAGGGGGACTCCCATCCCCCTTTCCATGTTTCTACTACCTTGCTCCAGTACGGGCGCGCAATGCACGCGTATTAATAACGGGTGCCCGATAGAGAGGACGGTCCAAATGATCGTGGATGTGAAGTACGGCAAAGACGGGATCCAGAAGACGGACATCCCTGACAGGAACTACATCGGGACGTTCTATCCCAAAGATGTCGAATGCGGAGACCCCGACGAGGTCATCGGAGCGGCGATAGACGATCCCATAGGCTACGCCTCTCTGGACGCCTTCCTCGAAGGCGGGAAGGACATAGTGTTCATCGTCAACGACGGTACCCGCCCCACGCCCACCGCGAAGGTCCTGGACGCCCTGTCCAAGAGGATGGACCTCAGGTCCGCCAGGTACCTCGTCGCCACAGGCACCCACAGGGACATGACCCCCGAGGAGTACGACTTCGTGTTCGGCTCCCACTACGCGGAGCTCAAGGACCGCATCATCTGCCACGACGCCAAGAACTCCGAGTGCGTCAACCTCGGCACGTCGAAGAACGGCACGCCGATGGAGGTCAACAAGGTCGCCGTCGACGCGGACAGGCTCGTCATAATCACATCCGTGGAGCCCCACTACTTCGCAGGGTACACCGGCGGGAGGAAGTCCTTCCTGCCCGGAGTCGCCTCGTTCAGGACCGTCGAGGCCAACCACAAGCTCGCCATGAGCAAGGAGGCCCAGTCCCTCGTGCTGGAGGGCAACCCCGTCCACGAGGACATGATGGACGCCCTGGAGGTCGTCAAGGGCAAGGAGATCTTCTCGATCCAGATGGTCCTCGACAGGCATCAGCACATCTACAAGGTCGCCGCAGGCGCCCTGAACCCCGCTTTCGACAGGGCAGTCGGATGGGCCAACGAGGTCTTCTCCGTCCCCATACCCGAGAAGGCGGACGTCGTCATCTCCGTGGCCCCGTACCCCATGGACGTGGACCTCTACCAGTCCCAGAAGGCGCTCGACAACGGGAAGTGGGCGCTGAAGGAGGGCGGGAAGATAATCATGGTCTCGAAGTGCAGGGAGGGGATCGGCCATGCGACCTTCCTCCAGCAGCTCTCCACGTCGAAGGACCCGGAGAAGGTGCTCGAGAACCTCAAGGCCGAGTACAAGCTCGGCTACCACAAGGCCGCCAAGATGGCCGAGATCGCCACATGGGCCTCCATATGGGCCGTGACCGATCTGGACCCCAAGCTCCTGGAGGATGCCAACATAACCCCGTTCCCCTCTGTGGGCGAGGCGGTGTCCGAGGCGCTGGCGGAGAACCCGGACGCGAGGGTGATGGTCCTGATGGACGGCAGCGTCACAATCCCAAGGCTGGTGTGAATATGTCGGAATTCGTAACAGACAGGCTCGAGAAGGTCAGGAACGCGGTCAACTGCTGCACCATGTGCGGCTTCTGCAAGAGCGTCTGCCCTTCGTTCAAATCGATCGGATGGGACTCCGCGCTCTCCAGAGGGCGCATCGTGCTTTCCTACGGTCTCCTCATCGGGGACCTGCAGCCGGACGAGTCCCTGGTCAGGAACATGTACACGTGCACCACATGCGCGGACTGCGTCCGCAGGTGCCCCTCCAAGGTCGACATCGTCGACATCATCGAGGACTGCCGTGCCGACCTCGTGAAGGCCGGATGCATCCTCCCCAAGCACAAGGCCATGTGCGAGAACATCCTGGCCGACGGCAACCCCTTCGCCGAGAAGTCCTCCCGCAGGGACGCTCTGGGCAGGGTCCCGCACAAGGCGAAGGTCGGATACTACGCCGGATGCACGGCCACCTTCAGGTCCAAGGCCACCGCCAAAGCGACCCTGTCCATCCTGGACAAGCTGGGCGAGGACTACACCACCGTCGACGAGACCTGCTGCGGGTCCGTCATGCAGAGGGTGGGATGGCCCCAGGAGGACGTCACCGAGCTCATGAAGCGCAACGTCGAGGCCATCAAGTCCCTCGGAGTGGAGACCCTTGTGCTCTCCTGCGCCGGATGCTACAGGATGTTCAAGATCGAGTACCCCAAGTACGTGGACGTGCCCTTCGAGGTCCTCCACATCACCGAGTACCTGGCCAAGAAGGACCTGAAGCTGAAGCCCATGTCCGGAGTCGCCACATACCACGACCCCTGCCACCTGGGCAGGCACTGCGGAGTCTACGACGCCCCCAGGGAGGTCATCGCCAAGATCCCGGGCCTGGAGTTCAGGGAGATGGAGTACAGCGGGAAGACCAGCCACTGCTGCGGAGGCGGCGGAGGAGTGAGGTCCGCGTACCCCGAGGCGTCCATGGACATCGCGTCCACCAGGCTGGACGAGGCGAGCTTCGCCGACATGATAATCACGACCTGCCCGTTCTGCGTCAACAACCTGGATGCCGCCAAGGGCGACAGGAAGATCGTGGTCAGGGACCTCGTCGAGATCGTAGACGAGCTTTTATGAAACATTTCAGCCCCAGGGGCTCCCCCGAGAGGGGGCCCCTCATCATGGGCATCCTGAACGTCACCCCCGATTCCTTCTCAGACGGGGGGCTGTGGACGGATCCGGAGACGGCCCTGAAGCATGCTTTCGACATGGTGGACCAAGGCGCAGACATCATCGACATCGGCGCGGAGTCCACGCGCCCCGGCTCGGCCCCCGTGTCCGCCGAGGAGGAGATCTCCAGGCTCAGGCCGGTCCTGAAGGAGCTGGTCCCGTCCATCGATGTGCCCGTGTCCGTGGACACGCTCAAGACGCCCGTCGCCGAGGAGTGCCTCTCGCTGGGGGCCGATATCGTGAACGATGTCAACGGCCTCCGCGCCGATGGGATGGCGGAGGCATGCGCCGCTGCTGATGCATACGTTGTCATAATGCACATGAGGGGCACGCAGGCCACCATGCACGACGGCACTATGGGAGAAGGCTTCGCACAGGAGATACAGGGCTTCCTCAGGGCGCAGACCGAGAAGGCCCTGGATGCCGGCATCTCCCGCGACAGGATAATCCTGGACCCGGGGATCGGCTTCGGGAAGACCGTGGAGCAGAACGTCTGGATCCTGGAGCACAGCAGCTTCTTCTCGGACGGGTACCCGGTATTGTCCGGGTCGTCCCGCAAGAGGTTCGTCAAGGCCACCTATCCCGGCACCGATGTCGATGAGGCATCGGCGGACGCTGCGCTGAGAGCTTGCAGGTCGGGCGCGGACATCGTCCGCGTGCACAACGTGGCGGCGACGGCGGCGAAGGTCAGGAAGTGAGGACCTTCACGGCCAGGATCGCGATTATCACGATCACTGCGGATGCATAGAACAGCACATCCCGTCTCTTCTCCTTCTTCTCCCTCTCGGTCTCCGCGTTCCTGCAAGCGTCGTTGCAGTATTCCTCGCCGAACGGCACGGGGTCGCCGCAGTACTTGCAGTGCGAATGATCGGGGAGCCTCACAGTGGCCATGCTGCCCCATATCTAGATATATTATAATTAAAGGGTGGCTGGCCCGCTTATAATCTTGTAACGTGTGTATCCATCGCCGCACCTTAGCGGCAGGATGGAAGAATGGTGAGATTCACTTTGTTCTGCAGATCGAAGGGTAAGGACATGAAGATGGAGTTCCCGAAGGACGACGCGATCCGCGAGCTGGACGGCGTGATAACCGACTACTACGGGAACGGGTTCATACTCAGGAACGGCTACTCCAAGCTGGCATCGGGCCTGACCGTCGGCGAATGCATCTCCGAAGGGGACAGGGTCGAGGTCATCCCGGACCCGGAAACGTATTTCGCCATGGAGCCGATGAGGAGGCCATGAGCAGGCTCGGTTCAAGGGCGGACGTGCTGTTCGATGCCGTGGTCGCAGACGGCATCGTCCTGGCAGCGCAGGAAGGGCAGGACGGCATCGGCATATGCGGGTCCGTCATGGAAGACGGGAACGGATGCTACCTCCGCATGGAGGGGCTCGGCGCGCCGGAGATCGGGATGCTGTTCGTGTCCGACGGAGAAGGCACCGGCCTGAGCGACGGGATGGCATCGAGGCTCAGAGAAGAGATCGGCAAGGGGCTGGCAGTGGTCGTGGACCGCTACGAGCAGACGTTCGCGTTCTATCTGGTGGACGGAGAAGGCTCCAGGACCGCAGAGGCCCTGCTGTCGGAATGACGTCACACCCATATCGCGTGGCGGTTGCGCATCTCCTCTTCCGTGGCGCCGTCGATCTCCATGAGGTCGCTGACCATGCAGTCGAAGAGCAGCAGCGCCGAATCCTCGAAGATCGTTCCCAGCGGGGCGACCTTCCTGACATCCTCGCTGTCGTCCACGTCCATGATTATCGGGACGTCGGACACCTCGGCAAGGGGGCTCCCCGGGACGCCTGTGACGCAGACTATCCTGGATCCGATGCGCTTGGCGATGCGGGCCGTCTGAACGACGGAGGATGTCTTCCCGGTGTAGGATATCAGAAGAGTGAGATCTTCTTTCCCGATGATCGGGGTGGTCATCTCACCGACGAAATGCACGTCGTAGCCGAGCTGGACAAGCCTCACGGCGAACAGCTGTCCCACGAGCCCGGACCTGCCCGAGCCGTAGACGAAGACCTTCCTGGCGGACCTTATCCCGTCTATGAGGGCCTTCTTGGATCCCGGGTCTATGCTGTCCAGGGACCTCTTGCAACCGGCCGTTATGGCGTCCAGCGCGTCCTGCAAATCACTCACCGGTGCTGGCAGCGGCATCGGCCTCTGCCTTCCTCTTCTGCTTCAGGTCCTTTGCGACCTTCTTGCTGAGGCCTCTCTCGTGGATGATCCTCATGTACATCGCATCGTGCTCGAGGAGAGGGGATGTGGATATGACCGTGCAGTCGGGCTTCAGCTCGATGAGGGCCTCCGCCAGGGGGTCGAACCTCAGGTCGCCCTTCTTGATGGGGGTGAGGCGCCTCTCGTTGCCCTGCTCGTACTCGACTCCGGAGAACGCGGTGTGGAACGTGCCGCCGGTGTAGGGCTTGACGGTCTCCATGAGGTCGATGAAATCATCGGTCTCGAGGAGCTTCCCGTTCTCGCGGGAGTGGTAGTGGGAGAAGTTGATGACGGGCACGATGTCCCCGTTGAACATGTCGCAGACGTCCAGGACCTGCTCCAGGGAGCCGAAGACCTTCTGGTTGCCGGTGATCTCGACACCGATCTTCGGTCTGAGGTTGCAGTCGTGCCACCAGTCGACTATGCATCCGAGGTTGTTGAGGATCGTCTCATCGACCTCCTCCTCGGGGCGCTTGTCGTCGTAGAGGCCCAGGCTGGTGACCACGACGGAGCCGTCGAGGGCGTCCAGCATGATGCCGGCGTACCTGAGGCTGTTCATGCAGTTGTCTGCCAGCTCGGACTCGGACCCCAGGTCCATGTAGTACGGTGTGTGTATCGAGAGGCTCACGTCCATCCTCTTGGCCATCACGCCGATGTGCTCCAGGTCCCCGAAGGTCCCTGCGATGGGCGAGGGCATGTAGATGAGGTCGTCGTCCTCTTCGATGGGCTCGTCCCTGTCCCCGATGGGCATTCCGTCGCGGACGACCTCGATCACGAAGTCCTCCTCGATATCCTTGATGGTCCCGCCGATCTCCTCGTCTTCGGGGCATCTGCTGAATGCTCCCGGGCGCACGAGCTGGATCTCCAGAGCGCTCAGGCTGAGGTTGTTGACATCCTCGATGCCGTCTTCGAGGGTGCGTCCTTTGCACGACAGAGGGATTCCTGCAGGTCCGAACCTTATCATACGATCACTGGCGAGACAACCCCCACCTCCTATTAATAAGATAGCGCGCGCGGTGCGCGCACAGCGGGCGTGCTTAGCAATCTTTATAAACAACACCAATATAGCGCACCTCACCAAACGGTTTACCGAAATGTCGGGAGAGTCAGAAAAATGAAGAGCTGCAAGACAAATCCCCAGCTCGTCGCCACCATCAGCAACCTGAAGGCGAAGACTAGGGAGACAGAAGCTGCCATCTGGCGAGACATCGCGCTTAGGCTCGAGAAACCCAAGAGGAACTGGGCCGAAGCGAATCTCAGCAAACTGGAGAGATACGCCGAGGAGGGCGAGACCATCGTCGTCCCCGGAAAAGTGCTCGCCGCAGGCAACATAAGCAAGAAGATCACAGTCGCCGCGTACGATTTCTCGGACGCTGCCGCCAAGGCCATCGTGGCCGCCGGCGGGAAGACGCTGTCCATCGAGGAGCTGGCCGAGGCCAACCCCAAGGGAACCGGCGTCAGGATCATGAGGTGATTCAGATGGTTACAATTATCGACGGAAGGAACCTGATCCACGGAAGGCTGGCCAGCGTGGTCGCCGAGAGGATCATGGCCGGAGAGGAGATCGTAGTCCTCAACGCCGAAGCTATCATCATCACCGGCGTCAAGGAGAACGTCTTCGCCGACTTCAAAGCGAAGGTCGACCGTGGAGACACGACCAAGAGGAAGGGACCCTTCTACCCCCGCAGGGCGGATCTCCTGTTCAAGAGATGCGTCAGGGGAATGATCCCCTGGACCTCCACCTCCGGAAGGGAGGCCTACAGGAGGCTCCACGTCTTCGTCGGAACCCCCAAGCAGTTCCAGGACTGCGAGAAGGAGAGGCCCGAGGAAGCCTGCAGGAAGATTACCGGCAAATACACTACCCTGGGAGCCGTATCCAAATTCCTGGGTTCCAACGTGAGGTGATCCCATGGTTGAGTGCGTCAACACAAGCGGAAAGAGGAAGACCGCCATCGCTAGGGCCGTCGTCAAAGAGGGAACCGGCAGGGTGACCATCAACAAGGTCCCCATCGATGTCTTCACCCCCGAGCTCGCTAAGCTCAAGATCATGGAGCCCCTCGGACTTGTGCCCGAGAAGGCCCAGAACGTCGACATCTCCGTCACCGTCAACGGCGGCGGAGTCATGGGACAGGCGACTGCCGCAAGGACCGCCATCGCCAGGGGACTCGTCGAGTACTACAAGGACGACGAGCTCGAGGCCGTGTTCAGGTCTTACGACAGGACCCTCATCATCAACGACGACAGGCGCAAGCTGCCCAAGAACCCTCTTGGACCTGGTGCCCGTGCAAAGAAGCAGAAATCCTACCGTTGAGGCTTTGGCATGATAATACCGGTGAGATGTTTCACATGCGGAAAGGTCGTTGGATCGGCCTATCCGGTGTACATGCAACGTGTGAGCGCAGGCGAGGACCCGAAAGCTGTCCTCGATGATCTCGGCTTCGAGAGATACTGCTGCCGCAGGATGATCGTCTCCCATGCCGACCTCATAAAGGAGATTGCTCCGCTCGGATGAAAACGAACGGTTCCGGAGGTGCCACACGCGCCTCCGGGACCGTCAACTTTTTTAATAAGAACTCAATCCCCGTCTTGTGGGCCCGTGGGGTAGCTTGGTATCCTTCGTGCTTGGGGTGCACGTAACTCCAGTTCAAATCTGGGCGGGCCCACTCCCTTGATTTCTGCGTGCTCGGTTTGCATTCTGCGGGTTTCTCATCGTTCGTAGAAGCACGACTGCAACCCAACTGTGGGCATGCATCTCAGACGAAAGCCATCATTTGATTGAGAGTATTCTCGTTGTTTCTTTTGATGAGTTTGAACCCGTGGGTCTTGTAATATCCTAGAAGTTCATCATGGCAGTCCAGACGAACCACTCTGCATCCTACGCGTAATTTCGCTTCTTTAAAGATGTCGAAGGCTAAATCAAGCATCGTCGCGCCCAGCCCTTTGGGCGCATCTGCTGACCGAGATAGTTGCCCCAGCAGGTATGATTGCGCAACAAGCGAGTCTTTTTCGATGTTCATTTTCTTGAGGGTCTTTCCGCTGAGGAGATTGTCTATCGGCATCCTCATGCATTTGATGCTAAGTGTGAAGTAACCGAGAACCTCCAATCTTGAATCAGACAGGGCCACATATGTCCTGGAAGCATCTCTCTTTTCCATCTCGATCGCTTTCTCGTGGAGATACGATTCGGTAGCGGATTCGTAGATGGGCTGATACGCAGAGAGGACCGTCTGCGTCCACTCTTCTCCATATTTCTCAAGAAGTGTGGATAGGGCAACCATCGAGAATTGGTTCCTGCTTGTCAAAGTCATCACTGCTTAGGCTTGTACTTCTCGAACGTTTTACGTACAACTTCGTTGTCGGCATCTACCAGGACGCATTTTGTGTTCCCGCGTTTCCACATCACTCCGCTCTCTACCAGAGCCTCGATGTTCGCCGCAGCCTCGGGAGTGTCGATCACCATGTCTTCGAAACATGAGTCTTCAGCCATATTTTCGCCTCGATTGAGCAATTTGTTGTCGAAGTAGAAAACCTTATCTGAGTTTGTCATAGGGGCAAAGGTTTCCAACTCTTCGTTCGGACGAGATATGCCGGGCAGTTCCCTGCATCTATCCGGGCTCATCGTTCGTGATTCTTATGAGCGTCAGGTCTTATATCGCCGAACGTTCTGTTATCATCCATGCAAGCTGATACGCTGAGCAAGATCACGGTGGTCGTCCTGGTCCTCGTGCTGATCCTGTCCGTCGCTTCCCTCTACAAGTCTTTCCAGAATGACGGGAAGGACAACGGGGAGTCGGACGAGTACACCCTGTTCTTCGGGATGGACTCCGATGCGACCGAGGAGCAGAAGACCGCTCTGAAGGATGCGATCGTGAAGATCGTCACCGACGGTGGCCGCGGATACACCTGTTATTGGGCCGAGGGCGGCTACAGGGCCGATGACGGCACCGTCGTGAAGGGCCTGCCGACCTTCGTGCTCATCCTGGCCCATACAGACTATGATGCTGTGAAGGACCTCGTGAACAAGGTCAAGGGCGAGTTCGGGCTCGACAGCGTCATGGTCGAGACCGCGTCCAAGGTCATAGGCTTCCTCTGAAGCCGTCAAACATCCGGTCAGCGCTTTCTGCTGCCCGGATCCTTACCATACTCGTCAGAGCATGTTCCTGAGGTTGTCGATCTTCGATGCTATGTCGTCGATGTGATCGGAGATGTCCTGCAGGAACTCGTCGCAGCCGTCCGACACCGTGGCGCCGTCCGTCGTCGGGATGATTATCCCCTGCTGCTCCAGCAGCTTCAGCGAGTAGCGGACCCTGTGCTTGGGTATGTCCGTCATCTCGGAGAGCCTTATCAGGCCTATCGGCTGGTTGTCGCGCACAGTCTTAAGGATGGAGATGTGGCGTTCTAGAAGCTCGATCTCATCGGAGATTGATCCCAGAGGGTCCTTGTTGGATGTCATAGTCGCCTCGCACAGTCAATCTCCGATAAGAGATTGTAAAAGGAAAGGGGTTGGGAAATGCGGTTCAGCGACCGTACCACTTCTGCTTGCCCCACTTGTTGTAGTTGGCCCACCATCCCTGGACGACGGAACCGCAACAGTCGAGGGCCTTCTGCTCTGCGTCAGGTCCCTTGAAGGTCCTGTAGCAGTTGAGGCACTGCCATCTCAGTTCGGGCTGTTTCTCTTTCATTGTGTCGGAATCAAGGATATCCGTATTAAAGGTTTGCCAGATGCTCAATCCCCCGAACATCCATTATATACCTTTTATGACATGAAGTATAAACATGAATAGAATCAAGGTCATCAACGAGCCCTCTGAGCTTGTGCCTATGCTAAGGTCCGTTGATACTCCCGTCAAAAGGGATGTTCTGAAAGAGGTGACCTTGGAGTGGAGGACTGCCGACGAGATCGAGGAGAAATTCGGCTCCGAAGGCAGGGATGCGATCATATTCTTCGAGAAGATGAAGCTCGTCGAGACCCGCTGGATGTCCAAGAACGGCGGATATCCCGAGAAATCGTACCACACATACTACACCTCGTTCAGCATCAACGCCCAGTGGCCCGTCTACGAGATCAGCGATGTCCTGACGGCCGCCATGATGAGCGACACGGAATACGCCGAGATAGAAGACAAGATCCTGGAGCAGGTCGGCAAGGACGGCAGGTTCTCCGGCGATGTGGCGGAGTCCCTAGGGCTCACATCCACCATGCTGAAGAGCCTGGTGCGCAGGTCCGTCAAGATGGACTACCGCGGCCACAGGATCGAACTCATCCACGAAGAGTAAGCAGATGGCAGATATCTGGATAATGAGGATAGGCCATCGTCCGGAACGCGATAAAAGGGTGACAACGCATGTGGCCCTCTCGTCGCGCGCATTGGGAGCCAAAGGGATCTACGTGGACACGGAGGATCCCGTGCTCGAGGAGAACATCCGCAGCGTAGTGCAGAGGTTCGGAGGAGACTACTCGATAAAGACAGGCGTCAGCTGGAAGGAGGCCATCCGCGAGTTCGACGGGAAGGTCGTCCACCTGACGATGTACGGCCAGAGGGTCGACGAGGCCCTGCCGAAGATCCCCCGCGACGAGAACATAATGATCGTCGTGGGAGCCGAGAAGGTCCCTGCCGAGGTCTACCAGAGGGCGGATTTCAACGTCTCCGTGGGCAATCAGCCCCATTCCGAGATCGCCGCCCTGGCGATATTCCTGGACAGGTTCACAGAGGGCAAGGCGCTCTACTCCGACCGCGGAGGGGAGCTGGAAGTCGTTCCCAACGAGAGGGGGAAGACAGTTGTCGAGCATCATCCCGAATGAGGACGAATGCGTCGAGCTCCTGATAGATGCGGGCTGCAAGCGCAGGGTGGTCATCCACTGCTGCACCGTGGAGGCCGTGGCCAAGGAGATGGTCTCCCGCATCGAGGGCGCGGACCGCGACCTGGTGCTCGCCGGAGCGCTGCTCCACGACATCGGAAGGTCCGTGGACCATTCGATCATGCACGCATACATCGGATCCCAGATCCTCGCCGAGCAGGGGTTCCCGCAGGCGCTGGTGGACATCGTCCGCAAGCACACGGGGGCCGGCCTGGACCAGGAGGACGTGGACGAGATGTGCCTCCCTGCGGGCGACTACATGCCCCGCACGCTGGAGGAGAAGATCGTCGCCCACGCGGACAACCTGGTCAGCGACAACCGCGTCGTGGACCACATGCATTCCGTGACGAAGCTCAGGACCAAGGGCGCGGACAGGGGAGCCGACAGGATCGAGGCCCTCCACCAGGAGCTCTCGGAGCTCTACGGCGAGGACCTGGACTGCATGGCATCCGTCCTGGGCGAGTACCCGTACCTTACGCTGATAGACAGGCACGACCTGTCCAACTGCAGCAGGTGAGAATTTCTTTCAACGGAGGCGCCGGGAGAGGTTCTTCCCGGTGCCTTCCACAACCATAATTATAGGCGTCCGCAGATACAGGAGCCGATAACATGGTTACCGAGCTCAACGAATCGAACTTCGACTCCTTCGTGGAGTCCAACAGCATCGCGATCGTGGACTGCTGGGCCCCCTGGTGCGGACCCTGCAGGCGCATGGGCCCCATAATCGAGGAGGTCGCGGAGGAGCTGGCCGGCAAGGTCGGCGTCGCAAAGCTCAACACCGATGAGAACCAGGGCATCGCCGTCAGGTTCAACATCAACGCCATCCCGACCCTCCTGGTCTTCAAGGACAAGGTCCTGGTGGACTCCCTTGTCGGCCTGAGGCCCAAGGACGACATCATCGGCTACGTCAACGGCCTCTGAACATGGACGTCGACATCCTGATCATCGGCTGCGGCCCTGCGGGGCTGCAGGCCGCGGTCCACGCGGCGCGCGGGAAGATGTCCGTGGCCGTGGCGGGAAAGCCTTCTGCCAGCGCCATATCCGGCGCGGAGGTGGACAACTACTTCGGCTCCCCTCCCGTCTCCGGAGACGACCTCCTGGCCCGCGGAATGGCCCAGGCGGAGGCCTCCGGCGCAGCGGTCCTCGGGCAGAACGTCATGTCCTGCTCCAAGGCCGACGGCGGGTTTGCGGCCGCGATCGAGGACGGCACCGAGGTGCACGCCAAGGCCGTCATCCTGGCCACCGGGATCTCCCGCAGGAAGCTGGGGGTCCCCGGGGAGAAGGACCTCTTCGGCAAGGGCGTCAGCTACTGCGCCGTCTGCGACTGCAACTTCTACAAGGGCCGCAGGGTCGTCGTAGTCGGGAACGATTCCGAAGCGGCCGCGTCCGCCGAGATGATGACCCGCTACGCGTCGGAGACGTCATGGGCGTTCTGGGACCTGGAGGCGGAGCCGTCCCTGGTCAGGGCCGCGGAGTCCGCAGGGGTCCGCATGGTCCATTCGAAGCCCATATCCATAAACGGCATAGACAAGGTCGAATCCGTCACCATGGACGACGGCACCGTCATCCCGACGGACGGGGTGTTCATAGAGCTGGGCGCGAGGTCCGCGGCAGACCTGGCCATGGACCTGGACGTCATGCCCGAGATGGACGACACCATCAAGGTCGGAGCGGACTGCTCCACCGAGGTCCCCGGCGTGTTCGCCTGCGGGGACGTGACCGGGAGGCCATGGCAGGTCGCCAGGGCTGTCGGCCAGGGATGCGTCGCAGGCACCGCCGCGGCGGCATACGTGAGGTCAATCAGATGACCGTCCAGGACCTGATATCTGGGATGCTGAGGGAGGACGGAGGGTTCCAGAAGGCCTTCCGCAGCATCCTGAACGACGAGCTGAACATGTCCCTCAACGAGTTCTGCCAGCTCTCGGGGATATCGCAGAGCACGATGTACAAGATCCTGGAGGACAAGCGCGAGCCGAACCTCAAGACGGTCCGCCAGGTCATCAAGGCTTTGAGGCTCCTGTCCGAGCCGGAGGGCTCGCACTTCATCGCCGTCATCGCCTACAGCTCCGTCCTGGAGGTCCTGCCGAGGACCGTGGACATGGGCGGAGGGCTCACGGTCACGCTCAGGGAGTACCCCGTCTCCACGGTGGAGGACGCCATCATCGCGGCCGTCCGCGCGGAGCGCGACGGAGCCCTCGGAGTCGTCTGCGCGCCCATCGTGGCGCCGACCGTGGAGAAGATCATCTCGATTCCCGTGTCCCGTGTGATCCCCACCACCAGCATCCTGCTGGCCATCGACAGGCTCAAGGACCTGATCTGATCGCTTCTCCAGATTTGTTAAAATAGGAGCTTAACTTTTACAGGCTTAGGTGCTCCTATGTTCGAAATGCAGGTGGTCAGCAACGTCCCCATGGTGGGCGTGGACGATGTCAACGTCGTCGCAGAGACCTTCCTGGTCCAGATAGGCTACATCCCCAAGGGGTACGATCCCAAGACGGATGCCATCTCGGTCAGGGAGAGCGTGCCGTACAGGATGTTCATGGACTATCTGATGGAATACCCCGAGAAGGCATGGGCCGTGGAAGAGCTGGCCGCGCTGCTCGGGACCACCAAGCCCACGGTCTACAGGCACATCAACAAGCTGAAGTCGATGGACCTGCTGGAGGTCATGGACGTCGAGTACGAGGGCCAGTCCAAGAAGGGCTACCGCATAAGGTTCGGCGACCTGACCAAGGCATGGAGCTTCGCCGAGGCCAACGTGAGCATGGCCATGGAGAACTACCGCAAGACCATCGTTCATTTCCAGGAGCTCAAGAGGCAGAGGCGATCCTGATGTCAGAAGATTTCATTTTATCCCCCGGTGCGCTGTTCGAGGTCACCTGGAGGCGCACGACCGATGACTGCCAGACGTTCAAAGGGCGTTACAAGGGCCTTTGCGCCGTGGCGTCCGACACCGCCCTCGTGTTCGAGGTCGGAGACGTGACCAGGCTCGTCAGCTCGTCCGCCATCGTCTGCATGGACCAGATCGAGAGCGCTCCCGAGCAGTCCGGCACATCGAAGAAAGCGGACCCCGGAAACGTGTTCTATGGCTGATCCGCAGATAGCTCCCTTCTCGGAGGAGCTCATCGACGCGGTCAAGACCGGGAAGGTCAAGGACCGCGACTCCCTTCAGAACCTCAAGCTGAAGCTCTGCAAGAAGTACGGCTTCGGCGACGTCCCACCGAACTCGGACGTCCTGGCGAACGTGCTTCCCGAGGACAGGAAGCTCCTCACGCCGTTCCTTCTGAAGAAGCCCACCCGCACGATCAGCGGAGTGGCCGTCGTCGCGGTGATGACGTCTCCCCACGACTGCCCCCACGGGCGCTGCGCGTTCTGCCCCGGAGGGGTGGGCAACAACTCGCCGCAGTCGTACACGGGGAAGGAGCCTGCGGCCCGCAGGGCGGGAAGGAACGCCTTCGACCCGTGGATGCAGGTCAGGGACAGGGTGACACAGCTGACCGAGATCGGACACAAGACCGACAAGATAGACCTGATCATCATGGGCGGCACCTTCACCAGCAGGGAGCCCGAGTACCAGGAATGGTTCGTCCGCAGGTGCTTCGATGCCCTGAACGGGCACGACTCCCCCACGCTGGAGGAGGCCCAGAGGCTCAACGAGGCCTCCGAGCACCGCTGCGTCGGGCTCACCGTCGAGACGCGCCCGGACGTCTTCACGCCCGAGCAGATCGACCGCGTCATGCGCCTGGGGGCGACCCGTGTGGAGCTGGGGGTCCAGATCCTCGACGACGATGTCCTTCGCGGCGTCGACCGCGGGCACGGGACCGCCGAGGTGAGGGAATGCACCCGCAACTGCCGCGACCGCGGCCTGAAGGTGTGCTACCACATGATGCCCGGTCTCCCCGGATCATCACCGGAGAACGACCTGAAGTGCTTCAAGAGGGTCTTCGACGACCCCGATTTCAGGCCGGACATGCTGAAGTTCTATCCGGTGCTGGTGGTCGCCGGCACGAAGCTCTACGACATGTGGGAGGCCGGAGAATACTCCCCGTACCTGGAGGACACCGCTGTCCCGCTGCTGTCGCAGATGAAGTCGGCCGTTCCAGAATACGTGAGGATACAGCGCATCCAGAGGGACATCCCCGTGACCGAGATCTCTGCCGGGATCCACAAGAGCAACATCCGCCAGCTCGTGGGCGACTACATGTCGGAGCACGGCATGGAATGCAGGTGCATCCGCTGCAGGGAGGTGGGCCATCGCGGCACTTCCCTGGACGACCCGGACCGCGTGGTCCTGAAGGACACGGTCTACGAGGCCTGCGGGGGCACGGAGCACTTCGTCGCGCTGGAGTACGACGACGCCATCGTCGGATACATCCGCGTGAGGCTCGACTCCAACCCCGAGGCGACGATAAGGGAGCTGAAGGTCTTCGGAAAGGTCGCTTCCATCGGGGACGAGGGCGAGGACTGGCAGCACAGAGGCTACGGCAGAAGGCTGGTGTCCGAGGCCGAACGTATCGCAGCTGAGGCCGGAAGGAGCCGCATAAGGGTGACCAGCGGAGTCGGCGTCAGAGGGTACTACAGGTCCCTCGGCTTCTCCGAGGACCTGCCTTACATGGCCAAGGACCTCTGATCATCCGTAGAACGGCACGTTGTCCCATCCGGTCCTGCGCTTCTTCATGTCCCTGCCCATGTTGGCATATCCTTTCAGGATCGCATCGTCCACGGACGGGCCCACGCGCTCCAGGGCGGCCGAGAAGTCCGCAGACGTGACCCTCTCCGCTCCGTGATCCCTGCGGTAGGCGCACAGGGCCGCTTCCCTGCACAATGCGGCCAGGTCCGCCCCCACATAGCCGTCGGTGACCGAGGCGATGTGCCCGAGGTCCACGCCCTCCAGCGGCATGTCCCTGGCCTGGACCTTCAGGATCGCCAGCCTGGACGCCTCGTCGGGCTTCCCTACGAGGATCAGGCTGTCGAACCTCCCGGGCCTCAGCAGGGCGGGGTCGATCATGTCCGGCCTGTTGGTCGCGGCCATGACCGTGACGTTCTTCATGCTCTCCACGCCGTCCATGGACGTGAGGAGCTGGGCCACAACCCTCTCCCAGGAGGAGCTGTCGCCTGCGCCGCGCACGGGCGCTATGGAGTCTATCTCGTCGAAGAATATGATGCAGGGCGCCATCTGCTTGGCGCGCTTGAATATCTGGCGTATGGCCCTCTCGCTCTCGCCCAGCCATTTGCTGGCGACCTCCGGGCCGTTCACGGAGATGAAGTTGGTGCCCGACTCGTTGGCCACCGCCTTGGCGATTAGCGTCTTCCCCGTGCCCGGAGGGCCGTAGAGCAGCACGCCCTTGCCAGGCCTTATGCCGAGCCTGTCGTAGGCGCTGTTGCCCTCTTCCGGCACCAGCATCTCGGAGATCTCCCTGCGGACGTCGTCCAGCCCGCCCACGTCGGACCAGGAGACCTTGGGGATCTCCACCAGGACCTCCCTCATTCCGCTGGGCTCCACATCGTTGAGGGCCTCGGTGAAGTCGTCCATGCCCACTTTCATGTTCTCGAGGATCTGCGAGGGCACGGGCTTGTCCAGGTCCATCTCCCTCATGCGGGAGCTGAGGCAGTGCATCGCAGCCTCCCTGCACAATGCGGCCAGGTCAGCTCCGACGAAGCCCTGGGTCATCGCCGCAAGGGCGTCCAGGTCAACGGAAGCGTCCAGGGGCATGTCCCTGGTGTGCACGTCCAGGATGTCGCGCCTGCCCTTCCTCCCTGGGACCCCTATCTCGATCTCCCTGTCGAACCTGCCGGGGCGGCGGAGGGCGGGATCTATGGAGTCCTCCCTGTTCGTCGCTCCTATGACGATCACGTTCCCCCTGTCGCCCAGGCCGTCCATGAGGGTCAGCAGCTGGGCCACCACCCTCCTCTCCACCTCTCCGTACACGGAGTCCCTGTTGGGCGCTATGGAGTCGATCTCGTCCAGGAAGACGATGCTGGGGGTGTTCTGGGAGGCCTCCTGGAAGATGTCGCGGAGGCGCTCCTCGCTCTGGCCGTAGTACTGGCCCATGATCTCCGGCCCTCTGACCGAGAAGAGCGACGCGCCGGACTCGTTGGCGACGGCTTCCGCTATGAGCGTCTTACCCGTGCCGGGAGGCCCGTACAGGAGGACCCCTCTGGGGGCCCCTATGCCGAGCCTGTCGAAGAGCTCCGGATGCTTCAGGGGGAGCTCGATCATCTCCCTGATGCGCTTGAGCTCGTCGTCCAGGCCTCCGACGTCGTCGTAGGTGATCTGCTGCCTTGCGGAGGCTCCCTTGGCCTTCTCCTTCTTCGCGTTGCCGTCCTTCAGGACGATCCTGGTGGACCCGGACACTATCACCGGCCCCTGGGGCACGGTGGACACGACCGTGAATATGGACCGGTTCCCCATCAGCGCGATGTTCGGCACTATGAGGTCGGTGCCGGACACCAGCGGCCTGGCCATCAGGCCCTTGAGGAACATCTCCTCGATCCCGGGCTCGAACCTTATCGTCTTGCCCTCGGGGATGTTGGGCGCCAGGACCACCTGCTCCGCCAGCTTGGGGTCGCATCTCCTGACGGTGACGCTCTCGTCCACGCTGACGCCGGCGCTGGTCCTCGTCAGGCCGTCGATGAAGATCATCCCCTTGCCCTCGTTCTCCACGTCGCACTTGAACACCTTGGCCACCACGGCCCTCTTGCCGACGATCTCTATGGTGTCCCCTATGTCCACGCCGAGCGCCGCCCGCGAACCGTTGTCTATCCTGGCGCGGCCGTAGCCCGCTTCCGACTGCCTCTGCGCCATGGCGACCCTGAGGACGATGGAACCTGTCATCGCTCCTCTGTACAGGTCCGGGGATGATTAAGATTGCGCGCGACGTGCGCGCGCACGCGCAGGGTTAATATGGGGCCCCAGCCATGGCATCCGCAATGACAGTCATCGAAATCAGAATCGAGCTCAAGAAGGGCGTCGCAGACCCCGAGGGCAGGAACACCCACAAGACCCTGGAGTCCCTTGGATTCGAGGGGATCTCCTCCGTGAAGACGGTCAAGCTGTTCGAGGTCGAGCTGGACGCTCCCGCGGACAAGGCCGTGGCCATGGGCGAGGAGATGTGCAGGAAGCTCCTGGCCAACCCCGTCATCCAGAACTACAGCGTCACGGTCAGGCGATCTCAATGACCGGGCCGATGATCAAGCGCGACGTCCCCTTCCCGCTGTACGACGTCGCCATCCTGGACGCTTCAGACGACGTTCTGTCCGCAGTCTCCGCGGACATGTCGCTGGGGCTCTCCCTTGACGAGATGAAGCGCGTCAGGGACTATTTCGCGAAAGAGGGCAGGAACCCCACCGACGTGGAGCTCCAGGCCCTTGGACAGGCATGGAGCGAGCACTGCTGCTACAAGAGCTCCAAGCCCATACTGAAGGAGTTCGTCTTCGGGCTGGACCGCGAGGACATCCTCTCCAAAGGGGACGCCGGGGTCATGGTCTTCGACGACGACTACGGCTACGCCCTGAGGATCGAGAGCCACAACCACCCCTCCGCCATCGAGCCCTACGGAGGCGCGGCCACGGGGATCGGGGGCATCCTGAGGGATGTCGTGTGCATGGGAGCGCAGCCCATAGGTCTGGCAGACCCCCTGTGCTTCGGGCCCATCGACCGCAAGGGCGAGCTCCCACCGGGAGTCAAGCACCCCAGGTACCTGGTGAACGGAGTCGTGTCGGGGATCAGGGACTACGGGAACAGGGTCGGGATCCCCACCATCACGGGCGGCTTCTTCTTCGACGAGAAGTACACCGGCAACTGCCTGGTCAACGTGGCCTGCCTCGGCATCGTGAAGAGGGCCGACCTGGCCAAGAACTACGCCGGAGGCCCCGGGGAGGTCATGATCCTCATCGGCGGGCGCACCGGCCGCGACGGGATCCACGGGGTCAACTTCGCCTCCGCGGACCTGACAGCAACATCCGAGGACGATTCGAGGGGAGCTGTCCAGCTGGGAGACCCCATCACGAAAGAGCCTGTCATGCACGCCTGCTTCGAGGTCAACGCCAAGCACCTCATCACCGGTATGAAGGACCTGGGCGGAGGAGGACTGAGCTGCGTCGTGGGCGAGATGGCCCTGGACGCCGGCTGCGGAGCCGACGTGGACCTGGAGAAGGTCCCGCTGAAGGAGCCCGGGCTGGCCCCGTGGGAGATCTGGGTGTCCGAGTCCCAGGAGCGCATGATGTGCACCTGCAAGCCCGAGAACGTGGACGCCGTGCTGGAGATCTTCGAGATGTGGGACGTGCTGGCCACTCCAGTCGCGAAGACCACCGATCAGAAGCGCACCCGCCTGTTCTGGAACGGCGAGCCCATATTCGACATGGACCTGGAGTTCCTCACCGGAGGGCCGGTCTACAACAGGCCCTATGTCCTGCCCGAAGTCAGCACCAAGGCCGGGGAGAAGTTCCCCCAGCTGCCTTCCGACAAGGATGTCATCCTGTCCCTGCTCTCCGACCCCAACGTGGCGTCGAAGGAGTGGGCCATAAGGCAGTACGACCACGAGGTCCGCGCCTCCACCGTCGTCCACCCGATGGTCGGTCCCCTGAACGAGACCGGTCCCGGAGACGCTTCCGTGCTCAGGCCGGTCCACGACAGCTGGAAGGGCCTCGCCGCTGCGATCGGATGCAACCCCTGGTTCACCGAGGGAGACCCCTACAAGGGCGGCATGTCCTGCATCGACGAGACCTGCAGGAACCTGGTCGCCGTGGGCGCCAGGCCCAACGCGTTCACCGACTGCCTGAACTTCGGCAACCCTGAGAAGCCCGAGAGGCTCGGGGAGTTCAGGGAGGCAGTCCGCGGAATCGGCGAGATCGCCAGGGAGCTGAACATCCCCATACCCTCCGGTAACGTCAGCCTGTACAACGAGGCCCCCGGAGGGCACCACATCCTGCCCACTCCGATGATCCTCGGATGCGGCCTCATCGACGACCTGAGGAAAGCGGTCACTGCAGACTTCAAGAAGGTCGGCAGCTGCATCTTCGTGGTCGGGAAGACCAAGGACGAGATGGGCATGTCCCTGCTGTTCAGGAAGTTCGGCGGAGAGGAGGGCGCGGTCCCCGGAGTCGACGTCGCACAGCTCAAGAGGTGCATGGACGAGCTGCTCAAGGCCATGGACGAGGGCCTGGTCCTCTCATGCCACGACTGCTCCGACGGCGGCATCGCCGTCGCCGTGGCGGAGATGTGCATCTCCGGCCACATCGGTGCGGAGATCGACCTGTCCGGCATAGACCTGTCCGACCTCAGGCGCAAGCTCTACTCCGAGAGCAACACCAGGTGGATCGTGGAGGTCGACGGCATGGATGTCACCAGGTTCACCGAGATCATGGGCGCGGACGCCACCCTGCTGGGGATAACCAAGGGCGACTGCCTCAAGATAAAGGACAACGGGACCATCGTCCCGGTGGAGGAGATGAGGGCCGCTTGGAACGACCCCATCTGGAAGATCATGGGAGGTGCTGCGGAATGAAGGCCGGCGACATCAAGGTGTGCGTCATCAGGATAGAGGGAACGAACTGCGAGGACGAGATGGCCGAGGCCTTCAGGGCCGTCGGCGCACAGGCCGAGGAGGTCCACCTCAAGCAGCTGATCAAGCAGGCCCCGGCAGGCATGTGCAGGGACCTGGAGGACTACGACATCCTCGCCTTCCCCGGAGGGTTCTCCGCAGGGGACTATGTCCGCGCGGGAGCCATCTTCGGCGCCAGGATAAAGGCAGGGATAGGGTCCGAGGTCAGGAGGTTCGTCGAGTCCGAGAAGCCTGTCATCGGCGTGTGCAACGGGTTCCAGATCCTCGTGGAGATGGGGCTGCTGCCCGCGATGGACGACGTGATGACCGAGAGGCCCACGGCCGCCCTGTACACCAACGACTCCGGAAGGTTCGAGTGCCGCCCCACCGTGCTCCGCAACGACAACCGCGGCAAGTGCATCTTCACCAAGGACATCCCCGAGAAGAGGATGCTCATGATCCCCTCCGCTCACGCCGAAGGGAAGCTGATGAGCATGGACCCCGACTTCGTCCAGAAGCTCGAGGACAACGACCAGGTCGTGTTCCGCTACGTCCGCCCCGACGGATCCGACGCGGATTACCCCTGGAACCCCAACGGCTCTCCCTCGGACATCGCAGGCATCTGCAACCCCGCAGGGAACGTCATGGGCATGATGCCCCACCCGGAGCGTGTGATCACCAGGTTCACGCATCCCGACTGGACGAGGGGCTTCGTGGAGGAGGACGGAGACGGGAAGGCCATCTTCCAGTCCGTCATCGACTCCTTGACAAACTGATTCCAACGGCCCTCGCGGGCTGTTTCTCAAAACCGCCGGGGGATTCCCCCGGCACTACATGCTTTCAGAACGAAGGCGGTCAGAGCGAGATCTTCACGTCGACGCTGTCGCCGTCCTCCAGGCTCAGGGTCCTCCTGAGGTGGTACTGGCAGATTATCTCGATCGTGTCGATGTAATGGGACCTCTCCGGGACCACGATGGCGCAGTCGATGTTGCGGATCTTCGCCTTGTACGCCAGCACGTCTCCGAAGCTGCGGCCCTCGCTGGAGAAACCGTCGATCGTTATGCCGGCGACGCTTCTGACCATGTCGAGCTTCCCGACGTCCTCCGGGTCCACGCGGACGTTGAGCGTGCCCTGGAACGGCCTGAAGCCCAGCTTGGACTCGAACTGGGACATGTACTTGTCCTGGCAGATGTAGTACCCGCCCTCCCCCATGCCGGACACGACGCCGCCGTGAAGGGTGATGTGGTCGGTGAGCTCGAAGATCCTGCGGTACTCGCTGTACTCGCGCCTCAGGTCGTCGATCCCCTTCTGGGTGATCTTGATGCGCTGCCTGCGCGCCCCGAGGTCGCGGACGATGTACTTCTCGTCCAGCAGCTCCAGGATCCTCTTGGATGCCGACTGTTGGCTCATCTCGAGCGCGTCGCCAAGCTCCCTGGAGGAGATCGCAATGTAATCGTCCATTGCGCCCAGCAGGGCCAGCTTCCTGAGCGCGAAGGAGAACTTCTCGTCCATGAGGGGTTGAACGCTGTCACCGATTTAAACCTACCTGGATAGGGGTATTTACTGGATAAAGCGTAGAAAAAAGGGACGGGCCCTTGCGGGCCCATGGAAATGATTTCAGACCCTCTGGGCGTCGACCCACTTGGAGACAGTGGGGCAGGCACCGATGAGGATGCAGGCCGCGCCGATGACGGCGAGGATGAGGTTGACCCAAACGAAGGTGGCCTCATAGAGGATCGAGAGGACGACCATCGCCTCGCAGACGGCTGCGATGATGACGACGGTGTTCCCTGCGACAGGGGTGACCTTGGTGAAGGTTCCCGCGGTGGCGAAGAACATGGCTGCGACGAGCATGTTCAGGCCCACGAGGGGCATGCAATCGACTGTTCCGTCCCAGGAATAGGCCATTGCCGCCAGGGCGATGATCCCGCCGAGGAAGCCGAGGCCGATTCCGAATACCATTTTGCTGGGCATAGCTGCCATTTTGATTCCTTCCTTGATTGTTGGACCGATCAGGCGGCCTTCCTGGAGTCGAAGGTCATCTTGGCGCTGGCGCCGAGCATCCAAACGATGTTGCATGCGATGGCGATGAGCTGGACCTTCTCGATGTTCATTCCGACGAGGCATCCGACGATGATCAGGATGAGGATGCTGCTGAGAGCTGCGTTGAGCTTGGCGCCCTCCTTCCAGTCGCCCACGGCGGAAAGGGCCACGGCGACGATCTGGAAGATGCAGACAAGGATCACGGCGATTTCGGCGGTGTCGCTGTTGCCGGAGTTGGCCTGCATGATTCCAGCGATGATCAGGAAGAAGGCCGCGAAGGCGGTGAAGCACCCGCTGGCGCAGTTGCATCCGTCCTCGGTGTAGGCTTTGCCGATTCCGAAGACGATGATAAGGATACCGACGATTATGCATCCGTAGTTGAAGAGGTTCTTTGTCAGGTCGACATCGGAGGTGCCGAGATCCGACAGTTTGCTCTCCCCGTAAACCCAGCTGACGTCCGCGTTGATGGCGACAGTGATGATGACTGCCAGCGCGAATGCAGCAAGGAATCCTATGGCCGCGAACGGCCCGGGGTTGCGATAACTCACATTCATGACAGGCGGAGGTATCCCAGCCATTAAATTGGTTTCGTTCGATGCAGGCCTGTGGCTCATGCCGAAAGGAGCGTGAAATGGTGAAGAATGTGTTTTTTGTCGGAACTGCGGGCAGCGGGAAGAGCACGCTCGTGGGCGCGTACAAGGAGTGGATGGAGGACGCCGGAGTGGACGCGATCGTCGTCAACATGGATCCCGGGGCCGACACGCTCCCCTACGAGCCTGATGTGGACATCAGGGAATGGATCTCCCTGGACGAGGTCATGCAGGAGTACTCCCTGGGGCCCAACGGCGCGCAGATCGTGGCCGCAGACCTCATGGCCGTGAACATCAACAAGATGATGGAAGTTGTGTCCACGTACAAGACCGACTACGTCCTGATAGACACCCCTGGACAGCTGGAGCTGTTCGCTTTCAGGGAGTCGTCCGAGATCACGGTCAGGGCGTTCGGGAGGCAGGACTCCATGATAGTCTACCTCTCCGACCCGTCCCTTTGCCGCACGCCGAACGGGTTCATCTCGGCCATGACCCTGGGAGCCCTGGTGCAGTTCAGGCTCCAGCTCCCCATGCTGAACCTCCTGTCCAAGGCGGACACGCTGTCGGACGACGATGAGCAGAGGATGCTCGACTGGTACTCCGTGCCGGACGTCCTCTACGGGGACCTCCTCGATTCGGATTCCCTTCCGCAGACCGTGGTCGGCATGGAGCTGTTCAAGGCCATGGAGAACACCGGGGTGTTCGGAGAGATAAGGGCCGTCTCCGCGCAGGACGGGACGGGGCTGGAGGAGATCTACGCCGCATCCCAGCTCACGTTCTTCGGCGGAGAGGACAACGAAAGGGAGTGACGGGGAATGGGGCGATGCCCCTCCCGCCACCGTTTTTTCTCAAGTTTCTTCTTCAGAGCTTTCCGAACCAGATCTTCAGGAGAGGATAGGGCTCGTCCTCGCACGTGGCAGAGTAGGCCTTAAGTCCGACGACTTGCACGACGGACAGCACGATGACGACCACCCAGAGGACCATGAGGATGGCAAGGCTCTCGGTGGACATCGTGCACTTGACGGATTCTCCAAGGATCTCGCTGAGGCTGCTGAGAGATGCCGTGCTGTACAGGGCGGTGGTCACGATCCCCGCCAGTCCGCCTATGATGGGCACGGCCCTGATCGCCCCGAGTATGACGGCGACCATCGTGATCGCGATGCAGATGGACGTCATGTCGTTGGGGAAGAATCCGTCCACCCCTGCTGATGAGAGGGCGTGGATGCTCCATAGCCTGCCGGATTCCCCGTCGATGGTGAATGTGCCCCTGTATCCGTAGATGCAGTAGCATGCGATGAGGATCGAGAGGATCCCGCACATCATCACGACCACTTTGGCGTTGTACGGGTCCGACAGGAATCCCGACCGGGCGCCCCTCTCGGGCCTGGGCTCGGCGCTCCTGCGCCTGGAGCCCATCTTCTCTTTGGGGGCGCGGGGCTCGGACCCTGCGGCCACGGCTGCAGCTCCTGCGCCGATATCGACGGTGCGGGGCCCGCCCAGGTCTACGCTCCTCGGCTGAGGCGCCGGTTCCGCAGGGGCATCGAAGACGACCTGCCTGGGGGCAGGCTCCTCGACAGGCCTTGCCTGCATTTCGACGGTCTTCCTCACGGGCGCTGCCTCCACGGCAGGCTCTGCGGGAGCAGCTTCGAACACGGGCCTCTCTTGGATGACGGGCTCTTCGACGGCAGGCTCCTCCGGCTCATAGGGCGCGGCCTGTGCCGGAGGCTCCTCGAACACCGGAGCCGCTTCGGCGACGGGCTCGGATGGCGTGAACGGCACGCCTTCTCCCGTAAGCTTCGAACCGCATTTCCAGCAGAACAGGCCGGAATCGGGGTTCGAGCATCCGCAGTTGTTGCAAAAGCTCATGCGGATATGAAGAATGTATGATGATAAAGATTGATTGCCGGAAGGCCGGAGGGGGCCGGGCCCCCGGCGGCTCATCCGAACATGTATGCCGGTGCGGGCTTGGTCTTGTTCCTTCCCGCTTCGCGGACCTTGTCCTTGGCGTTGTTGAAGTCCTCTTGGGTCACATGGTCGCGGTCGTTGCGGATGGCGAGCATTCCCGCCTCGGTGCAGATGCTCTTGATCTCGGCACCGGAGACGCCCTCGGTCATGTCGGCCAGCTTCTTGGCGGAGATGTCGGGGTCCACGTTCATGTGGGCGAGGTGGATCTGGAAGATCTGCGCCCTTCCGTCCTCGTCGGGCAGGCCGACGTCGATGATCCTGTCGAACCTCCCGGGCCTGAGCAGGGCGTCGTCGAGGATGTCGGGCCTGTTGGTGGCGCCGATGATCTTGACGTCGCTGGTGGGGGTGAACCCGTCCAGCTCGGACAGGAGCTGCATGAGGGTCCTCTGGACCTCTCTGTCTCCGGATGTGGCCACGTCGAGCCTCCTCGCTCCGACGGAGTCGAGCTCGTCGATGAAGATGATGCTGGGCGCCTTCTCCTTGGCGAGCTGGAAGAGCTCGCGGACGAGCCTCGCCCCTTCTCCGATGTACTTCTGGACCAGCTCCGATCCCACGAGCCTGATGAAGGTGGCCTGGGTGGCGTTGGCGACGGCCTTGGCCATCAGGGTCTTCCCGGTTCCGGGGGGCCCCACGAGGAGGACTCCCTTGGGGGGCTCGATACCGACCTTGGCGTAGAGCTCCGGCCTGAGGAGCGGGTCCTCGACGGCCTCGCGGAGCTCCAGCATCTGCTGCTTGAGGCCTCCGATGTCATCGTAGGTCACGTCGGGCTTGTCCAGAATCTCGGCACCGGACACGACGGGGTCCACTGGCGAGGGCAGGACGTCCATGACGGACAGGGTCTGCTTGTTCAGGGAAACCCTGGACCCGACGATGAGGTCCTGCTCGGGGACGTACTCGGACACGGACACCACGAAATCGGGCCCGGTGGAGCTCTTGACGACGACGCGGTTCCCGGGAAGGACGTCCTTGATGGATCCGATGATGAGCGGCGGGCTCTTGAGCCTCTCCAGCTCGTTCCTGAGCCTGGAGATGTCCTTCTGGAGCCTGAAGAGCTCGCTCTCGGAGTAGCGCTTCTCTGTCTCGGCGTTCTGAAGGTCCTCCATGAGCCTCACGTTCCTCTCTTCGAGGGAGACAATCTTCGCTTTCAGCTCGGTCACTTCGTCGTTAGCAGCCGTCATAATCCTTCCGGGCACACCAATGGAACCATCTATTATAACCGTTATTGAGAACGCGCGCGAATCGCTGGGAAATTTTAATAAGCAAGACGGAAAATCAGAGAGCATGATTTGCGAGATGTGCGGCAAGGACGTTCCGCAGACGCGTACGGTCATAGTCGAAGGCAGCAAGCTCACAGTCTGCCCCAACTGTGCCAGATTCGGTGAGGACTACAGGGCGCAGTCCGGTAGCGGCGCTCCCGTGAGCCAGACGGTGATCGGCGAGAGGCTCGAGAAGCGCGAGAGGAGGATGAAGTCCAAGGACATCTACTCCGGGACCGCCTCGGTCGAGCTCATCGACGACTTCGGGGGAGCCATCAGGGCCGCCCGCGAGGCCAAGGGCATGGATCTGGAGCAGTTCGCCGAATCGATCCTCGAGAAGAAGGGAGTGCTCGCCAAGGTCGAGGCGAACAACCTCGTCCCCGACGACAAGCTCATCAAGAAGCTCGAGAAGGCCCTCGGCATCAAGCTGACGGAGACCGTCCAGTCCGGAGGGACGTCCGGCGGTCAGAACTCCGGCAAGATGACCCTCGGGAACTTCATAAAGCACGAGTGATCTCAAGCCGCCTTTACGTGGCTGTAAACGGCATCGAGGTACTGGCCCACATCCGCTCCCGCGTCCCTCAGGACGATGAGGGCGGCAACGGCCACCTCGATGTCCAACCTCTTCTGTATCTTGTTGCAGCTCTGGATGAAGTCCCTGCGCTGCATCCCCATCGCCACCGCAGCGTCCATCATGGCCGGGAACGGGTCCGCGGACGCAGGCGCCTCCTGCGGTCTCTCGACAGGCTGGCTCTTCTCATGGAGCGATGCTGTCAGCTCCGCCGACGGGCGGTAGGCCATGGGAACGTCCAGGGACGACAGCGACTCCGACGGGCGGACGTAACCGCCTTTCTGCTGCACCGATCCCGCCTCTGTGAGCTTCGCGAGCAGGAGCTTCGCGTCCGAGGGGGGCATCCATTTCAGGTCCAGGGACACGTCCATGACGAACTCCTCGGTTGTGGCCACGTCCTTGCCCTTGCCGCGGAAGTACGCGGCCGCGCAGATGTCCATCTCGTCTTTCATGCGACCCGCATCCTCCGAGGAGTAGAAAACAGTTGTCGCTCCTCTATATACGCGCGGGCGTTACTAGCAGTTCTACTAACAGATAAGCATAGGTTTATATCGGACATCCATAATCGGGCATCATCCCGTATGGTGAACCATATGATGAAGTACACAAGATTCGAGAAGGCGAGGATCATCGGCGCCAGGGCGCTGCAGATCTCGTACGGGGCCCCCGTGCTCGTGGATTATCCCGAGGACCTCCTGGACCCTATCGACATCGCCATGCTGGAGTTCGAGAAGGATCTCATCCCGATCACCGTCGTAAGAAACTGAGGAGATTAACATGACCGACGAAGAAATTCAACCCATAGACAACGGCGACCTCCTGGTCGCAGAGGACATCTACCTGACCTCCGGTGTCCACATCGGAACCCAGCAGAAATCTGCCGACATGAAGGAGTTCATCTACAAGGTCAGGCAGGACGGGCTGTACGTCCTCGACGTCAAGAAGACCGACGAGAGGATCAGGGCCGCTTCCGCTTTCCTCAGCCGCTACGACCCCTCCAGGATCCTCGTGGTCTCTGCCAGGCAGTACGGTCAGAAGCCCGCCAGGGAGTTCTCCAGGGCCATCGGCGCACCCGCTTTCGCCGGACGTTTCGTCCCCGGAACCCTGACCAACCCCCTGAACCCCGCGTTCATCGAGCCCGAGGTCATCGTCATCACCGACCCCGCCGCGGACAAGCAGGCCCTCAACGAGGCCCTGAACCTCGGAATCCCGATCGTCGCCATGTGCGATGCCAACAACGAGACCCGCAACGTCGACCTCGTCATCCCCACCAACAACAAGGGAAGGCGCGCTCTGGCCTGCATCTACTGGCTCCTGTCCAGGCAGGTCCTGTTCGAGAGGGGAGACCTCAAGGACCCCGCCGACTTCAACATGGAGATCGAGGACTTCGAGGCCAAGCTGGTCTGATAACAGTTCAGAAAACCTCTTACCAAACCATTTCCATCGCGTTTCTATGAGATTCCCCGCAGTGGCCGGCCGCTTCTACCCTTCGGACGCTGATTCTTTGTATTCTGCCATCGAGGGATGCTTCCGCCATCCCCTCGGCCCCGGGATGCCGTCCCGTCGCGGAGACGGGAGGAGCATACGCGGGATCATGGTGCCGCATGCGGGCTACATGTGCTCAGGGATGACCGCGGCGCACGCGTTCGGCGCAGTGGCGGAGGACGGGGCCCCGGAGACGTTCATCGTCATCGGCCCTGACCACCACGGGACGGCATACGGCCGCAACGTCCTGTCATCGGAGGATTTCCTGACCCCATTGGGCGTCTGCAGGACGGACAAGGGCATCTGCGAGGCACTGTCCGACCGCATCCCCGACGTCCCCGAGGCCCACATCTACGAGCATTCCATCGAGGTGGAGCTGCCGTTCATCCAGTGGATCGACCCCTCGTCGAAGGTCGTCCCGATAATCATGGGAGACCAGTCGCTGGAATCGGCCCGCCGTCTGGCAGATGCGCTGAAGGAGGCCTGCGACGGGCGCGACGTCATCGTGGTCGCATCGTCGGACATGTCCCATTACGTGCCGAAGGACGTGGCGTCCAGGCTGGACGGCATGGTCCTGGAGAAGGTGTCCGCCATGGACGCTGAGGGCATGCATCGGACCGTCCTCCGCAACAGGGTCTCCATGTGCGGATACGGGCCTGTGGCCGCCGCCATGATGTTCTGCGAGGGCGCCCGGACCGAGGACGTGCTCCACACGGATTCCTTCGATTCCCTGGGGCTCGATCCCGGGTCCGTCGTCGGCTACGCGTCGGCTGTCTTCCGCGTCTGAGGGGATACCGCTCCGGCCTGATGCATCATGTGCGATGTGCGGCTGCCATGCCTGTCGGAAAACGGCAGGCGCTGTCCCGTGTGCGGCATGAGAGTCTCCGACAGGACTCCCGTAGAAGCCAAGAGCCTGTCTTCCATATCGGAACGGAAAGGTCAGAACAGGCGGGGCGCATGGCCCCGCCATAAAAGCCGAAGCGGTTTGCTCAGATGCGCTTGAGGTATCTGAGGTTGGGCTCGTAGACGAGGCCCTTGTCCATCAGGATGTTGGAGATCTCCTCGAGCTCTATGCTGCTGATCCCCTCGGCCTCCGCTCTCCTCTCGAGCTCGTCCCTGGGGGCTCCCTTGCCGTCGGTGTCCAGCTCCTCCAGCATGTTCAGGATGATGTCCTCCAGCTGGCCGTGGGTGTGGTCGTCGCCGGGCTGGCTGTCCTGGGAGTCCATGTCGATCTCGTCCGGCTCGTCGCTCATGCCGTCGGGGAACCCGAAGTCCACGTCCTTCTCCGGAAGGAGGGTCCTCAGTGCGTTCTGGATGGTCTTGAGGTACATCGCGCTGTCGGGCATCTGGCCGTAGTTGTCCAGGGCGTAGATCAGGCCCTCAGCCGCAGCATCGGACATGCCCTGGGCGATGAGGTCCGGGACCTTCGCGTCGGGCATGCCGAGAGCGATCTTGGCCATCTTGAGCCTGAACCAGGTGGACTTGGCGGTCTCCAGGAGCCAGTCCTTGCGGGTCGCCTCGTCTATCTTGATTATGTGCTCGGGCCTGACGGAGATGTAGGTCCTGTCGCCGCCCTCGGGGGTGTAGGCCTTGACCCTTCCCACGGCTGCGACGAAGCTCGGTATCTCCAGGTCGGCCATGGCCGCGGAGGCCTCGGGCTGGTACCTTCCGACGCTGATGAAGTAGTTCCCGCTGACGTCCTGGATCCTGGCCTTCCACATGGGGTCGTCCGGGGACCCTATGTTCTCCTTCTCGGTCATGACCCCTGCGATCAGGACCCTGTTGATCTTCGCGCCCAGAGGGGACACCACATAGGACGGCATCTTCTCCTCCTGGGCCTTTATCTCGAGCGTGGAGCTGTTCAGCTCGCTGGCGAACACCCTCCATGCCGTCTCCCTGGCGTTCATATGGCTTCCTCCACTTCGGCGAGGAGCTTCTCGGCTTCCGCCTCCACGTCGACCGACATGACCTCGGTCTTCTTCACTATCATGCTGGGCCCGAAGTCGTCGCTCATGACGTTCCCCGTGATGGAGATCCTGCGCATGAGCGTCCTGCCGGCGAGCTCCCTGCCCACGACCCCTTCTCCCTTGGCCGCTGCGAGGCCCTCGGCCGCCTTCATGGACACGCCGGTGACCTTCTCCGTGTCGGCCCTGTTCAGTATGGCCCCTATCGCTCCGGTGCCGTCGTCCACGACGACCTTGAGCCTGAGGTCCGGAACCCCGTCCACCTGGCCGTGCGCCGTGCACACGCCGTTCAGGATGGAGCGGTTGCACTGGGGGCACCTCTTGATGAGGCCGCTCCCCGACTTCACATCGACGATGAGCCCCTGGACGGTTATGTCCAGGCCTCCTCCGACCCTGACGATGTCCGCCACGGTCCTGAGGGTCGGTCCGGCCTCTATGTCCGCGAACGCGCCCGCGACCCTGTTGATCTCGCATCTGTCCCCCATGTTGAGCTGGGGTATGCCCTTCCACGCGCGGATGTACGCGTTCTTGGCGCAGACCGTCTCGCCCTCCCTGAGGGAGAAGTCCTGCCAGGCGGAGAACTGGATCTTTCCGGTGTCGTCCGCCATGATCCCGGAGAACACGGTCTTGTCCTCTCCCTTCACGGTGATGTTCCTCGCTTCGATGGACACGATCTTCCCTGTGACGGTGACGTTCCCGAAGCCCTCGCGGATGTCCCCGATCTTGCACTCCTTCGCGACCAGTGTGGTCATGTCGCGCTCGGGGACGCTGATGGACGCGTCCGGCGCCGGCTCGACCTTGCCGCGGTTGCCCAGGTTGACCTGGACCTTGTCGTTCCAGAGCTTGCAGTAGCAGTTCCTGAAATAGTATGCGGAGCCCTTGGTCAGCGTGACCGCTCCGGGCTCCCAGATGGTGAAGGGCACCGTCCCGGTCTCGTCGCCGATGATCCCGGAGACGATGACCTTGTTCAGTCCCTTCACGGTGATGTTCTTGGTGTCCACATAGACGACCTTGGCCAGGACGTCCACGTTCTGCTCGTTCCCGCCCAGGTCGGCGATCTTCTTCACGACGGAAGTGGAAGTGGCGAAGGAGGACATGTCCGAGCCCCCGTACTTCCTGATGATCCCGCGCTTGGCGGCGTCTATGCTGACATTGTACTCGTTGAGGTACTTGTTCAGCTCGATGTCGAGCTGTTCGTCGTCGATCTTGTCTCCGAGCACCCTTTTTATCTCTTCCTTGTGGGGTGTTAGCTGATTCATGTCCAATGTATCGACCTCCTCTTCGCGAGGATAGACGGCTCCGGGCTCTCCAGGTGAGATGGCGTCCCGAGGCCGTCTGCACAAGGACTCGAACTACATGTATAAGTGGATATCCGAAGTTGTCTTGGGGCGCGGGAGCCGTCAAGCCTTCATAGGCCGGACGCATAGCAGGTGCGATGGCACTCAAGATCAAGCTCTCGCTCCATGGGTCCAGGCCTGTCGTGAGCCGCACGCTGGCGTTGGATCCCGGGCTCGACATCTACGATGCCGCCCTCGTCTTCGTCACCGCCATGGGGTGGCGCGGAGGGCGCAAGCATTACTTCGTGATCGATGACGGCTCCGAGGGCCCGCAGATCATCGACCGCGACATGGAGGACGTGCATACCCTCAGGGACCTCCGCGACATGAACGCCACCTTCTACTACGACCCGTTCTCGAGCTGGCGCGTGGACATGGAGTTCAAGGACGAGGCCGATGCCGACGGCCCGAAGGTGCTGGCCTGGCACGGGGAATGCCCGAACCAGCTCCTCGCCGGGATCCGCGATTTCAACGATATCCGCAAGGCCGCCAAGGACCCTTCCGATCCCGGCCACGATCAGGCGGCCGCCTGGCTGGCGACCGTGCCCCCATACGACATGGACGACGTCAACAGGCGCCTCGCCAAGGGGGAGGTGGCCTTCCCGCCCTACTGGTTCCATTCGAAGAGCAGCGGCGACCCCTCGACCGCCTTGGTGCGTCTTGCGATGAGGCTGATGGAGAGGTCCATCGAGGGCGATCCCGGGTTCAGATGCCCGGAGTGCGGGGCCGATTGCGACGGGAGGATGAATTTCGACCTCCCTCCGGGCATGATCCAAGGCGTGGAGGAGCAGCCGGTGACGGTCGTCTGCCCGAAGTGCAGGGCCGAGTCGGTCCTGTACCGCAGGAACGACGGGTTCAGGATCGGGTTCCATGAGAAGGACACGTCGAGGCCCCAGGACCAGCAGCCGGCGATATACGATGCTCTGCTGCGCAAGGACGACGTCCGCGACCCGTTCGAGGAGGCCAGGTACCAGGCGGAGCTCGGGCTGCTGTATTACAGATATGATTACCGCAGGAACAACTCCGATGCCATCTCGGGATGCCTGGACAGGCTGGACAGGACGGACCCCAGGTACGGGGAGGCGTCGGTGCTCTGCCGGGAGTCCCTCATGCTCCTGGCTCTGAAGGACCACATGGACGAGCCTCCGTATGCGCCCGTGGACGACGAGGGCTTCGCCGGCGCCGTCGGCGCCATGGCGCTCGCCGAGAGGTGCATCCTGAAGGGCCGTCTGGAAGAGGGCGACAGGGAAGCCCTGGAGCGGGCCATGAGGATGGTCGATTCCGATCCGGAAGCGGAGCTGGCCGACAGGTGCAGGGTCGCGGCGATGATCGCGATGATCGCGCACAGCATCGACGACATCGATGCGCTGTCATGGGCCGCCTCCGTCCTGGAGGATGCGGCATCGGAGGCCGAGGAGTGCGCAGAATGCATGGAATCCGTAGGATGGTGGGCCCTCTGCTTCCTGATGGAGTCGGTCGTCAGCGGATTCTACAGCCTCGGCCGGTTCAGCGAAGCGGACAAGGCGCTGAAATGCATGACCGGCCCGTTCGTGGACTGCTACAGCGGCGAGGTGCCTCCCGCGGTCCGCAACCTGGCCCAGTTCCGCAGGGCGATGCTGTTCCTTTCGACCGGAGGGGACGAGGAGCAGGCGATGGACGACCTCGAGGCGCTCATGAGGTCCGCCAAGAGCTGTGAGGACAACGGGCTGTACACGACTATGCGCATGATGTACGCGATACTCCTCCGTGCAGAGCACGGCGTGACGAAGGGCGAGCAGCTCTCCAACGAGAGGGCCATGTTCGTGGACCTCCTGGCCCAGATGCTGACGCAGAAGCACATCGGCGAGAAGGACGTCAACAAGGCGCTGTGCGACTTCATCAGGATCTATGTCGGCAGGGGATACCCGTTCAGCAAGGCCCGCGAGGATCTTCGGAAGGGCGGCTTCCTGCTGGAGAAGAACCAGCCGGACCTGGGGGACTTCGACATCGACCTGGTATGGAGCTGCGCGCTGTCCTGGAAGGTCTGAGCCGCGACCGGCGGCGGAGGCGGGCCCCGTCTCCGCACGCTCCGCCCATCCCCTATATTTTTAAACGGGAATGCAATCAGTGGATATGGTTCCCAAGAGCAAGATTGACGAAATTCTGGATGGGTACGACACGAGCGACATCACGATCGCCACACTGTGCTCCCATTCGTCACTGCAGATCTTCCACGGAGCGAGGAAGATGGGCTTCAAGACGCTTGGGCTCACTATCACTCACAGCACGAAGCACTACGACGCCTTCCCGCTGGCCAAGCCCGACGAGATCCTGAAGTACAAGGACTTCGACGACTTCGAGGAGCGCACAGGGGAGCTCTTGGACAGGAACGTCATCATCATCCCCCACGGCTCCTTCGTCGAGTACATGGGCCCCCGCAGGTTCGCGGAGCTGCCCGTCCCCTCGTACGGCAACCGTGCGGTCCTCGGATGGGAGTCCGACAGGGACATGCAGAGGCAGTGGATCACATCCGCCGGCGTCCCCATGCCCAGGCTGATCACCGATGCGAGGGAGATCGACGAGCCCGTCATGGTCAAGTACCACGGCGCGAAAGGCGGAAGGGGGTACTTCATCGCCATGGACTA
>CAVHQB010000002.1:0-38909 GCA_963637895.1 Lachnospiraceae bacterium
CGTAGATCTGCTTCTTGCCCTTGTAGACCCTGTAGAGCGGGGGCATGGCTATGTACACGTGCCCGGCCTCGATCAGGGGCTTCATCTGCCTGTAGAACAGGGTCAGGAGAAGGGTCCCGATATGGGCGCCGTCCACATCCGCATCGGTCATGATGACCACGTTGTGATAGCGGATCTTGGTCACGTCGAACTCCTTCCCTATGCCGCCTCCGATGGCGATGGCGAGGTTCTTGATCTCCTCGTGGTCCAGGAGCTTGTCCGGCCTTGCCTTCTCCACGTTGAGGATCTTCCCTCTCAGGGGGAGGATCGCCTGGAACGCGCGGTCGCGCCCCTGCTTGGCGCTGCCTCCTGCGGACTCTCCCTCGACGATGTACAGCTCGCACAGGGAGGGGTCCTTCTCGGAGCAGTCGGCCAGCTTCCCGGGGAGGCTGGTGGTCTCCAGAACGGATTTCCTGCGGGTGGCGTCCCTGGCCTTCCTGGCGGCCTCGCGGCCCTCGTATGCCGAGATGGCCTTCTTGAGGATGACCTGTGCCACGGAGGGGTTCTCCAGGAGGTACTCGGCCAGCTTGTCGTTCATCAGCCCGGACACGGCGCCCTGGGCGATGCTGCTCCCCAGCTTGGCCTTGGTCTGGCCCTCGAACTGGGGCTCGGCCATCTTGATGCTGACGATCGCTGTGAGCCCCTCTCTGACATCCGTGCCTTCCAGAGTGGTGTCCTTGAGGAGGTTGTTCGCTTTCCCGTAATCGTTGATGGTCTTGGTGAGGGCGGTCCTGAACCCGGTCAGGTGCGTTCCGCCCTCGGGGGTGAAGATGGTGTTGACGAAGGAGTCGATCTCCTCGTTGTACCCGTCCGTGTACTGCAGCGCGATGTCGATGGCGATGCCGTTCCTCTCGCCGGAGAACCTTATGGGCGTGGAGTGGAGGGGCGTCTTGGACCTGTTCAGGTACTGGACGAACTCGGACACTCCGCCGTCGTAATGGAACCTCTCCTTCCTGCCGGTGCGGAGGTCCTCGAAATTGATGGTCGCCTCGGTGTTCAGGAACGCCTGGTTGCGGAACCTGTTCTGCAGGGTGGTGTAATCGAACTCCACGGTCTCGAACATGGTGGCATCGGGCCAGAAGGTGATCCTGGTCCCGTGCTGGTCGGACTCGCCGATGACCTCCACGGGCCCGTCGGGGACTCCGATGTGGTATGTCTGCCTCCAGGCCTTGCCCTCCCTGTAGACGATGGCCTCGAGCCTTTCCGAGAGAGCGTTGACGACGGACACTCCCACTCCGTGGAGACCTCCGGAGACCTTGTAGCTGTTCTGGTTGAACTTGCCTCCCGCGTGGAGGTCGGTCAGGCACATCTCCAGGGCCGACTTGCCCTCTTCGTGGTTGATCCCCGTGGGGATCCCCCTTCCGTCGTCGAGGACGGTTATGGAGCCGTCCTGGTTGATCGTCACATCGACCTCGGTGGCGAATCCCGCCATGACCTCGTCGATACCGTTGTCCACGACCTCGTACACCATGTGATGGAGCCCGCGCGCGTCCGTGGACCCGATGTACATCCCGGGCCTCTTGCGGACCGCCTCCAATCCTTTCAGTGCGACGATGCTGTCCGCATCGTAGTCATTGGGCTGTTGTGTGTTCCCATCCAATGCAATCGCCTTCTATTGCTCTCCCTATAATATATTATTATATATACGCGCGCACGCGAGCGCACACGCGCGTCTTGCTGGAGCCTAAGAAGACGATCAATATAATTTATTTAAAAGTAAATTACTTTGAAGTAAACTACTCTGTAATAATTAATTTAAAAGTAAACTTATATATCTCCGACACGTGTGACAGCTCATGTTCCACGGCAGAGCTGAAGAACTGAAGTTGTTGGATGAAAAATATAACAGCGGACGCTTCGAGTTCCTGCCGGTCTATGGACGTCGCAGAGTGGGAAAGACTGCACTCCTGAAGAAGTTCGCAGAAGGAAAGAACGCTGTGTACTTCACTGCTCAAAAAGGCCCCCTGTCCGCAAACCTGTCAAGACTAGCAGGAGCTGTGATGGGGACGAGAGTTGGAGTCCCCGACTTCGAAGCGATACTCGAATTCGTACGCATCAGATCCGAGAAGGAACGTTTCTTGCTGATCATCGACGAATATCCATCGTTGAGGACGAGAGACGATTCCATTTCCGGAGCACTGCAAAGATTCATCGACGAGAACAAAGACGGCTTGAAGCTGTTCCTGATCCTATGCGGTTCATCGATCTCGATGATGATGCATGAAGTCATAGGATACGAAAGCCCCCTTTACGGCAGGAGAACCTGTAGCCTAAAGGTCAAACCGATGTGCTTCCAAGAATCCAGAGCATTCATGCCGCAATACGACCGGGACGACCAGATGAAAATATACGCCATGGTAGGTGGCATACCCCTGTATCTGGAACAATTCCGTAGCACCTCACTGAGAGACGATGTCATCAGCAACTTCCTGACAGCCACTTCATTCTTTCAGGATGAGCCCCACATGACTCTGGTCGAAGACTTCGAGAATCCTGCCACATACTATTCGGTACTGTATGCGTTAGCTCATGGTTCTTCGAAGAACTCAGAGATCTCTCAGAAAGCCGATGTGTCTCCTGCACTGACAACACGGTACCTGAACGACCTCATGAACCTGGACATCGTGACCAAGGAGCACCCTGTCGACAACCCGGACGGGAAGAGCACCAGATACCACATCAATGATGAGTTCCTCAGGACCTACTTCAAGTACATCCAAGGCAGTTATGCAGACCTTTTCCCCGAAGAGATGCCCGCCGCAGCGGACGGGATCCTGTCGGCCGTGCAGACGGAGACAGGATACGAGTTCGAGAAGATATGCGCCTCGTATCTCCGCCGCAAGCTCCGCGGTAGGCCCGGCAAGTGGTGGGGGAGCGACCCCGTGTCCAAGAGGCAGGAGGGGATTGACATCGTCATCACCGTCGAAGAGGACGGTCGGAGGATCGGGTACTTCGTGGAGTGCAAGTACAGGAACGAGAAGGTCGGAGAGGACGTTCTGGACACGCTCGTCACCAGGTCCGCGCTCGTGAAAGGCTACGACGTCCGCAGGTACGTCATCTGCTCCAAGTCAGGGTTCGAAGAGAGCCTGAAGAAGAGGGACGTGCTCCTCCTGACCCTCGATGACATGCTGGAAGAGCCTGATTGAAATAGAATCTTAATAAGCGGTCCCAGCCAATACGGGCATGATTCACAATGAGCACCATCATGGACGTCGCGCGCAGAGGGGAGGTCACCCCTCTGATGAAGCAGATCGCAGAGAAGGAGAAGGTCAGCCCCGAGTTCATCAGGAACGGGATCGCGTCCGGCCGCATATGCGCCCCCCACAACCCCGTCCACGACGCCGAGCCGGCGGCCATCGGAGAAGGGCTGTCCGTGAAGATCAACGTCAACCTCGGCACGTCCAGGGACATCGTGGACCTCGATGCCGAGATGGAGAAGCTGAGGATCGCCATGAAGTACGGCGCCGACGCGGTCATGGACCTGAGCACCGGCGGCGACATCGATGCGATAAGGGCCAAGCTCCTGAAGGAGTGCCCCGTCATGATGGGCTCCGTCCCGATCTACCAGACCGGCCTCACCGCCGCCAGGAAGAACGCCGTGGTCGAGATGACCGAAGACGACATCTTCAACGGCATCGAGAAGCACGCCAAGGACGGGATGGACTTCATGACCGTCCACTGCGGGATCACCAGGGAGACCGTCAAATGGCTCAGCAAGTCCCCCAGGATCATGGACGTGGTCTCCAGGGGAGGATCGTTCCTCACGGCGTGGATCCTCCACAACGACGAGGAGAACCCCCTGTACAAGAACTACGACTACCTGCTCGAGATGGCCAGGAAGTACGAGTTCACGCTGTCCCTCGGCGACGGGTTCAGGCCCGGATGCATCGACGACGCTTCCGACCAGGCGCAGCTCAGCGAGCTCATGACCCTGGGCCACCTGGTGGACCGCGCAAGGGAAGCGGGAGTCCAGAGCATGGTGGAGGGCCCCGGGCACGTCCCGCTGGACCAGGTCGCCATGAACATGAAGCTGGAGAAGCGCATGTGCCATGACGCGCCGTTCTACGTCCTCGGGCCCCTCGTGACCGACATCGCGCCGGGATACGACCACATAGTCGGCGCCATCGGCGGAGCCGTGGCCGCCCAGAACGGAGCGGACTTCCTCTGCTACCTCACGCCCGCGGAGCACCTGTCCCTGCCCGACGTCGACGACGTCAGGGAAGGGGTGATCGCATCGAAGATAGCCGCCCATGTCGGTGACCTGTGCAGGGGCATCGGAAGGGAGAGGGACACCGAGATGGCCAAGGCCAGGAAGAAGCTGGACTGGAGCACCATGTACAAGGTCTGCATCGACGAGGAGAAGGCCCGCAGGTACAGGTGCAGAGGATGCACCGAGGAGAGCGAGGGCTGCTCCATGTGCGGAGACGTGTGCGCGATCAAGATCGTCAACACGTACATGAACAAGGACTCCGGAAAGGACATCGACTGCTGATCCGGAGCCCCGAACATCTTCCCGGCCGGAGACGGCCGGGCTTCTCAATCCTTCAGCTTCGAGTATTCGGCGTCCGACACGGGCTCGCACCACTCGTTGCTGCACCCCTTGCCGGGGACCTCCACGGCGATATGGCTGAACCAGCTGTCCTTCTTGGCGCCGTGCCAGTGCTTGACGTTGGCAGGGATCATGACGACGCTGCCCTCATGCAGGCTGACCGCCTCCTTCCCTTCCTCCTGGTACCACCCTTCGCCGGCGGTGCATATAAGCATCTGGCCGCCGCCCTCCGACGCATGGTGTATGTGCCAATTGTTGCGGCACCCCGGCTCGAACGTCACATTGGCTGCGAACAGGCCGCTGCCGGGATCCGTCAGAGGGTTCAGGAACGAATCTCCGGTGAAGAACTTCGCATATGCCGTGTTGGGCGTGCCTGTGCCGAACATGTTGGCCTTCTCGAACAGATCCTTGCTCTCATATCTCATCTGAAACCGCCTTCTGGGCCCGGCCCGGACATATCGTCCGCATCCCGGACTCAGTTGTCGAGTCCAGCATGCGAGATATATCCCTTTCTGAAAGATGGTCGCAATGCACGGCATAGGACATGATGCTCAATCCTTCAGCGACGTCACCGGCACCACATGGACCCCGTCGGGCCTTGTGAACGCCACCGGAGACTCCCCGCACAGGACGCACAAGAACTCGGGCTTCCTCCAGCCCTTGGACTCCGCATGGTCCGCCAGCCTCCTGAGGCTCCTGGCCCCTTCCTCGGACTTGTTCAGACGGGTCTTGACCTCGCGGTCACCGATAAATTGGGAATAATGGAGCCACTGGAGGGGATCGAACCCCCGGCCTACGGTTTACGAAACCGCCGCTCTACCGCTGAGCCACAGTGGCGTTGGGACTGTGGAACGGTTCCCGATATAAAAAGAGTCACACGCTTCCGTCTTTCTGTCCGCCACAGCGCTGGGCGCTGTGCTCCGGTGCGGGGATCCTCCCCACCCTCTTCTGCGGCAGGACGTCCACAGTCACACGGTAATGGTCGCCGGTGATGGCCTCCAGTGCTCCTTCGAGCACCGACGTGATGTAGAGCCCTATGTACTCCGCGAAATTCTCCCTGCTCGCCTCTACCGCCAGCTCCATATGCACGGGGATGTACGAGATCAGCCTCAGGTCGGCCCCGTCGTTCTGGTAGTTGCGGCAGAACCTCTCCAGGAACCGCTGGGCGCCCAGGTCGGAATGGGCTGCGGCGAGCCTTCTTCCCACTTCCGCCCCGACCTTGCCGAAGAAGGACCCGGCGCCTATTCCGAAGCTCTCGGCCACCCAGAGCATGAAGCGGTAGACGAACCCGCGGAACTCCAGCGGCCCCAGGTTGTCCATGTCCAGAGCGGGAGGCGCGTCTGCCGGCGTCGACATGGCACGGATGAGGATGCTGCCGCAGAAGCGGTACACGACGCCCTTGGCCGTGACATCCCTCTCCACCATGCCTATCTGCTCCAGCTTGGCCAGGACGGAATGCACGGTGATGTGGGGGATCCCGGTCGCATCGGACATCTCCATAGAAGCGGTGCAGCCCTTGGACAGCGCGCCGATGACCGCCATCATGCTCGGGTTGGTGATCATATAATGGGCCCCGTGGCTGGCATGCAGGACCAGGAACGGGTCGTCTATCTTGTAGAAGCTCCTGTCGCGGTTGCAGTAGTCCGGTGCGTGACGGTACACCGACTCGGCATATCTCCTGGATTCGAACAGAACGCCGTTCCCATCGGCATCCAGCTCCATCGAGTAGTTGGCCGAGGGGATGACCCCGTCGCGGCTGCTCAGGACGGAGATCGAGAAGCCCATCAGGATCTCCCTTGCAAGGAGCACGGCGGCTATGTTCCCGCCCTGGGCGCGGACACGGATCCCGTCACGGCCATGGTCTATCCGGATGTCCGAACCGGTGTCTATGAAGTCCTGCACGAACCTGGACAGGGCCTCGTCGGTGATGTCCGGGTAGCGCTTGTACATCGACAGCCCCACAGCTACGCCGACCTCCAGCATTATCCGGCTTATGTTCACACCGTAGGAGTTCATCTCGGCCATGGTCATGAGAATGGACTCGTAGATCGGCATGACCTTGGACCCGCGGGAGGACCTGATTAAATCATCGATGCGGCCGCGGGCGCGGTCGTCCGGCTCGGAACATCTGACCACCTCTATGGCGCACAGGGTGAAGAACGTCTGACGGGCATCGGTGGTGCTCTTGCGCGTGGTCACGATGCCCATCTCGCAGAGCCTGTTGAGGCCCGATCTCACCGTGGACCTGGACGTCTCCAGCTTCTCGGACAGCTCCGCGGTGGTCATCTCGGCATGGCCCAGAGCCTCGGCTATCTCCACGAGCTTCGGGTTGACCAGGGCCTTCAGGCCCTGGGTCGGGGTGACGTAGACGGCGAATACGTCGCTGTACTCAGGCTCTGCCAACGGATCAGGCCCGCCCGAACATGTCCCTGAAGACCACTGCATCCTCTTCGATCAGAGGCGACTCGCAGATGAAGGTGCAGTCCTGCTTGGAATCCGAGAGCACGTTGGCGAGCATCTGCATGTCGGGGTCCTTCTCGGACAGCGGGAGGTGGGATATCTCGCCCTTCTCCCCGTACTTGATGCAGCTGATGTGGAAGTGCGCCACATCCCCTGCCAGCGAGAAGAACTGGTCTGTGAGCGCGCGCATGTCGGACTCTGTCTTGAGGCATCCCCTTCCGCGGGCGTGGACATGAGCGACGTCCAGCACCGGACGGACCCCGTCCACGGCGTCCATGACCTTCCCGATCTCGTCGAGGGTCCCGAACTGCCCCAGCTTCCCCATGGTCTCCACTCCGAGGGTGACGTCCTTGATCCCCTCGTCGTCCAGCAGATCCTTGCATTTCGACAATCCGTCGATCACCGACGGCAGCGCGGTCTCGGGGGACTTCCCGTAGGCGGCCGCGTGGATGACTATGATGTACGCTCCCAGCTCGTGCGCGGCGCGGGCGGTGTCCACGACCCATCCGATGCTCTTCAGGCGGGTCTCGTCGCTCTCCGAGTTGAAGCTTATGAAGTACGGCGCATGGCAGCTGAGCCTGATGTCGAGGGCCTTGGCCTTCGCACCGATCTCGCGGGCGCGCTCGGGCTTGATCCTGGCGCCGCGTACGAACTCGACCTCCAGGGCGTCCAGGCCGATGGAGCGCGTGTACTCCAGGGCCCCTTCCGGGTTCTTTCCTGCCTTCGGATAGCCTGCTGGTCCGAATCTCATGCGAGGGAGACGGCCAATCGATAAGATAAAAGTAATCTCGGGCGATTGACGGGGCATGTTCGTGAGGATGGATGTGTCCCTGGACCCGACGCTCGGCTGCGGCCAGGCCCACCGCTGGAGGAAGCAGGACGATGCATGGACCGGGGTGCTGGGCCATGAAGTGGTCAGGCTGGTCCAGAATGACGGGGGCTTCGAAGCGCAGGGATGCTCGTCCGAGTCCCGCCTGAAACGCTACTTCAGGTCCGAGGACGACCTGGACGCCATCATACGCAAGATATCCGCCAGGGACCCCTACGTCGCATCCCTGTCGCAGCACTGCCCCGGGCTGAGGATCCTGGAGCAGGACAGGTGGGAATGCCTCGCCACGTACCTCCTGGCCACCAACGCCAACGTGGCCCGCATCGGGAAGATGGTGGAGTCCGTCTGCGACCTCTTCGGCGACGACCTGGGTGAGCGCAGGTCGTTCCCTTCCCCCAAGCAGATCCTTGACCGCTGCGACGAGATATGCACATGCAGGCTCGGATTCAGAGAAGAGCGCTTCGTGGAGCTGGCCAGGCGCGTGGAGGACGGGGAGATCGACCCCGACGGGCTGGCGGAGCTGGACTATATTCAATGCGCAGAGGCCCTCCAGGAGATCAAAGGGGTCGGGCCGAAGGTGGCCGACTGCGTGGCGCTGTTCGCCTACGGGCACCTGGAATCGTTCCCGGTGGACGTCCGCATCTCGAAGGAGATGGAGCGCATGTACGGCGTGACAGGGTCGTACTCCAAGGTCTCGTCGTACGGGCGGGAGAAGTTCGGACCCTACGCGGGATATGCGCAGGAGCTCCTGTACCACAGCCCGTTCATCGACAAGGGCTGATCAGCAGCACTGGGACGGGAGCACCCCGGTCTGGTTCTTGTAGATTACCGCCAGCAGCCCCGACGCCTTGACGTGGCAGCAGAGGCGGCACATCTCGGAGTAGAAATCGCTCCTGTGGGTGGAGATGGACTCCGCAGACCTGCGGACCTCGGCGAGGAAGTCCTCGTAGAGGGGCAGCTCCTCGACCTCCGGCATGGACCCGCGCTTCTTCTTCAGGTACTGGGATATGGCGGCATCGGTGACGCCGAACATCCTGGCCACCTCGGCCTGGGTCATGCCGTGGGATTGCACGAGCTCGCGGGAGAGCTCCCTGCGTATCATAGGGAGAACATACCAGACCACGATCTCGCAGGGTATCTTCATACCGCCGATGAAGGGATTCAGCTATTTAACGCCGTTGTCGGTGCCGGAAAACGGCGGGAAACGGCATCATGCGCCCAGGTTCACCTTGGTGTAGAACTCGGACACGTCCCAATCGTCGTCGTCCTGCTGGCGCTTGCTCTCCAGCCTGACCCCCACCGACTGCGCCGCCTCCTTCAGGATCCTGGCGGCACGGTCGCTGCCCTGGAAGTCCTCCACCTTGGCGCCGGTGGCGCACACCTTCCCTTTGAACCATCCCGCGATCGTCGTGTTCGTGAACACCACGGAGTTCGATCCCGCTCCGGTTGCATCCTTGATCATGTGCCTCAGGTAGATGTGGAGGTTGTCCTGGGAGTTGAGCACGAAATTGCCCAGGAAGCGGGGCATCTTGGTGCCCACGTCCTCGGACAGCATCCATCTGAGCGTCGGATCGTCCCTCACGAAGAAGCCTTTCTTGACGTATCCTTCGTCCTCCAGCTCCTTGAGCACCCCTCTGGCCACGGACATCCTGCCCTCGATGAACTGGGAGAAGTCCTCCGCGGAGAACATCCCGAAGTCCCTGAAATGGCGGCGGGCGATCTCCAGCAGCGCGTCGTCCCTGCTCATGCCGTTGTCCGGGACCAGGCTGTAGCAGGACTCCCCGTCCAGGTAGATCACGGAATTGTGCATCAGCTCCGACAGGAGCTCGTTGGTCCTCTCAGGGGAGTACGGGGAATCGGCCAGCAGGTTCTTCTTGGTCACCGGCTGCTTCTTGGCGATCAGCTTGCACATGTCCTTCGCGTCGCCCACGGGGACGTAGCCCTTCTCGGCCTTGTACAGGGGCGCGTTCCTCCTGTCCGTGTACCCGATGTACGACGGGGACAGGCTCATCTTCACCAGGTCGCCGGCGTCCATCCTGCTCTTCATGGTGGTCTTCTCGGCGACACGGGTCATTATCTCCTGGTCTCCGCGGATGTACCCCCTGGCGTCCAGGGCGTCGGACAGCTTCGCGTAGCGCATGGGGCCCACGTGCTGCTTGGAGAACACGTAGCTGACAGCCTCCTGCTCGGACATTGTCCAGGGGTCGAAGCGGCCGCAGGCGTAGAAGCCGTTGAGATGATGGTAGCCGTGGGACTCCAGGACCTTCCCGACATCGTCCTCCAGCTTCTCCGTGTCGGTGTTCATGACCTCGCGGATGCGGACTATGTCTATGCCCTTCATCCTGTAGAACCCCATCATCTCGTCGATCGCGTCGAGGACCTCCGGCAGGAGGTCGATGGAGTCCATGTCCATCATGCGGATCTCGATGCATCCGGACATCTCCCACATCTCCAGGGCGCCGACGATGCAGTTGCCCCTGGCCAGGGGGTAGATCCACCTGTCGCCGTAGCGGGAGGATATCTCCGCCCATTTCGATCCTATGTCGGGGTCAGTCAGGGACAGCACCCTTATCGGGAAGATCCTCTCGGGGACGCTCTCCAGCGAGGGGACCTCGTCCTTCATCACGAGCATCGGGACCTGGCCCTCGCCCACGGTGACGGTGGTGGCGCCGATCTCCTCGGCCCTGGCCTCCACCTCGTCCATAGGGACGTCGACGATGAACCTCATGGCGCTGGACGGCACCGGGCCGTACCCGCGGACCGCCTTCCTCACAAGCTCGGTCACCGGGTCGCCCTTGGGCGGCGAGGCGCGGAACACGCTGTAGGTGTTCTCAGTCCCCCAGTCCTCCCTCTCGTCGAAGCTGCGGACTATCTCCAAGGAGCGGTCCAGGCGCATCAGGGCCTGCTTCATGTCCTCCTTGTCCATGCCCGTCTCCGCAACCAGCTGGCGGAGGGTGGCGGAGCCCATGGCGTCGATCATCGCCAGGACCTTCTCGTCCCCCGGCACGGTCTCCACCCTGCGGAGGGTGGCGTAGCGGTCGGCATCGTCCCTCAGGACGAACCTCACCTTCCCTCTGACGAACCTTCCGAGCTGGATCTCGCCGGACGCCCTCATGGCGTACCACCTGTCCAGGGAGAAGCCCTTGACCCTCTGGTAGACGTCCAGCTCGTTGCCCGCGGAGCCGTAGAACGCGAAGAAGTCCTCGATGGATTCGAACGACTCGCCCTTGGTGAGCCTGTAGCGCTCCACGGTCTCGTAATCGTAGACGTTGTCCCTTCCGGCGCGGAGGCGCATATGGTCCAGCCTGAGCATGTACTGGTCGTCCTCCGAGATCAGGAACCTGCCGCGGGAGACGTCCTCCGACGCGACCAGCGATTCCAGCGAGGTCCTCGCGTCCTCGTCGCTCAGCGACAGGGAGAACGCCACCTCCTGCACGGTGGCCGGCGCGAAGCACTCCAGGTAGCGGAGGATTATCGCGTCGATGGACCTCCTCCTGTCCTCCGGAGGGTACTCCGCCTTCGAGAAGAACCACCTGTTGCGGCCGTCGATGTCGGTGCGGGCCACCAGGTACATCGACTCCAGCTTGCGTATGGCCCTGAACGCCACATCGTCGCTGATCTCCAGCTTCTCCGCCACCTCGCTCTGGGGCGTGTCGACGCCTATCGTGTCAAGGACCTGCTGCTCGATGTCGTTCAGGGTCCTCTCGCGGCGGGTGGCCGCGGCGTAGAACGGGATCTGGTCGGAGACCATCACATGGGGCTCGTCCAGGAACACGGACCCGATGGTGCCTTCGCGGAGCAGCTCCCTGAGCCATCCGTCGACGGTCTTCCTGTCCTCGTCCGTGTATGCGTAGATGTTCCTTCCCCTCTCGCGGAACGCCTGGAGGGGACCGGTGAGCATCAGCAGCTTGGGGATATCCTCCTTGGACTGCACCCTGACCGGCTTCTGCGCGAAGTACGGGACGATCTGGTCCTCCGTGAACTCGAACTCGCTGACGGAGTCTCCCAGCGCCCTGTACAGGACCTTCCTGTGGAGCTCCCTGAGCAGGGCGGACCTGTCCTCCATGAGGACTATGTCCGAGAACCCGGAGAGGATCGCGGAATGCGCGAAGGGCGACGGGGTGCCCGTGAAATGTATGAGCCTTATGGACATGGCCCCGGAGTCGATCATGTCCAGGACCTGCCTGGCGTTCTTCAGGTCCATGTCGTCCTCCATGACCTCGCGGTAGGTCTCCTCGATCACGGGGACGCCGTCCATGCCGCCGAGGGTCTCCAGGAGGTACGTGGAGCGGACCTGCTGCCTGTTGACCGATATGGGACGGCCCATGTAGTTCCTGAGGATCATGAAGCTGCGGGCGGCGGTGTGCCTGAACCTGAGCTTGAAGATCTCGGAGTCCTTGAGGGACTTCCTCAGTATGGCCTCCAGCTCGCCGCTCTTTATCAGGCCGGGGATCAGGGAGAGGTCGAACTTCCTGGGGCACCCGAGCATGAAGCTGTCGTCGGAGATCGTGACGGAGACGTTGGCCCCCATGATCCCGGTCATGCGGTAGGCGTAGGCCCTGGAGAGGGCGTCGTTGACCCTGCGCCCGAAGGGGAAGTGGAACACGAGCTTCTGGTTGTTGGAGGGATCGATGTACTCCTCCACCGCCAGCTGCCTGTCGTCGGGGATGAACCCGGACACGGCGTTCTGCTCCCTGAAGTAGGACAGCATGCTCCTTGCGGATCCCTCATCGACGTCGAAATCGTCAACCAGGTCCTTGATCGCCTTGGAATCGGGGTCCTCGATGCGGGTCTCCATCTCGCCCCTGAAGCGGGCGATGTCCATGGACAGGTCGAAGCTCCTGGGGAGCATCTCGCCGGCCCATGACGGGACGGTGGGCTTCCTGCCGTTGGCCTCCTTCACGTAGGCGGTCATGCCCTTGGAGCGGACGAACTCGAACGACCTCCCTCCGAGGACGAACACGTCGCGGGGGGAGAGCCTCTCCACGAACTTCTCGGAGAGCTCCCCGGCGACGGTGCCGTGGTTCGTGATGACACGGTAGTTGGCCTCCTCGGGGATGGTCCCCAGGTTCATGAAGTAGATCATCCTGGAGCCTTTCTTCTTCCCGAACTGGGCGGCCTCCTGGTCGTACCAGATCTTGGAGTACACCCCCTCGAAGTCGTCCTTGCTCCCCAGGTACTTGAGGACGTTCATGAACGACTCCATCGAGAGGTTGCGGTAGCAGTAGGACCCTTTCACGAGGTCGTACGCCGCCTGCACGTCCCAGCGCTCGTCCAGGCTCATGCCCACCACGGTCTGCGACAGCACGTCCAGGCAGTCCTCGGGGATCCCGACGCGGTCGATGTCCCCCCTGTGGGCGGCCCTGCACATTACGGCGCATTCCACGAGGTCGTCGGGGTCGAACACCAGCAGGCGGCCCTTGGCAACCTTCCCGAAGCTGTGCCCGCTGCGGCCGATCCTCTGCAGGCCCTTGGCCACGGACTTCGGCGACCCGATCTGGCAGACCAGGTCCACGGACCCGATGTCGATCCCCAGCTCCAGGGATGTGGAGGACACGACGCACTTGATCTCCCCTCTCTTGAGCCTCTCCTCCACGTCAAGGCGGATCTCCTTCCCCAGGGAGCTATGATGGACCTCCACGTTCTCCAGCCCCCTCTCCTTCAGCTTGTAGACGACGCTCTCGGCACCGGAACGGGTGTTCGTGAAGACGAGGGTGGTGTCGTGCTGGTCGATCAGCTCCTTCAGAGTGTCGTACATCATCGAGTTGACGATGTCCGAGGACAGGGTGGTCATGTCCTCCGTCGGACAGATGACCTTCAGGTCCAGCTTCTTCTTGGAGCCCGATTCGATGAGGGCGACGTCGCGCAGGGACCCGTCGGGATTGCAGCCAACCAGGTACCCGGCGATGGCGTCGATGGGCGCCAGCGTGGCGGACAGCCCTATCCTGACGAAGTCGTTCCTGCAGTAGTTCCTCAGGCGCTCCAGGGTCAGGGACAGGAAAGCCCCCCTCTTGGAATCGCAGATGTCATGGATCTCATCGAGGATGACCCATTCGACCTTCTCGAACGCCTCTCTGAACTTCGGAGCAGACAGGATGAGGGCCAGGCTCTCAGGGGTGGTGATTAGGATGTGCGGAGGATGGCGGACCATCTTCTGCCTCTCGTTCTGGGGGGTGTCCCCGGAACGGACGGCCACGCGGATGTCCGGGATGTCCATGCCATGGGCGGCGGCGACCTCGCGCATCTCGGCCAGAGGCGTGTTCAGGTTGCGGTTCACGTCGTTGGCCAGGGCTTTCAGCGGAGAGACGTAGATGCAGTACACCCTCTCCTCCAAGGTGCCCTCGCGGGAGTAACGGGTGAGCTCGTTGATGATGCTGGTGAATGCGGTGAGCGTCTTCCCGGACCCTGTGGGAGAAGATACCAGGACGTTGCGGCGCTGGTGGATGACAGGGATCGCCTTCGCCTGGGGGATCGTCAGATCGTCGAACCTCTCGTTGAACCACGTCGAGATGAGAGGCTCCATGAGGCCCATGACCTCGTCTTTCGTGTATGTCCTGTCCACCTTCTCCAGCATCGTGACACCAATCGGTGGACTCATGTTTGATAGTGATTTAAACCATTGCATCGGGCGCCCGTCGCGCCTGTGGGGATGGAGGGCCCGCCGTCTCGGACGGGCCCCGGTGCTTCATGCGTGCCTGATGCCCGTGGCAGCGGATATCTCGGAGTCGGTGGTGCACAGGTCGTCCGTGGAAAGGTCGTGGACGTCCCTGTGGCCGGACGCCCTGGCGAACGCCGCCAGCTGCCCGGCCAGCGCGTTCAGGAAGTTGGCCACGCGCTTGGCGCCGGCCTCCTGGTCCAGGCGCGACTCCAGCTCAGGGTCCTGCGTGGCGATGCCCATGGGGCACTTGCCGGAATCGCATGCCCTGTACCTCTGGCAGCCCAGGGCCATCAGCGCCGCGGACGCCATCGCGACGGCATCGGCCCCCATGGCGATCGCCTTCACGACGTCCCCTCCTGTGCGGAAGCCCCCTGTCATGACTAGCTCCTGCTCCATGCCGTGCTCGTCCATGTACCTCCTGGCCCTGGCCAGCGCATAGACCGTCGGAACGGAGCTGTTGTCCTTCAGGAACTTGGGGGAGGAGCCTGTGGCGCCCCCGCGGCCGTCGATGGTGATGAAGTCGCATCCGGAACGCGAGATGAACTCCAGGTCCTCCTCGATGTGGCCGGCGGCGATCTTCACGCCTATGGGCTTCCCGCCTGTCCTGGCGCGGAGGGTGTCGACGGTCCTCTTCAGGTCCTCGGGGGTGTCGATCCCCGGGAAGGCCGCGGGGCTCTGGATGTCCTGCCCGGGCCTCCTGCCCCTCATGACCGCGATTATGTCCGTGACCTTGGCGCCGGGAAGGTGCCCGCCCATGCCAGGCTTGGTCCCCTGGCCGATCTTGATCTCCACGGCATCGCAGGCCTCGAAAGTCATCAGGTCGGCGCTGTACCCGTTCGGGACGTACTCGAATATGTAGCGGTACGAGGCGCTCATCTCGTCGCTGAGGGCCCCTCCCTCCCCGCTGCACATCGCCGTCTTCGCCATGGCGCTGCCCTTGGCCAGAGCGATCTTCGCCCTGCCCGACAAGGCGCCGAAGCTCATGTGCGAGATGTACACGGGCATCTCCAGGACCATGGGCTTCTCCGCGTTCTTCCCGATGACCGTGCGGAGGCAGACATCCTCGGAGCCTTCCAGCGGCTTCCTGGCGAGCTGCGCGCCGAGGAAGAGTATGTCCCTGAAACCGGGGACCGGGAGGAGCGTCTCCATCGGCTCCCCGGGGCTCCTGCCGGTGTAGGACATCTCGCGGATCTCGTCCATCGGGCCGTTGTCGTGCCTCACGAACCTGGGGTCGATGGAGATGTCGTCCTCTTCGGTCTCGGCCTCCTCTTCCGCCGGGACTGGGACGGCGGCCGGAACGGGCCCGTCCTCCTCCCACAGGTAGAACTCTCCTTTGGGAGACCCGCACATGGGGCACACCCAGTCGTCCGGAAGGTCCTCGAACCTGACGCCCTCGGCCTCCTCGTCGTATATCTCGCCGCAGATCGCGCATCTGTACTTGGCCATGGGATGCGGACCCTCGTCTGAAGTATATAATGAGCTATCGGAACGGACGGAATGTTAAGGGCCGAATAGCCTCGGAGCCGCCGCCGAACCTTCGCCTTCCTCAGACCGAATCCCCGAAATCATAAAAACCGCGATGGGAGATGCACGAGCATGAGCCGGCAGAAGGCAATCGCACTCGCAATGGCAGTCGTCCTCGCGACGATCGTGCTGTCATCCATCCAGGATGCCGAAGGAGCGGCCGTTGCCGATCCGGACCCCGAGCCCGTGTCCTACACTTTCTACGGATACGTCGCCACCATCGAGCAGGAAGACAACAAGCCCCTGAGCGGTGTCACGGTGAGGCTCTACGACATAGACAAGGTGGAGATAGACGCCTGCGAGACCGATGAGAACGGGAGGTTCGAGTTCACCGTCATCGACTACGACGGCAGCAACGCCCACTACATCACGCTGGAGTACTCGGAGTACGCCGTCAGGGCCCACCCCAACATGACGTCCAACGGCGAGGCCGATGACGGAGAGTACTTCCCGTTCACCCTCGAGCCCGGCAAGAAGGGCTCCGACGGAAAGTACGCCCTGACAGGCACCGCAGACAGCCTGTCCTCGATCATCATGGCCGTCACAATCGGGGACATCTACGGGAGCGTGCTCGGAGAGGTGTCCGGCCAGTCCACAGGCCTGAACGGCGCCAAGGTCACGCTGGTCTCCACGGAATCCGGCAAGAACTACACCACGACCACCGATGACAAGGGCTACTTCTCGATCAAATGCCCTTACGGGACGTACACGATGACGGTCTCCTGCAACGGGTTCGAGAGCAAGACCTTGGAAGAGGAGGTCAGCACCAGCAGCTCGCTCGCCTGCATCGTGAACCTCGAGAAGATCAAGTCCGACGTGCTGTTCGGGCTGGACAACGCCCACTCGATGATGCTCATCGGATTCATCGTCCTGGTCCTGATGCTGGCCGTCACGATCTCGCTGGCCAGATGGTCGAGGCAGCCCAACTCCCCTGTCCAGATCGAGAACGACCTCGAGCCGGCGAAGTCCGACGACGACCTCAGAGATCTCTGACGAGGGACTCGTTGACCTTGTCGTAGAGGCTCCTGCCCTGAGCGTCTATCGCGACTATGAGCGGGCCGAACCTCTGTGCCTCGAAATGCCACATGGCCTCGGCCATGCCCAGGTCCAGCCAGTCCACGCCGGTGCACCTGTCCAGGCCCTCGGCGAGGGTGATGGCTGCGCCGCCGGTGGCGGCCAGGTAGACGCACCCGTAGTCCTTCATCGCATCTGCGGTGGGCTTGGACATCCCGCCCTTCCCGACGATCGCGCGGATGTTGAACGTGGCGATCATCTCGGGCTCCAGCTTGTTCATCCTGGCGGATGTGGTGGGCCCTGCGGCTACGACCGCCCAGGATCCGTCCTCCCTCTGCCTCATGATGGGGCCGCAGTGGAAGATCACTGCCTTGTTGAGCCCTTCGGGGACGTCCTCGCCCTTCTCGGCCATCTCCAGCGCGCGGATATGCATCTCGTCGCGGCCTGTGATTATCGGACCGGAGAGGAAGACGGTCTCTCCGAGCTCCAGGGACCTGACGGTCTCCTCGTCCAGAGGCGCTGTGAGGACCTTCAAAGCGTCACCCCCTGAGAGTACTCGACGCCTTCAGCCGTTATGCGGGCGGAAGCCCTGCGGGTGGCCCAGCAGCCTATGTTGACGGCGACCGGGAGGCTCGCGGTGTGGCAGGCGCACTTCTTCAGCCTGACCTTCAGGACGGTCGTGTCCCCTCCGAGGCCCATGGGGCCCAGGCCGGAGCGGTTGAGGGCTATGAACAGCTCCTCCTCCAGCTCCCTGAGGGACTTGTCCGGGTTGTCCTCGTCGATGGGCATCAGGAGGGCCTCTTTGGCCATCTCGACGCATCTGTCCGAGGTCCCGCCGATCCCGACCCCGACTATGGACGGAGGGCACGGACGGCCTCCCGCGTCGAGGACGGAGTCCATGACGAACCTCTTCACCCCTTCGATGCCGTCGGCCGGGTTGAGCATGGCCAGACGGGTCATGTTCTCGGACCCGGCGCCCTTGGGGAGCACGGTTATCTCCGTGAAATTATCGTCCGTCGGGATGTAATGGATGATGGGCATGCCATCGCCCAGGTTGTCTCCCAGGTTCTGCCTGGTGATCGGGTCGACGGTGTTCGGCCTCAGCGGGATGCTGCGGGTGGCCCTGCGGACCCCCTCGGCGATCTTGCCCGCTATGGAAGAATCGAAGCTGCCCCTCACGTAGAACACCGGGATGCCCGTGTCCTGGCACATCGGCAGGCCGAGATGCTCGGCCTTCTTCACGTTGTCCATGACGGCCCCCAGCTGGGTGTAGGCGACTGGGTTGGTCTCCCATCCGGCCGCGGCCTCCATGGCCCAGCCGATGTCCTCCGGGAGCCTCGTGTTCGCGAGACGGAGCAGGTTGACCACGACATCGTCCACAGGTTCGGGCAGCTTTATCATGACGGTGATGAGAGAATCGGTTGTATTTGGAGATTGGGCATCACGGCACGAAGTAGAGAGCATCGTCGATGGTGACGACCTTGACCGAGTCCCCTATCTCCGCGTCGGCGGGCACCCTGAGGTCCACCGTCGCATAGCTGTGAGGGTCCAGGACCTGTATCTCCTCCCCGGAGCGGCTGACCACGGTGGCCTCCGGCAGGTCGCCTCCGGCCTCGTAGAGCTTGATCTCGGTCATGTCGGCCCTGCGGACCGCCCTCTCACGGAAGTCCATCAGGTCTATGACGCGCCCGCCTCCGCTGGAGACGCGGACGAGCTTGCACCAGTGGCCCTGGAAGCGGACCACGTCCCCGACATGGTACTCGGGGAGCCTCACAAGATAGGTGATCCTGTACATGTCCTGGCCGTCCGTGGTCTGCCCCACAAGCTTGGGGGACTCCTTGGTCTCGGCGCAGTAATGGTCGGCCAGCTCCCTTGCCAGGGACTTCCCGAGGGACATGGACGAAAGGTACACGTCCACCCCTCCGGTGACCAGCTCCATCTTGGTTATGAACAACGACCTGTTGTTCGCGGCCTGCCTGGCGACGGAGTTCTCCACCATGGCCAGGGTCTCCTCCCTCATCTCGGGAGACAGCTTCCCGGAGCCCGTGCGTATCTGCAGGATCGCCTCGTAGTAGCTGCCGAGCTGCCTGGAGCACCTCTTGCAGACCGTGTTCTTGATGCGGACTGTGGTTGAGGACTCGTCTTCGGTCTCGTACCCGAGGACGTCGCAGGCGGTGACAACATCCACCCTGTACGTGTAGGGGTCCTGCTCCTCGACGGAGGCGGACATCGAAACGGGGACCACGTCGCGGATAGCGGACATCGCATCCATGGCTGCGTCCTGCACAGCGTCCAGGCGGTCCATCCTGGTCCACCTGTCCCTGAACTCGTACTCGCCGCAGTTGGTGCAGACCTTCAGGTCCACATGATGCGGCAGCATGGTGAGCTTCCTCCCGCCCAGCCAGCAGTCTATGCACAGGCCTTCGAGGGACTCCTCGCAGTCCCTCCCGCATTTGACGCAGAAGCTCAATACAGCACCACCTGGGCATGGCGGACGCCGCCGATCTCCATCACGCAGTCGGGACTGACCATGCCCTCCTCGATGGCGATGGCGACGGCCCTCTCCCCGACGATGTTCATGATGGTGATGGACTTCATCCTCTCCCTGTAGGCGTCCTCGGAGACGGACTCGCCCTTGTAGAAGCCCTCGGAGACCGTGATCCTGGCGCCGTCCCCTGCGAATGTCATGCCGATTATGTCCTCGTCGCATGCGGCGAGGATCCTGTCGTTGCCATGTGTGTGTATCCTGACGAACATCGGTCTCACGTCCTCTTGTATATCCCCGAAGGGGTCTTGTATATCTCGCCGGCATCGCTCAGCTGCTTCAGGGCCCTGGTGACGTCGGTGTCGTTCAGGCCCTGGGAGGCGCAGTGCTGCTCCAGCTCCTCTGCGTTCAGGCCGTCGCCGCCGAACTCGCGCATGATGCCCCTGACCACATCGATCTTGTTCCTGTCCTTGGAGCTGATCCCCGAGGCGATCTTGTCTATGTCGAACCCGCCGTCGTCGTTGCCGGCGATCCTCTTGAGGTAGTCCTCCACCAGGTCCACGGCGCGGTTGGCGTCCACGTCGGTGACCACCCGGCTGAGCCTCATCTTCGCCGATGCCTCGGACAGACGGACGAACGCCTCCAGCTGCCTGGCGGTTATGGGCACGGACGAGCCGTCGTTGCCCATGTTCCTTATCCTGAGGTAGCTGCGCTCGATGATCTCCTTGGCCTCGTCGGTCATGATGGGCGTGATCCTCTTGGAATAGGCGACGTACTTCCTCAGGATGTCCACGCCGTACACCGGGCGGATGGTGTCCGTATCGGCCAGGATCTTGGACGGGTCCACGCCGTCGACGGTCTCGCCCTCGTGCATCATCCTCACCTGTCCGCGCTGGTGCGCCTTGAGGATGTGCTCGGTGATCTTCGTGTCCCTGGACTTGTCGGGCTTGTCGGTCAGGACGAATATGAGATCGAAACGGGACATCAGCGCAGGAGGCAGGTCGATCTGCTCGGCGATGGGCGTGTCCTCCTCGAACCTGCCGTACTTGGGGTTCGCCGCCGCGAGCATGGAGCATCTGCACTGCAGGGTCGCCGTTATCCCGGCCTTGGCGACGGAGATCTTCTGCGACTCCATGGCCTCGTGCAGGGACGACCTGTCCTGGTCCGTCATCTTGTCCAGCTCATCGATGCATGCCAGACCCTTGTCCGCCAGGACCAGCGCTCCGGCCTCCAGGGTCCATCTGCCGTCTCCGAAGTCGTCCCTGACGGCGGCCGCGGTCAGACCGGCCGCGGACGCGGACTTCCCGGAAGCGTAGATCCCTCTCGGGGCCAGCATGCTCATGTACCTCAGCAGCTGCGACTTCGCGACTCCGGGGTCTCCCATCAGGAGGATATGCATGTCCCCTCTCATGACGGTCCCGTCGTCCATCTCCTTGTGGCAGCCTCCGAACAGCTGCAGCGCGATGGACCTCTTGACGGAATCCAGCCCGTAGATCGAGGGGGATATGGATTTGACTATGTTCTCGAACAGCTCGGGATCCTTCGACATGCGGAGGATCTCCTTCTCGTCCTCTTCGGTGATCTGTATCTCGTCGTACTCGTGCTGCTCGAACTCCACGGACACGACGTCGAGGTACGTCTCGAAGACGGTGGACTTGTCCCTGTCTGTCTTCTCGACAGACCTGAGGATGCCGTTCAGCGTGATCCTGTTCCCTGCGGTGACCTCTCCGGCGATGTCGTCCTCCACGTACCCGGTGATCCTCTCGGGCTGGGCTCCTCCTCTCAGGCCCTCGGGGGACTCCTGTATCTCGATCTTCTGAGTGTCGATGTATACCGACGCCTTCTCGTCGAGGATGAAGCGGGTGGCCTGCTTGTTGCAGCTCCCCTCGGTGTTCACGCACATCATGGGCTCCTTGAGGAGCATCCCGGGCTGCTGTATCCACATCTCGGCGCCGCACCTGGCGCATCTGAACAGGCCGACGGTCATCCTGGGCTTGACGGTGGTGACCTTCCTTGCCAGCCCCTCCACGGCCACGAGCCTCCTCAGGTGGTCGGCTCTCAGGTTGCGGATGTCGACGGTGGCGTCGCGGGGGAGGTTGAATATCCTTATGTTGATGGCTTCCCCGGGCCTGCTTATATTGGGGACAAGAGACATTGCTATGTTCTTGGCGAGCTCCAGGCACTTGTCGGGGTTGTCGAGGACGTACATCGCGAAGTCCACGTTGTAGGTGTTGATGTCGGCATAGTCGACCATCAGGCTCTTCTTCTGAGGGTAGTTCTCCGCGATGCATGTGATCATCAGGCGGTACTTCTCCTTCGTGAAGAGGTCGTTCCATGCGGCTTTGATGTCATCGTCCTGGAAGTTGATCATTCGACAGCCCCCTTGCATTCCTCGTCGGCCCACCAGACCCATCCTCCGCGCTCCATCGATATCTGCCCTTTGATCTTGCCCGCCTTGCGGTACTTCATCAGGGTCTTGGCGAGGTCGTCGGGGCACCTGTACTCGAACAGGTGCTCCAGGCGGTCGGTGGCCTCCTTGGTGGTCAGGAGGTCGTTGCCGAGTGCGTCCCATATCATCGGCAGAAGGTCGTCGGAGGTCATCTTCGGACCCATTCCATCGGAGATATAAAAGGCATTTTAGCCGCGTCCTGCCGCCGGCGGAACGCGGCGGCGCCGAGAGGCGACGATGGCACAGGGTTTTCGGAATGCCATAACAGGGCGCCTCTTATTAACGGCGTTAAAACAAGCGGCGTCCGACATAGCCAGACTGCGGAAAAATCGGCGTTACAATGTTGAGGATTTCCTAACAAAATATGCTAAGAATTAGCATTTCCAAAACGGATTTTAATCAACTTTTTATATGCCTTCAACGTCGTAGATGCTGAGGTAATCATATGGTTACAATTAACGGATCTGAGTGTGTTGCATGCGGAGCATGTGTGGACGTCTGCCCTGAGGGAGCCATCACCTGCGATGACATCGCTGTCATCGATGCCGGCAAGTGCATCGACTGCGGCGCTTGCATCGACGAGTGCCCCTCCTCTGCTATCACCGAGTGATTCTGCAGAAGAATAGAGCCGCTTCGGCGGCAAACCCCTTCTTTCACCCTTTCTTTCTTCCATTCGTTGCTTGAACCGGGTTTCATACTCACCATGAGGGGATTCCACGTTTGACTGCAGGATGCGGACGGTATTGTCGAGATGATCGCCACAGCCGTCTCTCCCAGCCGATCATCGTTTTCGGATCGGCAGCGCGCCACAAATCGGGAAACCATAGCGACCGATACCCCTGTCATTGTGGACTCCGACCTCGAAGGCACCAAACGTGCGGCCTCCACCACAAAGCAAACGATTGACCTCATGAGACCTGTGGACGTGTTCTTCCTGGCCCCTCCGAGTACGAAACGAGCAAGCACTCTTTCGTGAGCAAAATTATCCGCACAGAAGCTGTCGCCTATGGGTCCTGCTCTGACCAGGTTCAAAGGCCATCTAGACAATGACCCAGACGCCATGTAATTCGTATTTCTATTACCACAAATCTCTAGCAGAATTTGCCCCAAAGTTATAGCAAAAACAACAGTCTTATAAACTGCCCAAACATAGCATCCATCATGGAAGAGTATCTTCATAGGGTCGTTGATGACGATCTGGAATTCTATCTCGATACCTTCGGAGCTGTGTTGCTGCGCGGACCGAAATGGTGCGGTAAGACAACTACTGCCGAGATGAAAGCCAAGAGCGTGGTCAAGCTACAGAATCCGAGGAAGATCGACCAATACAAGAAAGCGGCTAGCGTGAGCATTTCTAACATACTCGATGGAGAGCATCCAAGGCTTATCGATGAATGGCAGGTCATGCCCGAGATATGGGACGCGGTCCGTTCTGAGGTAGATGAGTTCTCAGAAACGGGAATGTTCCTGCTGACAGGTTCCAGAGTTCCCCCGGAAGGATCGACCCATCATAGCGGCGCAGGACGGATAGGCGTGTTGAACATGTACCCCATGAGCCTCTTCGAGTCCCGGGATTCCAACGGGCAGATTTCGTTGAGGTCGCTGTTCGAAGGCACATGCGAAATGGGTGCGGAATCATCGCTCACAGTGGATCAGCTGGCGTATTGCCTGTGCAGAGGCGGTTGGCCATCAAACATAGGACAAGACTATCTCAAATGCGCCACCAAGCTCAGAAGATATCTCGACTTGATCTATAAGGGCGACGACCTCTCCTTGAAGAAGTATGCGAAGGATCCTGAGCTCGCAAAAGAGATTGTAAGGTCGTACTCACGCAACATATCCTCCTTGGCCACCAACAAGACGATACACGCAGACGTCGCGAAAGGAGACAGCGCCTTTTCAGAGTCGAAATATTACGACTACATAGCTGCTTTGAAGAATGTGTATCTGATCAAAGATGTAGATGCATGGAATCCTTCTGCGAGGTCCAAAGGTGCCATCCGTTCATCCCCTAAGAGAGAGCTCATCGATCCTTCCATCGCAGCACTGTACCTAGGATTCACCCCCTCTAACTACAAGAACGACTTCAACACGTTCGGGCTCCTGTTCGAATCCTTGTGCATAAGGGATCTAAGAGTCTATTCATCGATGATCCACGGTAAAGTTTCCTATTATCATGACAGATACGGACTCGAGGTCGACGCTGTCGTATCATTGGATGACGGCAGATTCGGGTTGATCGAGGTCAAGCTCGGTTCCGGCGACATCGATGACGGTGCCAAGAACCTCCTGAAGCTCGAATCCGCGCTGGAGGATGCGAAACTTCCGAAGCCTGCGTTCAAAATGGTCCTGACGGGAGCAAAGCTCTCATACGTCCGCGATGACGGAGTGCTCGTCGTGCCGATCGGGTGTCTCGGACCATGATAGAATGAGAATGCCGTCGACGCTCTTGCGGAGAAAGGCGAAGCATGGAGCCGAGATGCTTCCGGTTCCTCCTCGGACGACTGTGCGACAGGCCGCATCAGGACTCGCGGTCGCCGACGATTGACTCGATGTACTCGTTCTGGATGCGGACCACTTCGGTGCTGTCGGCAGCCTTGGAGTAATCCTCTAGCATGGCCCCGTTCAGCCTCATGAACTCCGGGGCCCAGTTGAAACGGCCTATGAACTCCTCGGCCTGCTCCTTCTGCCCCAGGATCATCAATGCCGCCATGACGGCCTCGGCGCTGTTGAGCTCCATGGGCCTGCCCCAGTTTATCGGATTGGACGCCAGCAGGTACGGCAGCGCCCTCTCCTCCACCTTCTTCAGCCTGGGGAACTCGTCGATGTTGGTCCAGGTCAGGTCCATGACCACCAGGCCCTTGTGCGCATAGCGCAGGTCGGCAGGCGAAAGGGCCTTGTCCGAGAACGGGGACAGCACGATCGACCCGGACGGGATGGCCCCGAGGGTCTTGGCCTCCTTGCCCAGCCCGAACTTGAGCATCCTCTTCGCAGTGCACTTCTTGGGATCGCACTGGCACTTGTCGAAGATTATGACAGGGATCATGCGGAGACCATCGATGCGAGCTTCGCCGGGTCGGCCATGTTCTCCTTCACCCAGGCCTCGATCTGCTTCATGGACTCCACGTACTCGTTGTAGAGCTCCAGGTCGTCGGTGGCCTCGAAATCGAGCCTCTGGCGCATGGGGGCGAGGATCTGCTTGCCCTTCCAGGGGGTCTTGGAGGCCCACTCCTTGAAGACGGGCTCCTCCGTGAAGATGACATAGTCGTACTCCTGGTCCTTCCTGAGGTAGTCCTCGTCCTTGAAGTCCTTGGAGACCTGGCGCCTCATGTCCTCTCCGTTCTGGTACATCGCGGAGATCATCTCGCAGTCGACGATGTCGTGCTCCGGGCCCGCGCTGTAGACCTCGTAGAGCTGGGGAAACAGCTTGGCCGTGAAATACTCGGCCACCTGGGACGAGAAATCGTTCTTGGCATCCACGAAAAGCACGCGTATCCTGTTCTCCTTCTTCTTGAACATCGGTGAACCACTACGGGTCGCTATCACGAGAGCATAGATAAGGGTGAGCATGGACGGCAAGTGTTATCATCGACCGCCCCCTATGGGCAGATGCCACGATGATGATCGTTACATCGAGCTGAGCGCTGATGATAGACGGGCGAGCTGAGTGGCTTTCTCCTGCCCCCTCGATAATGGTTTATAAGGAGCAGATTATGGTCGGGACATGACTTTCCTTCAGGTCGCACTGGACCTCATGCAGCTGAACAGGGCCGTCGAGATCGCCAAGGAGGCGGTCGCAGGCGGCGCGGACTGGGTCGAAGTTGGCACGCCGCTCATCAAGAGCGAGGGCGCCGACGCCGTCAGGACGCTGAAGCGCGAGTTCCCCGGGAAGAAGATCATCGCCGACACCAAGACCATGGACGTCGGAGCGTTCGAGGTCGAGATCATGGCCAAAGCGGGCGCGGACATCGTCACCGTCCTCGGGCTGGCCGACGATGCCACGATCGAGGAGGCAGTCATGGCCGGAAGGAAGTACGGCACCGAGATCATGGTCGACATGATCAACGTCCCCGACAGGGTCGCCAGGTCCAAGGAGGTCGAGAAGCTCGGAGTGGCGTACATATGCCTGCACATGGGCATCGACACCCAGATGCGCGGAGAGGAGCCCCCGATAGACGTCCTGAGGAGGATCGTGGCATCCGTTTCCATACCCATCGCCGTCGCAGGCGGGATCACCGCCGAGAACGCCGGCCTCTACGCCGAGGCAGGCGCCACGGACATCATCGTCGGAGGCGCGATCATCAAGACCGGAGACATCAAGAAGGCCGCCGAGGACATCAAGAAGTCCATCTCCGGCGCAAAGGTCGACACCGGCCTCGCCAAGAAGTACGGGGAGGAGGAGCTCTTCGAAGCGTTCTCCAAGGTGTCCACCTGCAACATATCCGATGCCTTCCACAAGCAGGGGGTCATGTTCGGCATACTGCCCCAGTCCCTGGCCCACAAGCAGAAGATGGTCGGCAGGGCCCTTACCGTGCAGACCGCCAACGGCGACTGGGCCAAGCCCGTGGAGGCCATAGACCGCGCCAAGAAGGGCGACATCATCGTGGTGGACGTCGGAGGCGCTCCCGTGGCCGTGTGGGGCGAGCTCGCATCCCATTCCGCTGTGCAGATGGGCGTCGCAGGCCTGGTCGTGGACGGAGCCGTGAGAGACATAGACGACATCCGCGAGATGGGATTCCCCGCATTCTCCAGGACCGTCGCGCCCTGCGCCGGTGAGCCCAAGGGCTACGGCGGGATAGGGATCGAGGTCACAGTCGGCGGGCAGAAGGTCCGCACGGGAGACTGGATCGTGGGCGACGAGAGCGGAGTCGTCGTCATCCCCAAGGAGGTGGCCGTCGAGATCGCCAACCGCGCCATCGACGTCCACGAGAGGGAGGACAGGACCAGGGAGGAGATCCTCAGAGGATCCACCCTGTCAAAGACCAACGAGCTCTGCAAGTGGGAGCCCGTCCACTGAAGTGGCGTCCGGGCCCGGAGCCCGGACGCGCTTTTCCTTTTCAGAAGTCGTAATAGCGCTCGGAAGAGGAGCCGTTGAGCTCCTGGTCGAGCTTCTTGAGCCTCTCGATCCTGTCAGGGGTCGAGGGGTGCGTGCGGAACAGGTTGATCAGCCCGGCAGTCTTCTTGGTGCCGAAGGGGTTGGATATCCACATGTTGGCAGCCGAGGGGTTGTCGTACTTGTTGGTGCTCGCAGAGCATCCGCCCTCGATCCTTACCAGCGCATTGGCCAGGGCCATGGGCTTGCCTGTGAGCCTCGCTCCGGACTCGTCGGCCAGGTACTCCCTGTTCCTCGAGACTCCGAGCTGGATGAGCATGGCGGCGATGGGCAGGGTTATGTCCGCCAGGATCGCGATCGCGAAGCTGGCCCCGTTGTTATCGTTGTTGAACAGCGATGCCCAGACTGCCATCCTGGCCACGTATGCGACCAGGGACGCCATGGTGGATGCCACGGACATGACGAGAATGTCCCTGTTCTTCACGTGGGAGAGCTCGTGGGCCATGACTCCTTCGAGCTCGTCGTCGGTCAGCAGGTTCATGAGCTGGCGGGTGGCGACGACCGCGGCGTTCTTCGGGTTGCGGCCGGTGGCGAACGCGTTGGGCATCGGAAGGTCGGACACTCCGACCTCGGGCATCGGAAGGCCCGCCTTCTCGGCGAGGCGCTCGACGATGCCGTAGAGCCTGGGCTCCTCCTCTCTGGTGACAAGGCGCACCTTGTTGGCGGAGAGGGCCATCTGCTTCGAGCAGAAGTAGGCGAACAGGTTGAACAGTATGGAGACTGCCAACATGATCGTGAGGCCGAGCATCCAGTTCTTGAAGATCGCCCCCACTACTGTTCCTATAACGACGAGCAGCCCGGTCATGGCTACGAACATCGCCAAGGTTCTTAGACGCCAATGCATAGTAATCGGAGAGCTATTGCTGGAACTCCCTATATAAAGGATGCCCTCGAAGCTTCAGGATGTCATCCTTTGTAGACGGATCCGACGTAGAATTCGTTGACCCCGTTCAGACCTAGGTGCGTGCGGAGGTTCACCATGCCGTCGCGGCCGGTGGCGTGGTTCAGGTACAGGACCTTGCATCCGCTGGCATCGAACTCGCTCGCGTAGGATGCGGCGACGGGCTTCTTCCTCTTCTCCAAGAGCACTGAGCCGAGGTAGGCGTCAGGATACCTCCCGATCCTGTCGTACACGGCCTTCAGAGGAGCCGCAGGGCCTGCGACGCCCCTTCCGGAGACCAGCGTCAGGCGCTTGCCCTTCACGAGCACGAACCTCTCGCCGTCGATGAACGGCGTGACCGACACTTCCGGAGAGAGCTCGATCCATCCCGCCTCGGTTTCGGGCACGGCCTTGGGCATGTTCTCCTCGGTGACCGCCATCTTCCTGCCCAGGGGGAGCGCTTTCTTCGCGACGAACATCTTCTCGGGGCCGTAGATCCTCAGCGGGGACTCCCTGGCCTCCAGCAGGCCGTTCACAGCCGCGCAATTGTCCGGGTGGAACTGGGTGACGATCAGAGCGTCGATGGACTCGGGGTCGATCTCCAGGTTCTCCAGGTTGTGCCTCAGGTACCTTCCCCTGAGGCCGGTGTCCACGAGGAACCTGGCGTCCTCAGTGTCGATGAGGACGGAGAACCCCTTGGCTCCGATGAGCGGAGTGTCCTCGATTGCACCTTCGTCATAAACTCCCGTGATTGTTACTGCCATGACTTCATCTCCTGTAAAGCGAATCGGGGATGTCCCCGCATATCCTGTGGATGCTCTCCGTCGGGACCTCCCCGTTGGCCAGCCATGCACGGACCCTCTTGGGGACCGTTGTGACTGACATTATCGCGCCGGGCTTGGCCGGGTCATCGATATAGTCGGTCTCCATCATGAAGCGGTCCGTCCCTTTGCCGTAGGCCTCCCTCATGTTCGTCTTGGATGCAGGGATCGAGGGCATCACCCCGCATGTCTCCTCTTCCGTGACCCACGGAGGAGAGGAGTGCTTGATGACCAGGCCGCGGTCCAGGCCTGCCCTGTCTGCGAGCTCCGCCAACGACCTGTCGGTGTCGGTTTCAGATTCGCAATGGATGATGACAGGGCAATCGTTCTCCTTCGCCAGCTGCATCCCGACCAGCAGGACCCTGTCCGACGCCTCGCGGACCTCTGCAGGCACCGGGAAGTGCGGACGCCCTATCTCGCCGATCGCCACGGCGCGCCCTTCGGCGACGGCCTTGCCGGCATCCTCCATCCCGCGGACCATGATCTCCTCGGCCTTCTCCAGCCCGAACGCCTCCGCCAGGCGGAGGATGAGGACGGGATACGGGCCGACGGCGATGTTGATCTCCAGGGAAGTGGCCTCCCTGGCCTTGGCCGCAAGGCCGTAGGTGATCTCGTACGACCTGGCAAAATCGGCCCCGCATGCTATGGGGACCTCGGGATAAGGGAGGGTGACGAGCGTTAGCCCCGTCCCGCCTGCGGCTTCGAACTCCTTCAGAGCCTCGATGTTGCGCCCGGAAGGGCTCATGTGGATGTGGTTGTCGTAGACCGGGACCTGCTCCGCCATGCACGTTTTATCATCTACTAGTATAAGAGAGGTCAGATTGATGCCCCGGGACAGCTTCGGCATCCATTTTATAGGCCCCCCGTTCATGACCATCCGATGGATTCGAACGCCCGCTTCCTTCTGAAGTCGTTCAGGAAATACTACAGGGTGAACACGCCCATATTGCCGGACAGGTTCACCCGCAGGGAGTTCGGGTTCATGTTCTTCGACAAGTCCTTCGTCCAGAGGCACATCTCGTTCCCCAATCCGAACGAGCTGCACAGGTTCATGCTCGGACAGGTCCCGTCGCACAGCTACTATTCCACGTCCTACTACAGGAAGCCGGACGCTCCCACCATGGACGAGAAGGACTGGCTCGGAGCGGAGCTCATCTTCGACCTCGACGCCGACCACCTGGACGGGGCCAAGGAGATGACCTACTCGGAGATGCTCCTGCAGATCAGGAAGGAGATGATCAACCTGGTCGATTCGTTCCTCCTGGGAGACCTCGGGTTCTCGGAGGACCAGGTGCACATAACGTTCTCCGGAGGAAGGGGGTACCACGCCCACGTCAGGACCCCCGACGTGATGGGGCTCGGGACCCACGAGAGGAGGGAGCTCGTCGACTACATCACCGGCACCGGCCTGAACATAGACTGGGTGTTCCCGTACAACAGGGTCCCCACCTCTCAGGTGGTCACGGGCTCCGGCGTGAGGACCAACATCGCCAAGGACCGTCTGATACCTCCCGCCGACTCCGGCGGATGGAAGCTCAGGATGAGGAACGGCCTGATGGACGTCGTCAACGACTTCTGCGACACCGATGCCAAGGCTGTGAAGAGGGAGTACCCGTCGATCAAAGGCAGCGACATCAAGACCGTGATGAAGGCCCAGGAGGAGCTGAAGAAGGCCAGGACGGTCATATTCGTGAAGAACAACATGGCAGTCCTGTCCCAGTCCACGCAGAACATGCTGGTGAAGATCATGAAGGAGGACATGGCCTACCGCCTGTCCGGAGAAGTGGATGAGCCAGTCACCGCGGACATCAAGAGGCTTATCCGCCTTCCCGGGTCCGTCCACGGCAAGAGCGGCCTGAGGGTGACGCCCATAACGAGGCAGCAGCTGACGGACTTCGACCCCCTGCAGATGGCCGTGCCTGCGGAATACAGCGACGAGCCCGTGAAGATCACCATGAGGAAGCCCGCGACCCTAGACATGAAAGGAGAGCACTTCGCCCTGTCGGGGGAGACCGAGGTGCCGGAGTTCGCCGCGGTGTTCCTGATCGGAAGGAAGATGGCCGACATCGGATACGCGTCCGAGACCGACCTCCAGAAGAAGCTTTTCTGATGCATCTGGCACATATGGATCGTGACGTTCTTCCGGACGGTCTGTAGGAGAGCCGGGGCATCCTGTGCGCGCTCCTTTATTATACGCGCGTACATTACTTATCGACGCTAATTATATAAATAGGGTCAGAATCCAGCCTTCTAGGTAATCACTATGAAAGCATTCCGTGTCACAGGAACCTACGCAGACCCCAGGAAAACCCAGCCCTTCTCCGTCGAGATGGCCGCTGAGGACGAGGCCGCAGTGAAAGAGAAGGCGCTCTCCACCATCGGAAGCAAGCACAAGCTCAAGAGATGGCAGATCGACATCACCAAGGTCGAGGAGATCCCCGCAGACCAGGTCGAGAGCCACCTCGTGAAATACCAGATCGGTGAGTGAACTTGGAAGACAACGAGCTCCGTCAGGCCATCGCCGTGATGGAATCATACAAGGAGAGGGTCGATGCCCTCAGCCGTCAGGTCCAGGTCCTCCGTGTCTCGCTTGACGAGGTCACCATGGCCTCGGACGCGATCAAAGCGTTCAGGGACGCCAAGGACGGGGACGAGATCCTTGTCCCCGTCGGAGCGATGTCGTTCATCCCGGTCAAGGTGACCGGCAACAGGAACGTCGTTGTGGGCGTCGGGTCCAACGTCTCCGTCGAGAAGGATGTCGCCGACTCGATCGAGTACATGGACGCCAACGGCGCCGAGATCAACGAGGCCCTGAAGAAGACCGTAGAAGCTCTCAATGAGGCACAGAACGCTCTGTCCGAGCTCAGCGCTGCCATTCAGCACGAATATTCCAACAGGCAGGCTGCGATGGACACCCAGCAGTGAGGCGGTGAACATGTTCGATTCCCTGAAGTCAAAGATGAAGAACCTCTTCTCGAGGGCCAACAAGAACCTCGACGAGGAGAAGATCTACAAGCCCGAGGAACCCGAGCATGTTCCCGAGCCCGCCGCGGAGGAGGCCAAGCCCCAGCCGCAGGCGGGAGCCCCCGCTGCAGTCCAGCCCGTTCAAGAGGCTGTTCCGGCAGAGAAAGCGCCCGAGCCCGTTCCGGAGCCCGAACCGGCCCCCAAGCTCTCCAGGAAAGAGCTCCTGAAGCTCAAGAAGCAGGAGAAGAAAGAGGCCAAGAAGGAAAGCCGTCCCGCAGAGGACAGCATAGTCTCCGATTCCGGAAAGAAGATCAAAGAGGACCCCCTCGATGAGATCCTCGACGAGCTGGAGATAATCCTGCTGGAGGCCGATGTGGCCTACCCCGTCGTCGAGGAGATAAAGAAGGGAGTCCGCGAGAACCTCCTGGGGAAGAAGTACGACCGCTCGTACACGCTGGAGCAGGTCGTGGAGCTCTCCGTCAAGGACGCCGTCAGAGACGTCCTGAAGATAAACGAATTCGATTTCGACCAATGGCTCTCCGAGCAGAAGAGGCCCACCGTCATAATGTTCGTGGGAATCAACGGAACGGGGAAGACCACGGCGATCGCAAAGGTCGCCAACCGCATCCAGAAGAACGGCCAGACGGTCGTCCTGGCAGCCTGCGACACTTTCAGGGCAGGCGCCATAGAGCAGCTCACCATCCATTCTGAGAAGCTCGGATGCAAGATCGTCAAGCAGGCCCACGATGCCGACCCCTCCGCAGTGGCTTACGATGCCATCGAGCATGCGAAGTCCAAGCGCAAGGACGTCGTCCTCATCGACACCGCCGGAAGGATGCAGACGAACAACAACCTCATCGAGGAGATGAAGAAGATCGTCAGGATCGCCAAGCCCGACCTGAAGGTGTTCGTCGGAGATTCCCTGGCAGGGAACGATGCCATCGAGCAGGCGAAGGTCTTCGATGCGGCGATCGGCATAGACGCCGTCATCCTGACCAAGATCGACACCGACGCCAAAGGCGGCGCGGCGCTGTCCATCGCCCACACCATCGGGAAGCCGATAGCGTTCGTCTGCAACGGTCAGGAATACGAGGACATCATCATATTCAACACAGAATGGATGATCGACCGCATGTTCAACGACGAGTGATCAGCCTTTCACGCACAGGTTGTAGTAGAGCGTCGTGAAGACCTTGGCATCGACCACGAGATTGGACATGACCACATGCTCGTTGGGAGCATGAAGCGTCCCTCCTCCGCACTGCCACACGTAAGCGTCGAGGCCTCTGGCCCTGAAGAAGTTGGCACAGGTCCCTCCGCCCACTCCGACAGCCGACGGCCTGTTGCCGGTGACTGATTGGACCGCATCCCTCAATGCGATGAATCCTTCGCTGTCCGTGGACGAGGGCTTGCCGGAGACGTGCCTCTGGATCTCGGACACCGTTATCTTCGCGCCGGTGCGTTCCTCGTGCTTGACGGCCAGGTCCTTCGCGATGGCTATCACGTCATCGATCTCGTACGCCGGGAGCAGCCTGACATCCATAGAGAACTCGTCGTATCCGGGGATGGTGTTCACATTCTCCACAGTGGCCGGCCTCTTGGTGGGCTCGAAAGTGGACATATGGGGAAGATAGATGTCATCGGTCCTGCAGAACCTCTCCTCCAGGACGTCCATCAGCTCGGCAAGGTACTGCGTGGAAACCCTGTAAGCGTTTATCCCCAGGTTGGGAGTCGATCCATGTGTGGTCTTCCCTTCGATCGAGAACTTCAGCCATACCAGGTGCTTCTCCGAGACCTCGATCTCGGACCCTTCCGGGGATCCCCAATCGGGAACGAGGATCACGTCCTCCTCCTTGAAGAAGCCGTGGTCCAGGAGATATTCTATCCCCATCTTGCTGGTGGTCTCCTCGTCCGCGACGTAGACGACGCCCATGGACATGCCCTGGAGGTCCTCCTCCAGCCAGCATCTCGAGGCGTACATCGAGGATATTATCGATTGCCCGTTGTCCTCGGTGCCTCTCCCATAGACCTTCCCATCGCGGTAGACCGGCTCGAAGGGAGGAACATCCCAGAGGTCCGGGTCCCCTGCAGGGACCACGTCCATATGGGCCACGATCCAGACTGTGCCGGGCTTCTTGCCCTTCTTGACCGCGAGTATGTTGGGCCTCATGACAGAGGGATCGGTGTCGTCCGGGACATCCACCCTCTGAACGGAATCGAATCCTTTCAAGCAGGAAATGAGATAGTCCGCCTTCTTCCCCTCGCCGTCTCCGCCGTTGACCGGGGCCAGAGCAGGGAAGCGTATCATCTCGACCATCGTTCCCGCCATCTCGTCGACGGAATCATCAATCAATGCAAGAGCCTGCTCCAGAGACCTCATGGTAATCCGAATCTCCCATTTGGTTGATAAAAGTGAAGACGGTCCTTTCGGACCGTTTTGAAGTTTGATGCCCGTCAGGGCTCGATGCCGTCCGAGGATCACTCGCTGCGGACGATCATCGTGGCGGCGTTGCCTCCGCCGATGCAGAAGGTGGCCAGTCCGGTCTCCTTCTTCCTGTCCTTCAGAGCGTACAGGAGAGTGGTCAGGACACGGGCTCCGGAGCATCCGAGGGGGTGTCCGATGGCCAGTGCGCCTCCGTTGACGTTGAATATGTCGTCGGGGACGTTCAGGGCCTTCTTGACAGCGCAGGACGCTGTGGCGAACGCCTCGTTGTGCTCGAAGAGGTCGATGTCGTCGATGGTCATGTTGGCCTTCTTGAGGACATGCTCGGTGGCGGGTATGGGGGCCTCCATGATGTACTCGGGCGCGACTCCCCTCTCTCCGTAGGCGACGATGGATGCAAGGGGCTTGAGCCCGTGCTCCTCGGCCCATTTCCTGGAAGTGACCATCAGGGATGCGGCACCGTCGCTGAGCTGGGACGCGTTCCCTGCAGTGACGACCCCGTCCTTCTTGAAGACAGGCTTGAGCTTGCCGAGGGTCTCCACGGTGGAATCGGCCCTGACTCCTTCATCGGTGTCGACGACGATGTCGCCTTTCTTGGAAGGGATCGTGACCGGAAGGATCTCGTCCTTGAACTTCCCCGCTTCGATGGCGGCGGCCGCTTTCTGATGGGACTGGGCGGAGATGAGGTCAGCGTCCTCCCTGGTCACATCGAACCTCTGGGCGACTGTCTCGGCTGTGAATCCCATGTGCATGTTGCTGTAGATGTCCAGAAGGCCGTCGTGAACCATGGAGTCCACCACAGGCTGGTCGTTCATCTTGTATCCCCACCTGGCTCCGGGAAGCAGGTAAGGGGCCTGGGACATGTTCTCCATCCCTCCGGCAACGATGGCATTGTACTCTCCGGCCTTGATGGCATCGGCGGCCAGCATGACGGACTTCATGCCGGATCCGCAGACGAAGTTGACTGTGAATGATCCGATCTCGACAGGGAGTCCTGCACCGATGGCGGACTGCCTGGCAGGGTTCTGTCCGAGGCCTGCGCTCAGGACATTCCCCATGATGCACTCCTCGACGTCGGCAGGCTGGATGCCCGCTCTGCGGACAGACTCCTTGACGACCATCGCTCCGAGGTCGGTCGCTTTGATGTTGGCAAGAGCCTTTCCGTATTTTCCTATGGGGGTTCTCACTGCACTGACGATGACTACCTCATCCATGTGTATCCCTGCGATGTCAATCGGAGGTCCGTATAAAAGAGTGTCGATTATAGTATACGACCATTGACGAACTCGACAGGTTGGACCAGCCCCATCCTCTTCAGAGGCTTCGACAGGTGGCGGCGCGCAGCGGTGGGAGGCTCGTACCATCCAGGAACGATCTGCCTGGAGACCTCCTTCATCACCGGCTGGAAGGACTTGGTCCCGCACTTCTTGCACTTGAACTTCTGCCCCTTTCCGGTGGACTTCATAGTACGGGAGCATATGGGGCATACGGGATTGGAGATCTTGACGAACTCCTTCACCGTGGAGATCACATGGACCTTCTCTATGTTCAGCGTCCTGGGCTCGTCCCTGAGCTCTCCGATCATCTCCACCTCATCGCCGGGATGCAGCCAGTCCAATGTGTAACGGAACTCCTTGGACGGCTCGTAGGCTCCGCAGGCCAGCTTCCCGAACGCTGTCTGGATGTCAATGAACACATGCCCACCGGCGATATGCCTGGAATAAGAGGAGACGGTGCCTCTGATGGAATACGACTGGTTGGGGACGAGAGCCTTCGGATCATGGATTATATGGTCGTCGGTGCCCTGGTTGGTAAGGAAGACCATCCATCTGTCGATGGGCTCCGTGGAGATCTTCGAAGAAGCTTCGATGAGGTCGGATTCCACATCTCCTCTCAGCCCGTACATCACCGGGCACGGCGTCGCAGGGACCATGGCGACCTTCTGCATCCTGTCCTCCCAGCTGTTGAACGTAGTCGGATATCCATGCTCCACATCCCTTATCGTCAAGGGATCGAAGATGCGCTGGGTGCCCCATCTGGGCTCCGGCCTGTAGGAGAGGAGCTCGAACGTGCTGTCGCGCGGGCGCCATGCCATGCCGCATGTGCAGCCGACCAGGCCGCGGCCGTTCCCGATCGTGAAGGTTATGCCTCCGATGCGCTCGATCTCCGCATCGATCACGGAACGGTCCATGATGGTCCTGACCCCGTTCCAATAGAACGATAGGGAAGGCTTCTGACGGGATATGAGAAGGCCGGGATCCGCATCATCCTCATGGTGCGCCTCGATATGAGGGATTATCCTGTCCCTCATCATGATGGGATCGGGCTCGAACGATGTGCATGAATCGTAGCAATAGACATCTCTGTCAGAGAAACGACCGATGAAGCGCTTCGGGCCCTTGCCCTTGCCGAACCTCATGACAAGAGCGCCGTTGCCGCGGGTCTTCCAGGGCGTCGCGGGATTGAGCCTCACGAGCCTGGGATTCCCTATGAGATCGAGGTCCTGGAACTCCCTGATTATCTCCGTCGCCAGGAACGTCGTGCAATTGCCCTTCATGGAATCGGTGTCATCCACAGCTACGTACATGTATGGACCTAAAATGGCATACCAGCAACAATAATGTTACGGGCTCTGCGGATCGAGACACTTCATGGAGGAGACGAACAACATGGATCCGTCTTCCGAGAACGTGCCACGGATGCCGTAATAGCCGCACTCGACAGGCTCGTTGTACGAGAAGCATCTGTGATGATCGCCGGAGCTGGTCTGTATATAGAATCTGTATCCGGACGTCGTGCTATGGATGTCATAGACTATCCCAGTGTAATCATATGAATCCGAGTCGTCCTCCGAGAAGGTGACGAAGATGCCCATGATTATGACCACACTGAGGCCTATCAAGACATAACTGCGGGAGTTTCTCATCGAGAAGACGTTTTCTTTTGTATATTATTTAAAAGAGAGGAGCGGAGTTCCCATAGCAAGACCCCCACCCCCCCATTTCCACTGCGAATGGAAAAAGAGTACAAGCCTTTCCGGATCAGTGTCCGATAAGCCAAAGAACGCCGATGAATGCGACGATTCCGAGTATACAAGCTCCGATGACAAGCCAACCTTTCATTTTTCTTCACACTCCTGTGAAACTGAGAGTGTATCACCTTGTCGTATAAAAGCTGATGAGAATCCCGAGCATGCATGCTGGATTCTGTCAAAAAACGCTCAGAAGCTTTATCATCTCGATGCGGTTACAGTGGAAACAAGGGGTTGGAAAAAGATTTCCACTGGAATCGAAAGAGGATTTGACGATGACAGAAGCCAATATATTCACTCAATTCGCACAGAAGAGAAACGTCATCGTGAAGAACAAGAAGATCCTCCAATCCACATACATCCCGGAATACCTTCCTCACAGGAACGACAAGATCGAGGAGATCGTCGAGATCATCGCTCCTGCTTTGAACAAAGACAAGCCTTCCAACATCCTGATATTCGGAAAGACGGGAACAGGGAAGACCGCTGTGATGAACTTCGTCGGAAGGGAACTGAAGAAAGCCGACGAGAACACCCATTATTGCGACTTCATCTATGTGAACTGCGAAGTCGTAGACACCACTTACGGGATGATATACAACATCGCGAACCAGATCATCACGGATCCGTCGAAGAGGATCCCGTTCACAGGATGGGGATTGGACAAGATCCTTGCAGAGCTCACGGCTTACATCGAGAAGGAAGACAAGATTTACATCGTCGTCTTGGACGAGATCGACCGTGCGTTCTCGAAGAACGGAGATGACATATTCTATTATCTGACCACGATAAACGAGGTCCTTCAGAACTCGAAGGTCTCCATCATCGGGATCACGAACAATGCGACCTTCACCGATCTCCTCGGACAGAGGGTCAAGAGCAGGCTCGGAGAAGAGAAGATAGTCTTCCCTCCGTACACAGTGGAGCAGCTTCAGGACATCCTCTATGCGAGAGCGAAGGATGCGTTCGATGAAGGGACCATCGATGATGATGTCATCCCTTACTGCGCCGCGTTGTCTGCACAGGAGATGGGAGATGCCAGGAGAGCATTGGACCTTCTCAGGCTCGCTGCGGATTTCGCAGAGAGGAACGGAGACAAGCGCATCACAGGAGCTCATGTCCGTTATGCGAAGAACAAAGTGGAGCTTGATGCTGTCACCGAAGTCATCAAGACCTTGACGATCCAGTCGAAGATCGTTCTCATGAGCATCATCCGCAACACCGAGATGAACATGAACACTATGACGACAGGCGAGGTCTATACCACTTACAAGTTCATCTGCGAGATCATAGGACAGTCTGTCTTGACTCAGAGAAGGGTCGGCGGACTCATCTCCGAGCTCGATATGCTCGGGATCATCCATGCAAGGGTCAAGTCCTTCGGAAATGCCGGACGCACAAAGGAAATCGAGCTGAGCGTTCCGAAAGAGATCCTCGAGATGATCAAGAACGATGAGCTCTTCGCCAATGACAAGATCAATAAGATCAACAAGCAGACGACTCTCATATGATGTCAGAATGATATCAGAATCGAAAAATCTCAGAAGTCTGGCTATGTTTATTAGACAGCAGTATTCTGATCTCTTTTAGTCACTTCGATCCAGTCATTCCGTGAAATCGTGACAGCATATCATCCTGCATGTTCATTCC
>CAVHQB010000003.1:0-36125 GCA_963637895.1 Lachnospiraceae bacterium
ATCATGCCCAGAACGGGACGTAGCGCATGTTGCGAGGCGCAGCACCCTCCTTCATCGGCTTGATCAGCCCCTCGTTGACCGTTGCCTCGATCACGCATGTTAAATATGCAAGTATATCAAAAATAATCGTAAACAAAAAAGTTTACTAAAATAAATGATGAACAAAAAAGTTTAATGAACAACAACAATCAAATAGCCTCACGCCCTCGCTCGAATCATGTTCATAGGAAGGGATGATGAGCTGAGGGCGCTGGAAAGGATCTGGTCCGAAAGGCCTCCCAAGACCTGTGCAGTCTATGGCAGAAGGAGGATCGGCAAGACCACGCTGGTAGACATCTTCTGCACCGGCAAGAAGCACATACGGTTCTCATTCACCAACAACACCGAAGCGAACAATGTCATCCAGATGGATCGGGCGATGGCCCGTTACAAAGGATGCGATGCTTCGGGTTTCACGACATTCCAGCAAGCCCTCGATTCCCTTTCCGAGATCATAGCCGAAGAGGACATAGTCATATTCATGGACGAGCTGGCCTACCTCATAGAAGTAGCGCCTCATGTGTCCTCTGAACTGCAGCACTTCATCGACCATCGTCTGAAGGACAGCGGATCCATGCTGATAGTGTGCGGCTCCGCGGTATCCAAGATAAGGAAGGAGATAGAGAGCGAGGACAGGCCCCTGTATGGAAGGTTCATCAACCGCATCCATGTGAAACAGCTGCACTATTGGCAGTGCGAGAAGATGCACCCTGAGATGGACCGCCTGGATGCCCTGAAGACGTACATGATGGTCGGAGGGTACCCGGCATACCATGAGGCCATCCAGGACAGGACTTTCAGAGAGGCTGTGATCAACCGCATGCTCGGCCCCGTCGCGCCCCTTGCCGAGGAGGCGGTCAACATGGTGTCATTGGAGCTGAGCCCCCTCCCCACGATCGAGGCCATTCTCCTGGACATCGCACAAGGGCGCACCGACATCAAGACGATAGCCGAAAAGGAAGGGTTGTCGAAGGCCATGTGCGGAAGGCACATCAAGCAGATGGAGGAACTGGACATCGTCGAACGCATCAGCCCCATGGCCAATTCCGACAGGAAAACGGCCATATACAGGATAAAGGACCCGCTGGTCGGATTCTGGCATATGGTCCTCTATCGCAACCTGGACATCGCCACATCTCCGAACAGGGATGCCGCATTCGATGCGATGAGCGGAGAGATATCCACGTTCATGGGGTTCAGGTTCGAGGACGTCTGTGCGGACTATATCAGGAACAGGTTCCTCTGCAGGAAGATCGGGAAGTGGTGGGGATGGACCGATGGAGAAGTATCAGACATCGATATAGTCGCAGAGGTCGTGGACGGCAGGGAGAACTATGCGATAATGGCGGAATGCAAGTTCAGGAACCGCAAGACCGGCATGACGGCGCTGGAGGAGCTGGAGTTCCGTTCAGGATTCGTGAAGGGGTACAACAACATCAGATTCATGATATTCTCAGGCAGCGGGTTCACAGAAGAGCTCGTGGACGTGGCGGAATCGAGGGACGACCTGGAGCTTGTGTCCCTGGACGACCTGTTCCCCGGATGGAGCTGACCGTGGAACCGCCGATGACATGAACTACAAGGGATCCGATCGCAAGCGATGACTGAAGGAGAGATCGACATGAGCAGATACGAGCGCCAGATGCGCGTTTTCGGAGAGGAAGGACAGGAGAAGATCGCCTCGGCCAAGGTAGGCATCATCGGATGCGGCGGCCTGGGGACCAATGTTGCCACGGCACTGGCCTCCGCAGGCGTCGGGAGGTTCGTCATAATCGATCCGGATGTCCCCGAGGAGTCCAACCTCAACCGCCAGTACGTCTACTGCCGCCATGTCGACAGCGGGGACGCACGTCCCAAGGCCGAGATCCTGGCGGAATGGATCTCCGGGATCGACCCTGCGGCCGAGGTCGCGTATCATGTCGGCAGGTTCGACGACAGCACATCCGATCTCTTCGATGGGTGCGATGTCCTGGTCGACTGCCTCGATTCTATATCAGGCCGCATGGAGCTCAACCGCTACTCCGTTGAATCTGGGAAGCCCCTGGTCCACGGCGCCATCAACGGGTTCATCGGACAGGTCGCCACCTGCATCCCCGGGAAGACCCCCTGCCTCCACTGCATGATGGGGTCGGTCCCGGAGTCCCGCACCGCTCCTGCGTCCATCGGCGCCGTCGTGTCGGCGATAGGGTCCCTGGAGGCCGCCGAGGCCCTCAAGCTCATAACCGGCAAAGCAGGCTCGGCGGGCCAGTTCCTGTCCGTCGACATCGAGTCCTGGCATTTCCAGACGTTGAGGTTCGAAAGGGATCCGGAGTGCCCGGTGTGCGGCCGCCTCTGGAATTCGGCAAATCCCTAAATTCATATAACATTAGTATGATATCGGGAATGTGAAAATATCGACGAAAGGCAGGTATGCCCTCCGTATCATGCTCGATATCGCCCTGCATGACGGGGAAGCGCCTGTGAGCTTCAAGGACGTGTCCGCCAGACAGGACATCTCAGTGAAGTACATGGAGCAGATCGGCTCGATGCTCACGCGCGCAGGGCTCCTCAGAGGGGTCCGCGGAGCGCAGGGAGGCTACCACCTTGTCGGGAAGGCCTCCGACTACACCGTGGGCGACATCCTCCGTGTCACGGAGGGGCAGCTCAGCATAGCTCCCTGCATGGAGGAGGGCGGAGGCTGCGACATGCTCGGCAACTGCATGACCTATCCTTTCTGGGTCAAGCTCAACGATGCCATCACCGATGTCGTGGACGGGACCACCCTCCAGGACCTCATAGACGATTACAACCGCAACGGCCTGATATCCATCGGCGCCGGTATCTGATCTTACCGATCTTTCCGACTTCGTCCTGCATCTGCATCTCTGAACTGAGGGCGCTCTGCAGGCTCGGATCGAGCATGGGTGCGGGCTTGCGCCCGCGAATAAGGAGGGAAACAATGGGAAGATGCCGATCGAGGAAGCTTCCCCGACCGGTTTTTCCATGCTCAGTAGTTGAACATGGCGGACGAGAGGTACCTCTCGCCGGTGTCTGCCAGGAGCGCGACGATGGTCTTGCCCTCGTTCTCGGGCCTCTTGGCCAGCTCGATGGCCGCCCAGACGGCCGCTCCAGAGGAGATCCCCACAAGGACCCCCTCTTTCGCGGCGATGGCGCGTCCGGTCACGAAAGCGTTCTCGTCTGTGACCCTGATGACCTCGTCGTAGACCTTCGTGTCGAGCACGTCGGGGACGAATCCGGCTCCGATGCCCTGGATCTTGTGGGGCCCGGCATGGCCCTCGGAGAGCACGGGGGACCCCTCGGGCTCGACGGCGACCACTTTGATGTCGGGCTTCATGGACTTCAGGAACTGTCCGGTCCCGGTGATGGTCCCGCCCGTTCCGACTCCTGCCACGAAGATGTCCACGTTCCCGTCGGTGTCCTCCCAGATCTCGGGGCCGGTGGAGCTCCTGTGGACCAGGGGGTTGACCTTGTTGATGAACTGCCCGGGCTGGAAGCTTCCGGGAGTCGCCGCGGCGATCTCGTCCGCTTTGGCGATGGCTCCCTTCATCCCTTTGGCGCCCTCGGTGAGGACGAGCTCGGCTCCGTAGGCCTTCAGGATGTTCCTGCGCTCGACGCTCATGGTCTCGGGCATGGTCAGGATGATCCTGTAGCCCTTGGCGGCCGCGACGGAGGCCAGGCCGATCCCGGTGTTCCCGGAGGTGGGCTCGACGATGACGGACCCCTCTTTCAGCAGCCCCTGGGCCTCTGCGGCCTCGATCATCCCTTTCGCGATCCTGTCCTTGACGCTGCCTGCGGGGTTGAAGAGCTCCAGCTTCACGACCACGCGCGCTTTCAGTCCGTTCTCTTTCTCGAGCTTCTTCAGCTCCAGGAGGGGCGTGTGCCCCACAAGCTCGGTCACATTCTCGTATATCATTCCAATTCGCCTTCGTTTTTCATCTGTTTTGAATGGTTTATCAATCGTTTATGTCGTTCTTGGGCTTCTGCAGGCCCTCGATCTTGAGTCCGTTCTTCTCCGCGTAGTCCCACAGGGCGGCGTGGATGGCCTCCTCGGCAAGCAGGGAACAGTGGATCTTCACCTGCGGGAGCCCGTCCAGAGCCTCCATGACGGCCTTGTTGGTGACCTCCATGGCCTCCTGGACCGTCTTGCCCTTGACCATCTCCGTGGCCATGCTGCTGGTCGCCACCGCGGCACCGCATCCGAACGTCTTGAACTTGCAGTCGCGGATGACCTGGGTCTCCGGATCGATGTCCAGGTAGATCCTCATGATGTCCCCGCACTTCGCGTTCCCGACGGTCCCGACGCCTGCGGCGTTCTCGATCTCCCCCACGTTGCGGGGGTTCGTGAAATGGTCGATGACCTTGTCGCTGTATACTCCGTCGTACATTCTCAAGCCTCCTGCTGCTTCTTCTTCTGTTCCTTCACGAAATCCTCGTAGAGAGGGGACATGCTCCTGAGCCTCTCCACCGCGTTCTTCAGGATGTCGACCGCGCGGTCCACCTCCTCCACCGTGTTGTCGGCGGAGATGCTGAACCTCAGGGACCCGTGGGCGGTCTCGTGCTTCAGGCCGATGGCCAGGAGCACATGGGACGGGTCCAGGGACCCGGATGCGCATGCGGACCCGGTGGACACGCAGACGCCTGCCATGTTCATGGACATCAGCAGCGACTCCCCTTCGACGAAGTCGAAGCTGAAGTTCGCGTTGCCGGGGAGCCTGTTGACGGGGTCCCCGTTCAGCCTGGAGTATGGGATCTCGCCCAGGACCCTCTCGACGAGGTGGTCCCTGAGCTCCTTCTCCTTGGCGATGTGCGCGTCCATGTCGCGCTTGGCTATCTCCACGGCCTTCCCGAACCCGATGATGGCCGGGACGTTGGACGTCCCTCCGCGGATGCCGCGCTCCTGGCCGCCTCCGTGGATGAGGGGATCGATCCTGACGCCGTTCCTGATGTACAGGAAGCCGACTCCCTTGGGCCCGCCGAGCTTGTGCCCGCTGGCGCTGAGGAGGTCGATGTTGTCCTCGTCCACGTCTATGGGCACCTGGCCGTAGGCCTGGACCGCATCGGTGTGGAACAGCACCTTGTGCTTCCTCGCGATGGCTCCGATCTCCCTGATGGGCTCGATGGTCCCGATCTCGTTGTTGGCGGTCATTACCGAGATCAGGGCGGTGTCGTCGCGGATGGCCTCCTCGACCTTCGCGGGGTCCACCCTTCCGAGGGAGTCCACGGGGATGCGGGTGATCTCGAACCCCATCTTGGCGAGGTAGTCGCAGGTCTCGGTGATGGCGTGGTGCTCGATAGCCGAGATGATTATGTGCTTCCCTTTGGCGTGAGGGCCCAGCACGGAGGATTTCAGGGCCCAGTTGTCGGACTCGGAGCCCCCGGCGGTGAAGTAGATCTCCTGCGGCTTGGCTCCGATCAGGGATGCGATCTCCTTCCTGGCGGCCTCCATGGCGTCCCTGGGGGTCTTCCCCATGGCATGGATGCTCGCAGGGTTCCCGTAGTCCTCGAGGAAGTACGGTATCATCGCGTCGAGCACTTCCTTGCGGACGCGCGTCGTCGCTGCGTTGTCGAAGTAGATTGTGTTAGCGGCCATTTCCTGTCAGTCTCCTTTCCTTGATGATGAGATGGGATGCGGGGTGTCAGCCCGCGGTTTGAGGTTTCAGATCTTCGCGAACGCCTGCTCCAGGTCGGCGATGATGTCGTCCACGTGCTCGGTTCCGATGCTGAGCCTGATGGTGGAGGGCGTGATGCCCTGCTCCTTGAACTCCTCCTCGGTGAGCTGGGAGTGGGTGGTGCTCTTGGGATGGATGACCAGCGACTTGACGTCGGCCACGTTGGCCAGCAGGGAGAAGAGCTTCAGGTTGTCGATGAACTTCTTCGCCGCTTCCTCGTCGCCTGCGATCTCGAAGGTGAAGATCGATCCCGCCCCGTCGGGGAAGTACTTCCCGTAGAGGGCGTGGCTGGGGTGGTCCGGCAGGGACGGGTGGCTGACGCTCCTGACCTTGGGGTGGGACTTCAGGTAGTCCACGACCTTCAGGGCGTTCTCCACATGCCTGTCGACCCTGAGGGACAGGGTCTCGAGCCCCTGGAGGAGCACGAACGCCGTGACAGGGGAGATGGTGGCTCCGGTGTCGCGGAGGAGGATCGCGCGTATCCTGGTGACGAAGGCCACGTTCCCGAGGGCCTTCCAGAAGCTGATCCCGTGGTAGCTGGGGTCGGGCTCGGACAGCCCGGGGAACTTGCCGTTGCCCCAGTCGAACCCGTCGCCTTCGACGATGACTCCGCCGAGGACGGTCCCGTGGCCTCCGATGAACTTGGTGGCAGACTCCACGACGACGTCCGCTCCGTGCTCGAGGGGCCTGAAGAGGTAGGGCGTCGCGAAGGTGTTGTCCACGATGAACGGGATGCCGTGGGCGTGGGCGATGGCAGAGAGCTTCTCGAAGTCCGCGATGTTGGAGTTCGGGTTGCCGAGGGTCTCGACGAAGAGCGCCTTGGTCTTGCCGTCGATGGCGTCCTCGATGGCCTTGTAGTCGTCGGGGTCGACGAACCTGGTCGTGATGCCGTAGGCGGGGAGGGTGTGCTCCAGGAGGTTGTAGGTCCCTCCGTAGATCGTCTTGGACGCGACGATGTTGTCTCCCGCGCGTGCGACGTTGAGGAACGTGTACGTGAGGGCGGCGGCTCCGGATGCCAGTGCGAGGGCGGCTGTGCCTCCCTCGAGGGCGGCGACACGCCTCTCGAAGATGTCCTGGGTGGTGTTGGTGAGGCGCCCGTAGATGTTCCCTGCATCCTTGAGGCCGAACCTGTCGGCCGCCTGCTGGGAGTCCTTGAAGACGTAGGATGTGGTGAGGTAGATCGGAACGGCCCTGGAGTCCGTCGCCGGGTCTGCAGTCTCCTGCCCCACATGGAGCTGGAGGGTCTCGAATCTCTGTCCCGCTTTGTTCGCGGGCCCTTTGGGTACGTTGTTGTTGCTCATAGGCTCACTTTCTCTTGCATCTTGCATGTCGGCTGTTATTAATATAGTTTTCCTATCGGAATAGTATGAATTAAATCAGACCCCTTAGGCAACCTAGATAAGGCGATAATCGATGCTAGGTGCAATGACCTTCGAAGGAGGCTCCGGATGAACACAGTGAGGACAGCGAACCGCATCGTATTCGGGATGTCCGTGCTGATCACCGGCGCAGTGGCCGGAGCCTTCGTCTGGCTGCTCCTTTTCATCATGAACCTCGGGATAACGGCGATATGGGACCGCGTCCCGACCTATCTGGGCAGCTTCTACCCGCTCATCGTCTGCATCATCGGAGGGATCGTCCTGGGCCTGTTCGCCAGGCGCTACGGCCAGTACCCCGAGGACCTGCCGACGGTTATGGCCAAGGTGAAGGAGGACGGCCGCTACGACTACAAGGACCTGGGCCCGATGTCGGTCGGAGCCCTGCTCCCGCTGTTCTTCGGAGGGTCCATCGGTCCGGAGGCCGGGCTCACCGGTGCGATCGCGGCCATATGCACCTGGGTCGGAGACCGCCTCAAGCGGTTCGGCAACGATTTCAGGGAGCTCAGCAGGGTCGGGATGTACGCTGCGCTGTCCGCCATATTCACCGCCCCTCTGTACGGGTTCGCGGGAGCGATGGCCGGCGGCAAGAAGCACAAGGAGAGCGAAGCCCCCGAGATAACCAAGCTGATGAAGGCCGTCGTCTACATCCTGGCGATCGCCGGAGCGCTGCTGGCGTTCCTGCTGCTTTCCAGATGGTTCGGAGGCGGGCTCTCGCTCCCCAGATACACGGATATAGGGTACGGGGCGGACGAGTTCCTATGGCTCGTGCCCATAGCCCTGATAGGCGGGCTGGCGGGATGGATGTTCTGCGTCCTCGACAAGGCGTTCGAGCGCCTGTCCGGATTCTTCACGGACCGCCCCGTGACGAAGGCCGTCATCGCCGGAGCCATCTTAGGTGGCTTCGGGATGGTCCTCCCCTTCACGATGTTCGCCGGCGAGGTGCAGGCGGAGGAGCTGAACGAGACATGGATGACCATGTCCGCCGCCGTCCTGATCGCCACAGGCATCGCCAAGATCGCCATCACGGCCATGTGCGTGAACATGGGCTGGCGCGGAGGGCACTTCTTCCCCGTGATATTCTCGGGGATCTCCATAGGTTACGGGCTGTCCGTGGTGTTCAGCATAGATCCTGTCTTCGGCGTGTGCGCAGCGACCGCCGCGGTGATGGGCGGTGTGATGAGGAAGCCCCTGATGGCCGTCCTGCTGCTGTTCCTGTGCTTCCCGTTCCACAGCGTTGTAGTGCTTGCCATAGCCGCGTGCATCGGATCGCTGATCCCTCTGCCCAAGAGCATGAGGCCTTCCGACGGGGCTCCCGAACGAGACGAGGTCAAGGGTTATCTGTCATGATGCTCTTGCAGGCATCATGACAGAAGTCATCCTCCACACGACAATGGGAGACATCAGGATCAAGATGCACGACGACATGCCGATCACCACCGGCAACTTCGTGAAGCTGTGCAAAGAGGGATTCTACAACGGAGTCATCTTCCACAGGGTCATCGACGGGTTCATGATCCAGGGCGGAGACCCCACCGGCACCGGAATGGGCGGCCCGGGATACAACATCCAGGACGAGTTCGGCAAAGGGCACTCCAACAGGAGGGGCACCATGGCCATGGCCAACACCGGAAGGCCCAACACCGGAGGCAGCCAGTTCTTCATCAACACCGTGGACAACGTCTACCTGGACAAGGAGAACCCCACCACCCCCTACGCGCACCCCGTCTTCGGGACCGTCGTCGAGGGGATGGACGTGGTCGACAAGATCTCCAAGGTCGACACCGACCGCAACGACAAGCCCCGCACCGATGTGAAGATCGTCGAGGCGGAAGTCATCGAGTGATACTATGAGTCGTCATGTAATGGAATGCCTCGGACTGAGCCGTGTCGTCATAGAGGACGGCAAAGTTGTCGAAGTCACCGAGCCGCGCGTGAAGAACTGCCCTCTGTTCGAGAAGTACAGGGGCATCGAAGAGCTCAACAAGGACACGATCCGCGAGAACATAGAGTACCGCATCGAGACGTTCGGGATGTGCACCGAGAGGAGAGAGGTCCGCATGAAGGATTTCCTGGCCTTCGGGATATCCGAGACCCTCTGCCTCGCACTCCAGCAGAAGAGGATCGAAGCGGCTGTCATCGCTGCGGACGGGTGCGGGACTTCCGTGATCACGGACCCCGAGCTGGTCCAGGGCATGGGCGGAAGGATCTCCGGCATCTGCGAGACCGAGCCCATACCCGCGGTCGTCGAGGCCATCGGCCCGGAGAACATGCTGGACCCCGCCACGGCGAGGATCGACATGGAAGCAGGGGTGGAGAAAGCGTTCGCCATGGGATACAAGAAAGTGGCCGTCACAACCCCTTCCGTGGAATCCGCCCTGAGGATCCGCCAGAAGCACGGAGACGACGTGGTCATCATCGGAGTCCATACCACAGGCATGTCCGAAGAGGATGCCAAGACGGCGTTCGACACCTTCGACATCATCACGTCGTGCGCGTCCAAGTACCTGCGCGAGGAATGCGCCCGCAGGCCCGACACCCTGATCGCAGGGAACAAGGTCCCCGTCTACGGGATAACCGATATCGGGAAGGCCATGGTCGGTGCGAAACTGGAGCAGCTGGGCAGGACGCCCACAGACCCCTCGGCGCCGCAGGAGCCTCCGGAACCGCTCATCTGAGCATCTTACCGGGCTCCGGCCCGGGACTTCATTCTCCCAGATAGGTGTCGATGGCGAGGTGCGTGCTGGACCTCAGGAAGATTATCGGCACCTTCTCCCTTCTGAGCCTGCGCCTGAGCTCCTTGTCGTTGGTCAGCACGTATCCCCCGGTGGCCTTGGCCAGCTCGATGACCGCGCTGTCCCCTGTGGCCTGGGTGGGGATGATCTCGTACTTCCTGGCAAGCGACAGCGCCGCGCCGGCGTACTTGTGGTCGAGGTGCTTCAATTCCCCGACCAGCGGGCCGGGGACGACGATCCTCGCCTCGCCCAGAAGGTCCTTCAGAGCGAGGTCGAGGTTCATCTTGATCTCAAAAGGCATGAGTAAGGCGTTTGTATCGAGGACAACCGTCTGCATGGATGTCACTCGATGATGCCGTAACCGATGAGTCTCCACTTGTTGGAGATCCTTCTGGAGATGGCGACCCTCTGTCCGGGCTGGATGCAGACCGGGATCTTCAGGGCCACTTCGGCCGAGCCGCTCCTGGCGCTCTTGACGACACCGACCGTGGTGGCGGTGCCGACGCTCAGCATCAGAGGCTCGTTGCTCTTGATCTCCTCGACGGACAGCTCCGCGGAGGACCCGACCACACGGTCGAGGAGCACGGTCTTCATGCTGAAGTCGTGAGCGACCTTGGGAAGCTCTCCGGGGCGTCCGAGGACCCTTCCGGTGAGACCGTCCGATTTGGTGATCGAAGCGTCCAGACCGGTCCCGATGGCTATGAGGCCTCCGGGCAGCACCTCTTTGACGGACCTTCCGCCCGCCTCGAGGGAGGTGATCTTGGTCGTGATCGTCTCGTAGACGGTCTTTCCGGCGACCTCGGTCTTCCTTCCGGGGGCGATCTCGATCTCGTCGCCGACCCTCAGGACTCCGCGGGTGAGGGATCCTCCGAGGACTCCTCCCTTCAGGTCCTTGGGCTTGGTACCGGGCGAGTTGATGTCGAACGAGCGTGCGATGTGCATCAGCGGAGATGCTTCCGTGTCCCTGACGATCTTGGAGACGATGTGCTCCTCGATGGCCTCGATCAGCATGTCGATGTTGACCCCGCGGTTGGCGGAAATGGGGATGATGGGCGCGTTCTCTGCGATGGTGCCCTTGACGAACTCTTTGATCTGCTTGTAGTTCTCGATCGCCTGCTCGCGGCTGACGATGTCGATCTTGTTCTGCACGATGATGATCTTGTCGATCCCGATGATCGACAGGGCCATCAGGTGCTCCTTCGTCTGAGGCTGGGGGCACTTCTCGTTGGCGGCGACCAGCAGGAGGGCTCCGTCCATGAGGGCGGCTCCCGACAGCATGGTGGCCATCAGGGTCTCGTGCCCGGGAGCATCGACGAACGACACAGCCCTTATGTACTCCGTCTCGGCGCCGCAGGTCTTGCACACCTTGGAGGTGCCGTAGGCTGCAGGCCCCTGGCATTGGGGGCACTTGTAGAATGCTACATCCGCGTACCCGAGACGGATAGAGATGCCTCTCTTCAACTCCTCGGAGTGACGGTCGGTCCACTCGCCGGACAGCGCCTTGGTGAGCGTCGTCTTCCCGTGGTCGACGTGACCGATCATCCCGATGTTGATCTCGGGCTGCTGAGGAACTTTCATCAGTTCTCCGCGGCCTCGCCCTCGGCGGGGTTGAGGCACTCCTCGATGCTCTTGGGCCCGTACTCGGCGACGCACATGTTGATCTGGACGATCTCAGCGGAGATAGCGGAACCGCGGATGGCGACTCTCTTCCTCTGGCCGGGGTACTTCTCGTGGAATCCGAGGCTCTCGGAGAGCAGGAGCTTGGTCCTCTTGGTTCCGGGGAGGTCCTTCCTCATGGGGGTTCCGTTTCCGTCGGATCCGCCGGTGATCTTGAGCTTGTAGTCGGGGAGACCGACGAAAACTCCATCCACGATCTCTCCGATGTTTACACCAATCAGAGAGTTCGCGTGGTGACCGGACACTGTGACGTTGTAGGACTTTCCAGTCTTGACGTCGTTGACAATGGCTTTGAATTCTACCATTTGAACACCTGTAGGTGTTCGCTATCGGAGTATCATTTATAAACGTTGGGTTTCGGGCTCAGTTCAGGAACATCATCATCCTGGCCACGGCTATGCGCCCCATGTCCGGGATCGTCCTGCGCCTGTACTCCTCGGGAAGGCACTCCACGGCGCCTTCGAGCTCCTCTTCTATGAACGACTCCATCTCCAGGGCCGTTTTCCGTGAGTACACGACAGTGCACAGGTTCATGTCATCGCGGAGGGAGCGGGTGGTGAACGAACCGGACGACGATGCGCAGATGCGGCCGTCGGCCACCATGACGAAGCGGTCCAGGACCTTGTCCGCGAAGAACACCTTCACGCCGGCCATCATCAGAGGGTTCGATGCCGACAGCGAGTTCCAGGACTGGTACCAATGGCGGCCCTTGCGCGGAAGCAGGACGGTCACGTCCACTCCGGAGAAGACGGCCATCTTCAGCGCGGAATAGGCCTCGTCGTTAGGAGTCAGATATGGGGCGATGACCAACAGGCTGCGCTTGGCAGATGATATCACATGCTCGGAGCAGGCCCTCAGGGGAGCGTCGTGCCCCGCATCGGGGCCTCCGGAGACCAGCTGGACCTCCGCATCCCCGGTTCCTATAGGAGCTTCCAGGTCGCATGACGGCTCGGAATGCGTCGCGTAAGCCCAGTCCGCGGAGTAGCGGAGCATGGCCCTGTGGGCCGCCGGGCCCTCCACGCGCATGACGGCGCCCTTCCCTATGTACGCGACCTTCCCGTCGATGGCCAGCATGGACCTCAGGTTGCGGTTGGCGGGGCGCATCCCGACCGTCGCTATGATCCTGGAACGGAACGTGCATACCTCGGCACCGGCCTTCCTGAGCATCCCGGCCTTGCGGGTCCTTCCGAACCCTGCGGCGGAAGTCATGACCCTCACGTCCAATCCTTCCCCCGCCCTCTCGGCCAGAGCGTCTATCACCGCTTCCGGATAGTCCAGCCAGCGGGACATCAGGCATATGCGCTTCTCGGCCGAACGGATGTCGGAGACCATATCATCCGCGTAATCGTCCGCGGACCACCTGAGGCCCACATCGTTCCTGCCGGTGCAGATGTCCGCCCCGCCCATGCGTAGGATGCGGGCGTCCCCGGTCATCACCTTGTCGGATGCCAGGAGGTCGCGCTCGGCATCCGCCTTGCGTGAGAATATCCTGTCAGAGATCAGGTTGCAGCCGAACAGCAGGTACAGCAGCGGGCCTATGAACGGCACCACCACCGTCACAGATATCCAGAATATCAGGGCCCGAGGCTCCAGCCTCTCCTTGAAGATGAGCACGGCTATAGTGGCGACATCGAGTATCAGCAGCGGCAGCCACACGGACTGGACCGCGAACACGAACCCCAGGAAAGGCCTGGTGAGGAAGGTCATGCGCCCTTCACATTCCCCAGAACGGCTCCTCTCTGCGCTTGATGGCGACGGTCTCTTCCATCGCTATCTTCTCGTCGTCGTTGAGCTCGAGCGACTGGAGCTGCTTGTAGCCGGACTCGATGAGGTCGATGTAGATCACATCCTCCTCGTTGATCTGCCTTCCGACAGTAACGCCCTCGATGGCGACTGCCACCTCCTCGCCCTGCTTGGCCTCCTTGAGGGTGTCCTCTCCGGTGTGGATGCTCTTGATCCTTCCGGCATCGCGGCCGTCGGGCAGTATGAGGTTCTCTCCGGGCCTTATCCTGCCGGCCAGCACCCTCACTCCCACGATGGCGGGCTTGCTGGCGCGGAAGACGCAGTTCGGGAGTATCTTGAACTTGGCGGGGAAGGAGAACTCGGACCTCTTGTCGGTGTCGGTCTTCTTCTTGCTGTCCTCCACCCACTCGATGTAGTCGTCGATGAGCTGGTAGACGATCTGGTTCGTCATGACCTTCAGGTCCTCGTGGTTGGCCAGCTCGGCCTCCGCGTCCTTGGACATGGTCACGTTGAATCCCAGGATGACGCTGTTCTTCTTGTCTCCGTAGGCGGCCTCGACGATGTCCCTGCGGGTGATCTCCCCTACGCCGTACTTGCGGATGGGGATGTCGTGGTCCTTGGCCTCGAAGGCGAGGGCCTCCAGCGATCCGATGGCGTCCGCCTTGATGGTTATGCCCTTCTCCTGGACCTCGATCTTGATGCTGGTCTCCTCTGCGAGAGCCTTCACCGCAGGGTCGTTGGGGCCCTTGACCACGATGATCGGGGCTCCGGCGATGACGCCTTCGCAGTTCTGGCAGGATATCTTCACACCGGCGGCGGCATGGAGCTCCTTCACGGAGTCGAACCTGTCCCTGGGGTCGCGGATCTCGTCCAGCGGCTTGGGCTTGAGGATCGCCTTGATCTTGGTGACGACCGGCGCCCCTCTCGTGCCCATGGCGACGGTGTCGCCCTTCTTCAGGGTCCCCGAGTAGAGGATCATGTCCAGCGTCTTCCCCAGCCCGCGCTCCTCCTTGATCTCAAGGATGGTCCCCTTTCCGGGGCCCTCGGCCTTCTCCAGCTGCGTCTCGAGGAAGCGCTGGGCCAGTCCGATGAGCACGAGGAGCAGGTCCGGGACCCCCTCGCCTTCCTTGGCGCTTATCGGGACCAGCGCGATGGCCTTGGTGAAGTCATCGATCCTGTCGTAGCGGTCTGCGGACAGGCCTTCCTCGGCCAGCTGGGCGATGACTGTGTACAGCTTGTCGTTGAAGGCGTTGAGCGTGTGCTCCTGCTGGACCTTCTCCGACAGGATGAAGGGACGTCCCTCCTCGCTTATCCATCCCTGGATCGTGTCGATCTTGTTCAGGGCGATGACGAAGGGCGTCTTGTACTGCTTGAGGATGCGTATCGACTCGATGGTCTGGGGCATCAGCCCCTCCCTGATGTCGATCACGAGGACTGCGAGGTCGGCGAGGGAGCCGCCTCTGGCCCTCAGGGTGACGAACGAGTGGTGGCCCGGAGTGTCTATGAAGAGGAGCCCGGGGACGTCGAACTTCTTGTTGCCTATCAGTTTGGCGCACACTTTGTATATGTGCTCTATCGGGACCTCGGTGGCACCGATGTGCTGGGTGATCGCCCCTGCCTCGCGGGCCTGGACGGAAGTCCCTCTGATACGGTCGAGAAGCTTGGTCTTTCCGTGGTCCACATGACCCAGAACACTGACAACGGGTTGCCTAATCGCCATGTCCGCCACCTACAATGTATGTTAAAGGGTTTGGAAGGTAAATGGTTTATCTCGAAATCACTCGTAGATCCACTTGTCGGAGGTCCTGTCGTAGGAGACGAGGTCCTCGGGCTTGAAGAAGATGGAGATCTCCCTCTTGGCGGACTCGACGGAGTCCGATCCGTGGATGATGTTCATTCCGGTGACCATGGCGTAGTCTCCGCGGATGGTTCCGGGAGCGGAGTCGGCGGGGTTGGTCTTGCCCATCATGCTCCTGCAGACGGACACGGCGTTCTCGCCCTCCAGGACCATCGCCAGGACGGGTCCGGAAGTGATGTATGAGATGAGCGAGGGGAAGAAGGGCTTGTCCTTGTGCTCGCCGTAGTGGTTCTCGGCGGTGGCCTTCGGGATGACCATCATCTTCATCGCGACGATCTTCAGCCCCTTCTTCTCGAAGCGGGAGAGGATCTCGCCGCAGAGTCCGCGCTGGACTCCGTCGGGCTTGACCATGAGGTACGTCTGCTCCATGGCCATGCTCATTCCTCTTTCTTCTCGGCGGCTTTGAGCCTGGCTGCCTTCTCGATGGCTGCCTTCTCGGTCCACTCGGTGGTCCTTGCGACCCTCTTGAGCTCGATCATGTTCTTGTAGCACTTGTTGGCGTCGAAGAACAGGACGGTGCCGTCTTTCTTGACGAACATCTTGCCGGTTCCGGGCTCGATGGGGGCTCCGCAGAAGGAGCACTTCCTAGTAGTGTCTACCATCGGAATCACCTCATCCCGAGCTTGCGGGCCTCTCTGGATGTCTCCCTGAGCATCAGGATGTCTCCCATCCTGACGGGGCCCATGATGTTCCTTGTGATGATCCTTCCTTTGTCGCGACCGTCGAGGACACGGACCTTGACCTGGGTAGCCTCCCCGGTCATTCCGGTCCTTCCGATGATCTCGACAACCTCCGAGGGGATGCTGTCAGTGTCGACCATTCAGCTCACCTCAGTTCTTCAGCGCTGCAGCAGCCTGGGCGATCTCGTCGCAGAGGGCCTTTCCCTTTCCGACATCCATGATGGCGACGGACGCGGCGGGCTTGTCGAGTCCGATGGCCTTTCCGAGCTCGACCTTGCTGGGGACGTACACGTAGGGGACGTTCCTCTCGTCGCAGAGGGCGGGCATGTGGGCGAGGATCTCCGGGGGCTCGACGTCGGTGGCCATGATGACGATGGCAGCGGCGCTGCGCTCGACGACCTTGGTGACCTCGTTGGTTCCCTTCTTGATCTTTCCGCCGTCCCTGGCCATCTCGGCGAGGGAGTAGGCTTTGTCGGAGAGTTCCTTGGGTGTCTCAAACTTCACAAATACAGACATTTCAATTACCTCTTTCAGACGCTCAAAGGCGCCTTCATCATTCATCGGCTCTTGGAGAGCAAGTTGCCTATCTGGTCGTTCTATTTAAACCCTACTTGGTGCGCAGAGCGCGTCCGCCGGAATCATGCGGCGGGGACGGGAGACACGCCCGAACGGAGCGCCCTGAAGACCGGATAGGCCGTCGCGAGGAGCACGATGTTGCGGAGAAGGATCAGCATCATCCCCAATCCGTTGATGTCCCCGTTGCACCAGCCGGCGTTGTACGTGAAGAATAGCTGGGTCAGGAGGCACACGGCCACGGACAGGACGGCGAGCCTCATGGAGCCCTCAGAAGGATGGGACTCCATCACGAGGTACACCAGGAACGGGACCATCCAGAGCAGGTACTGCGCCGACAGGACCTTGTTCACCGTCAGGAACAGGAACAGCGCCAGGGCGATGGCGAGGACCACGGCCCTGATCCCGTCGGATGCGAACCTCTGGCGGCGGTGCAGGCAGACCGCGTAGAGGACGAGGATCGAGACCACCATCAACGGGAGCAGAACATCCGCCACCGCGTCCGGGAACGGGCCGACGAGGTTGTCCGACCCGAAGCTGTTGTCCCTGAACAGCTGGATGCGGGCATCGAAGAGGCCGATGGCCGAAAGGGGATACAGGATGGATGCCGCGACGGACTCTGTCTGCAGCGGCCTGTCGGAATGGTATTCCAGGAACCCTGTCACCGCCTCCGGCAGGACGATCCATGCCGCGGCCACCACGGCGAGGGACGTCAGCGCGAACACCGCGGCGCCCCTGAAGGCGCCCTTCGTGTCCGAGCTCCCCATCATATATATCATGTATATCGGGACGATGACGGCGGGGTACAGCTTGGTCATCATCCCCAGCGCGAGGAGCATGAACGCCCAGCCGTACCTCTTCTCCACGAACATCACAAGGGATGCCAGCGTGATCACCATCGGGAAGATGTCGTACCTGTCCGCGACGAACTCGATGAGGAGGAGCATGAACAGCATGTACAGGGCCATCGCCCCGCGGGAGTCGAACCCCGTGTCCTTCGCGAGCCTGTTGACGAGATACAGTCCGATGACCGTGAACGCGAACACCTCGGCGACGTAGGCGATGTTGTAGGGCCAGGGCCCGTCACCGACCAGGCCCGGGATCACGAAGAATACCATCGCGAACGGAGGATACTCCATGACGGGCAGCTCTCCGTGGAGCAGCGGGTAGGCGTTCTTCCAATAGCGGTCGCGCATGACCTCGGTCTCTATGCCCAACATGTCGACTGCGGCAAGGTATGCTATGCAAGCTACCAGGAAGATGAGGGCAAGGACGATTCCGTACCTCAGGATTGCCTTGTCGCAGGAGAGGTTCATCAGGCATGAGTGGGGTCGTGCCTTTTTATCTATATCGGCGCTTGCTTCGGCTCCGGCCGAACACGCACGGGAAGACGCTGGATTATGGTCATAGATTGTAACAACGCACTGACTGTCCGTGACCAATCCATCCATAATCGCTTTATAAAAGAACGATTTGGTTTCGGATATGAACACGGAAACAGCCGCCGAACGCATCCGGCGCATCGTCTATGCTCCCGATGAGAGGGACCATCTGCTGATGGTCCTGGCATCGTTCGCCGTGCTGCTGTTCGTCCTCGTGTTCATGTCCGGGACGGCGGAGCTGGACGTCCTCAACTTCTACGCCCACTCAGAGGCCATGAAATCGGGCCAGATGCCCTACAGGGACTTCGTCTTCGAGTTCCCGCCGTTCTCGCTGGTGTTCTTCATCATCCCGGGGCTGTTCACATCGGACCTCGAGACCTACGCGCTGCTGTTCGGGCTGGAAGTGGTCGTCTGCATAGCCTTGACCCTGCACTTCACGCTCCTGATATGCGAGCGCATAGGCGCCAACAAGCTCGCGGTGACGTTCATCTTCACGATGTTCTTCCTGATGTACTTCCCTATCAGGAAGTTCGACATCTTCCCCGCATGCGCCACGCTGATCGCGCTCTACTTCTTCATGGAGAGGAGGTTCGGCCTGGCATACGGGTTCGCCGCCTTCGCCACATTGACCAAGATCTATCCCGCGCTGATCATCCTGCTCTTCCTCATGCTGAACATGCTGGACAAGAACGGGAGGAGGGAGCGGAACATCGCCGTTGGAGTCGTGGCATGCGCTGCTGTGTCCGTCATGGCCGTCGGCCCCCTCATGCTGGCGGGCGTGCCGTTCACGGACTGCCTCGGATTCATCGGGTTCCATGCGGACCGCGGGTTCCAGGTGGAGAGCCTGTTCGCAGAGTTCGTCAGGGTGCTCACCGAGCTCGGCCTCACGACGTCCAGCATAGTGCCCGCACACGACACGCATGACGTGGTCGGACCGCTGTGCGACGCGGTCATGCCCTACTGGACAGCGGTGGTGGTGATCGCGATAGGGGCGATGTTCGTCGTGTCCGCAAGGTTCGTCATCAGGAACTCCGGAAGGCTGGGCGCCGAATGGAACGACCGCTCGCTCGTCCTGATGGCCACCGTCATCATCCTGATGTTCATGATGACCAACAAGGTGTTCTCCACTCAGTACATGGTGTGGATCATGCCCATGCTGGCCCTGATCCCCATGATGGCGAAGGATGCCGACATGAAGGTCGCCACCTGCGTGATCGTCCTGCTCTCTGTGGATTTCGGCAGGTACTTCCTCGCATACGACAACGACACGGACCTCTACCTGATATTCAACCTGTTCCGCGACCTGGCGCTCGTGGCCATCATGTGCATGTGCCTCAAGGCCCTCATCCGCCCAGGCTCAGAGAACTCCGCGTCCCTGGACATCGATGTCGCGAACCCGGCCCCGGTCACTGGGACTCGGGCTTCCTGAGACGGATCTTCAGGTCGCGGATCATGTCCGCAGGGGCCTTGGTCTTCAGGGAGAAATAAGCATAGGCGGACACGATCGCCGCCCCGATGGCGTCTGCGGTCATATCGGCAAGGGACCCCGCCGCGCCGTAGACCATGTAGCTCGATCCCGCCAGGAGGTCAGTGGAGCACTCGATGAGCTCCCATAAGCCGCCGAAGCTCACGGATATGACGAACAGCGTGATCGCGAAGCCCCCGTTGTTCCCGAGGGTGACATGCGAGGGGGAATACGTGCTCATGACGCACAGCGCCATGAGGATGATCTCCGCCACCACGACGGCCGAGATCACATGGGACAGGTCCCCCCACCAGCTGACCGTGAAGTACATCCCGCAGCACAGGGTGATGGCGTACATGTACAGGTCGAAGTAGACCATGGCCAGGAACCAGTTCGGAAGGACGATTATGCCCTTCAGGCTGAGGATGGGCAGGATTATGCTCACCAGCGCCACGGCTATGCATGTGCCCTTCAGGTACTCCGGAGGGTGGCCTGCGGCGATCCCCGGGGCTATGCCGAGCTCCACGGACACGAACAGCACCACCAGCACGGCAGGGCAGAGCACCAGCATGCATAGGGCCTTCATCCTCTCGTTGCGGGTCTGGAGCTCCTTCATGTGCGGCTCACCATCCCCCTCTCGTTGATGACGAGGCCGTTGCGGCGCATCCAGAACCTCAGAGCGATCGCCACCGCTATGGACGCGATCAGAGGCACCGCCACGCCCCACCCTATGTACGCGTTGGTCACATAGGCCGAGACGGTGTCGATTCCCTGGATGTAGTACGTCAGGATGAACCCGAAAGCGACCGGCCCGATGGCGTAGAACGGCAGCAGCGCGGATGCCATGGCCCAGTTGTAAGAAGCCTTGTAGCGGACCGCCAGGGCCTGCATCAGCTGCAGCGCCAGGGCGGGCATGGGTATCATGTGCACGACCGCGGCCAGGAAGGCCCATTTGTAGACGTCCATGGCGTTCTCCTGGAGGACGATGCCGTCGTAGGAAAGCCACAGGTCCATGGCCACCGCCACCAGCAGGACCACGACCGCGACCGCCAGGGCCTTGGGCCCGAACCCGCAGTCCGGAGCCGGCACGAGGGCCATCGATGACAATGCGGAGAACAGCGCCAGGGACACGATCACCCCGTCTTTCTGCAAGATGCCCACGGCAACGGCGATTATGCTCACCGCCACCGCAGCCAACGCTGTCCAGCTCCGCTCCATGCTCCTCATCTGGGATACCAGATAGTTAACCGTTTCTATGACCCGTCCAGACCAACGGCGAAGAATCCGCATGCCTGGACCATTCATCCGTCCAGACTGCTGCGCAATGCCTCCAACTTCTTTCGCCTACCCTTTTAATAGGACATGCCTATCGGATTCCCATGGACTTCAGAGAGGCAGGCACGGGCATTCCAAATGCTGTCCGGAACCACCCGTTCATCACGATGCTCGCCCTGGCCCTCCTGGTCAGGCTGGTGCTCATGCCTCTCCTGACCTACGATTACGACATCTACCACTGGGGGCTCATCATCGAGAACATCCAGTCGGGGAACGGCCTGTACGACACGGCCGGCTACTACTACACCCCCGTCTGGGGCTACATCCTCGGGTCCATGAGCGCCTTCATGGACGCCTTCCTGAGCCTGGACGTGTTCGGCGTCAGGTTCACCGAGCTCATCCCGGTGGAGAACCTGGTCTGCAAGTTCCATATCGCGACCACGACGACCATCGGGTTCAACATCTTCATCAAGTCGTTCCTGGTCATCGTGGACTTCGCCGTGGCGGCCCTGCTGTACAAGCTGACCGAGGAGAGGACCTCGGACCGCGGAAAGGCCCTGACCGCTTCCGCTCTGTGGCTGTTCAGCCTCCCCGTGATCTACATGTCCTCGGTCCAGGCCCAGTTCGATTCCATATCGGCCTTCCTGCTCCTGCTCACGGTGTACCTGATCTACAAGGACCGCACCTTCCTCGGAGGGATGATATTCGCCATATCTGTCCTGCTGAAGTTCTTCCCCGCGTTCTGCATCATCGTGTTCATAGGATACGTGTTCGTGAAGCACAGGGACGACGGGCTCGCTCTCAGGAAGATCTCCTTGGCGGTTGTCGGAGCGGCGCTCATGACGGCGGTGCTCGTTATGCCGCAGATCCTGGACGGGTCGTGGCAGGACGCCCTGTCCTTCGTGACCGGGCGCATGGACCGCAACACGGATATCGCCAAGATGCTCTGGAGCTACTTCGGGATGTTCGTCATGATCGCAGGCATGCTGCTCTGCGGATGGATGATGTTCAAGACCAGGGAGGACATCGACAGGAGGTTCTTCGAGCTGACCATGATCGCCCTGGTCCTGGCCACCCTGACGGCCCTCACGCCCCAGTACTTCATGGTGTTCCTGCCGCTGCTCTGCCTGTACATAGCGGACGGGGGCCGGAGGCTCCTGCGCTGCTGGGCGCTGATAACGTTCGGGGCGTTCTTCGCCGCGATAACGATAAACAACATGTCTCTGCTGCTGTCCCTGTCCGAGTTCACCGGCCTGGTGTCCCCGGAATGGGTGGTCTCCGCCATGCAATGGATGGAGTCCGTCGGCAACGGCGAGATCACGCTGGTGTCCCTCCTGAACGCCACCGGCAACGTCATACAGCTCATAGGACTGGTCTTCCTTGTGCTGATCTACTTCAAGGACCGTGCCATAGGCTTCTGCGGACGCATCAAGCCCGCGCTGGATTGGATGAGTGGTGAGTATGAAGGACAAGAGAACTGACAAGGCAATGATCGTTGTCGCCATCGCGGTGATCGCCATCGTGCTCGCCGGAGAGGTCATAGTCTACACATCGGACTACACGGACTACTCAGCGGACGCATCCATCGGCAGCGACGGGAAGATGAGCTACACGGTCTCGGCCTCCGGGTCGAAGACGTACACCGCCGTGTCCCTGGACAACGGGTCCCACGACGTGGTGAAGAAGCTGTACATCTACTACGACAAGACGTACAAATCCTGCTACGAAGAGGTCTACGTGGCCATCGGGGCCAGGGAGCTGGACCAGCAGTACTATGTGGAGCAGCTCGCCCCCACGCTCAGGTACAGGAACATCAGCGACATCACCGTCCTGGACGCCGACGAGCTCGCAGACAGGCTGAAGGCGGAGGCGGACGCGGGAGATGTCAAGACGGGCCTGATATGCATATCCGGAGCGTTCCCTGACACGGTCTACACCGGAGACTCCTCCGACCTGATATTCCAATGGATGTCCGCGGGAGGCAGCCTGTACTGGGCAGGGAACATGATCGGGAAGTACAGCGCATCCCAGACCGAGCTGAAGGAGGTCGACGGGTACCAGGAGCTGTTCTTCTCGGCCGACGGCTGCCTTCACGGAGGAGACGACCACGTCGCATACGACGAGGTTACGTCCAACGGCTTCACCAAGACGCTCTCCCTCATGAACAACAACGTCAGGTACTCGGTCGACTGCAGCCTCCTCCCCGAGACGCAGAAGTCCCTGCAGATCGGGTTCCAGAAGGACGGCTTCGCCAGCATCTCGCTGGTGTCCTACGGCGAGGGGATGATGTGCATCATGGCAGGGGACTATTCGAACAACCAGCGCTACGACATGGCGCAGGTGATATGCTCCGGCCTGGGGCCCGAGTCCCGCATCGTGGACTCGTCCACGGGCACCGTCACCCGCGGGAGCACGGGAGGGACCCTCAGGGTCGAGGGGTCCAACCCCTACGCGTTCATCTACCTGGGCGGATACTATCCTGTCTACTGCAGGGCCATCGACCTGTCGATCTGATACAATGAATGCGTGCACAGGCCTACTGGGATCGAGGTTCCTCACCAAGAGGGTCCTGTGCGTGATCGCCATCGGCCTCGGGATCAGGTTCGCCATCGCGGGGCTGATGACCTACACCTACGACGTCCACAGCTGGGCGCTCATAATCTCCAACTTCGAGGCCGGGAACGGCCTCTACGACGTGTCGGGATACAACTACGCCCCTCCGTGGGGGTACGTCCTGGGAGTGTTCTCCAGCGTGGCGGAGTTCTTCGGGCTGGACATGTTCGGCACCAGGTCCACGGAGTTCCTGTTCGTGGAGGACTACAAGTGGTACTTCTCCGCGTTCGTGCCCTCCGAGGCCTTCGTCATCGCATTCGAATGCATGCTCGCGGTGCTGGACATCCTCGCGGGATACGCCATCTACACGCTGATCGAGACCAGGACCTCCGACTCCAAGAAGGCCGAGGACGGGTTCGCCATCTGGTTCCTCTGCCCGTTCGTAATCGTGGTCTCCTGCGTCGGAGGCATGTTCGATGTGATCTCCGCCCTGCTGACCTGCCTGTGCATCTACTTCGCCATAAAGGAGAAGTACTGGCTGGCGGGGATCATGCTGGGGATGGCGGCATCGTTCAAGCTCTTCCCCGGGATCCTCTCCTTCATCCTGATCGGGTATGTGATCAACAGGTCCACGGACAGGAGGGAGGGATGGGAGAACGTCGTGAAGGCAGGCGTCGCCGCCATCCTGACGTTCATCGTCCTGTTCATGCCCCAGATCCTCGACGGGACGTTCACGGACTGCTTCGCGTTCCTGACATCCAGGGCCAGCTCCGACCTGGGATCGGGACTGACGTCCCTGGAGAGGGTCTGGACCCTGGCGTTCTATGCCGCCCTGGTCGTCGTGTCCGTCTTCCTGGGCAGGGCGATGAGCAGGTACAACGGCGGCGACAGCGACAGGGCCCTCCTGGCCCTGGCGTTCATCAACCTCGCGGTGCTGTTCCTTTACCCCGCCACTCCGCAGTACATCCTGCTCCTGACGCCCCTGCTGATAATCCACATGCTCGACGACAGGAGGTACAGGATCCCGTTCGCCATCCTGTGCGTGGGAACGACGATGTTCGTCCTCGCGGCCACCGCCGCTGACCTGATGACCCTTGCCCAGTTCACCGATGCCGTCAGCGCATCATGGGTGGCCGATGCGATAAGATGGACCCAGAGCGACCTGTTCTGCGGGATCTGCCTGATGGACATCCTCTACTATGTCGGAGGCGTGATGCAGTACATCGGCACGCTGTCCGTGCTAGCGGTGATGTTCACCAAGCGGAAGCTCATCGAGACCGTCTCTCGCCCCGCCTGAGCGCCTGCGCATTTTTTGTAATAGAAGCTGATGACCGCGCGATGAAAGGAGTCATGGACTTCATGAAGGCCCACCGCGAGGCCATCCTCTACGTGTTCTGGGGAGCGTTCACGACGCTGGTCACGCTGGCATCCTATGCGCTCTTCGTCAGGGCCTTCGGCATAGACCCCAACATCAGCAACATCCTGTCATGGGTGTGCGGAGTCACGTTCGCGTTCGTGGTCAACAAATGGCTCGTCTTCGAGAGCAGGACAACCAACGCCCGCGTCATCCTGTGGGAGCTGGGATCGTTCTTCAGCTCGAGGATATTCACTGGGATCGTCGCGTTCATCCTGTTCCCGATCCTGAACGACTGGATGGGGCTCGGGGCCGTGAACATCGACTTCGGATTCCTCTCGATACTGTTCGGGACCAGCGGCATGCTGGCGAAGATCATCACCAGCGTGGTGGAGATCGTCCTGAACTGGGTCCTGAGCAAGTACGTCGTGTTCAAGAAGGGCTCTTCGCAGTCGACGGAATGAGCCTCATCGGTGCAGAATTAGATCCTTCGGATCGTGCCTCGAGAACGGGTTCGGGATCCTGAAAGGTCACGTTTCCAAGGGAGACTCCCCGCCGGTGTAGCTGTCGGGCCGGATACTGACGATCGCCACCAGTTGATTCAGGTCCCCGTCTGCGTTCTTTGTGATCCTCTTGAATCCCTGAGCTTCGTAGTAGGAAACCAGCACATCGATGCAATCCACACGCGCCAGCCTGCATCCGACTACGTCGCGAGCCGCGTTCAGCTTCTGGAATGCTATCTCAAAGAGGTATTGCCCAAGTCCTTTCGGCGCGTCCACAGAACGTGACAACTGCCCTATGAGATATGCCTGAGCTATGTTCGTCTTCGAATCGATGTTCATGCTCTTCTGCATCTTGTTGCTGAGGATGTTGTCCTCGGGCACCTATAGGCACTTTACGGACACGGTGATGTACCCGTAGATGCGCATATCTTTTGTCGAGATCGCTATGTATGTCCGGGATACATCCCTGAGCTCCATGTCTATTGCCTTCTCTTTGAGAAAGACCTCGGTGTCCGAATCATGAACGCATTCGAACCTGTTTAGGATCGCATGGGTTATCTCTGGACCATAGACTGTGAGGATCTGGCCTAGGGGCGCAACCACGCAGTCAGTCTCTATCCTCATGGAGATCACGCTCCAGCAGGCACTTCGCCACCAGATTGCGGAAGAACTCGCTCTCTACGTCCACATATTTTATGATAGACCCGTTGGACTTCCATGTGACCCCACTATCGATCAGCTCCTCCAGATTGGCGATGGCCTCCGGCGTGCTGAGGTTCAGATCCTCGAAGAATGACTTGTATGCCATGCAACTGCGCCTCCGATCAGACGACGACGGGGTGGGTAGTTAAAGCTTTGCCCAGTTGTTACACTCCGGGATCGACAGGCAGAAAAGAGTGAAAAAGGCCCCGAAGGGCCTGAAAAGTTTCAGTTGACGTAGTCCAGCCAGGCCTCGTACTCGGGGGCCTTGCCGGTGGCGATGTCGTGGAACTTGGCGTGGATCTCCTCGGCGATCTTCCCGGGCTTCCCGTCGCCGATGACCTGCCCGTCGTAGCATGTGATGGGCGCGATCTCCGCTGCGGTGCCGGTCATCCAGACCTCGTCCGAGGACATGAGCATGAACCTGGAGACAGGCTCCTCGACGACCTCGTAGCCCAGGTCCCTGGCGACCTTGATGATCGAGTCCCTGGTGATGCCTCCGAGGATGCACTCTGCGAGCGAGGGAGTGAGGATCTTCCCGTGGAAGTGCATGAAGATGTTCTCTCCGGTGCATTCCGCGACATGTCCGACGGAGTTCAGCATGACGGCCTCGTCGGCGCCCTGGCGGTGGGCCTCCCTCTTGGCGAGGGTGGACGCGACGTAGGAGCCGTTGACCTTGGCTCCGGCGGGGCCGCACAGGTTGTCGGGCCTCTGCCAGGAGGACGTGATGAGCTTGGCTCCGGAGTTGGCGTCTCCCAGGTACGCTCCCATGTGGATGCAGGTGATGACGAAGGATGCGGGGACTCCGTCGGGGTTGAGCCCGACCTCCTCTCCGCTCAGGAAGACGCAGGGCTTGACGTAGTCGACGGCATCTCCGTTGGCGCGGACGGCGTCCTTGATGGCGTTGCAGAGGTCTTCCTTGGTGTAGGTCTTCCCGTCGAACTCGAGGTCGATGCCCATGATCCTGCAGCCGTCCATGAGCCTCTGGACGTGGTCCTTGAGCCTGAAGATGGCCATCCCCTTGGGGGTGTGGTAGACCCTGATGCCCTCGAAGACCCCGGTCCCGTAGTTCAACGCGTGCGCGAGGACGTGGACCTTCGCGTCGGCCCAGTTGACGAGCTTTCCGTTAAGCCAGATCTTTTCCGTCTTGTCCATGTGAAACACCTTTGGAATGTCAGTAGGGAGACAAGGTCTCCGCTCACGGAAAGTGCACGAGTGTTTCCATATTTACACGTTTTCAGAACTTCCGTCTAAGATCGCGTCCACCGCATCGGAGAACGAGAAGCCGGGAGACACCTTGATGCCCTTGCATCCCATGCGCCTGCCGAACTCCATGTCCTTGTCGTGGTCTCCGATCATGTAGGACCTGGACGGGTCGATGCCGTGCTTCATCATGGCTGCCATGCCCATCCCGATCTCCGGCTTCCTGCAGGAGCAACGGTCATCGGGCGTGTGGGGGCAGTAGAATATGTCGTCTATACGGCCGCCGGCCTCCGCGACCTTCGCCTTCAGCTTGTCGTGGATGCGCCCGAGGGTCTCCTCGTCGAAGTAGCCGCGGCCTATGCCGGACTGGTTGGTTATCACTATCACCAGATAGCCGGCGTCGTTGAGCCTCTTGACCGCCTGAGGGACGTCATCGAACAGGTTGAAGAGGTCCGGGTCGCTGCAGTACGGGACGTCCTTCGCGATGGTGTCGTCCCTGTCGATGAACACAGCTCGCTGGCCGAACATCTCCCTCTCGACGATGCCGCACATGGTGTGGCATGCGCAGAGGTAGCCCTCCTGGATGCGGGGGGTCTCCTTCGAGGGGATGACGACGGCGCAGTCGACGATCTCCCTGAGCTTCCCGCCGTCTCCCGTGAAGGACATGGTGACAGCGCCGCGCTCCTTGGCGGCCTCCATGGCGAGGACCACGTTCTTGGAGTTGCCGGAGGTGGACATGCCGATGACGACGTCCCCTTTCCTGCATATGGCCTCGATCTGCCTCTTGAAGACGAGATCGTAAGAATAATCGTTCCCGATGGCCGTGACGGGCGCGATGTTGGACAGGCACACCCCTGCCAGAGCGGGGCGCTCCAGCATGTACCTTCCGGAGAACTCGGCTGCGATGTGCTGGGCGTCGGCGGAGGAGCCGCCGTTCCCCATGAAGATCGCCTGGCCGCCGTTGCGGAAGCATTCGATGAGGATGTCCGCAGCCCTGCGTATCTGGGCTGGGTCTATCTTGGAAATCGTCTCTGCGCTCCTCTTCAATTCGGCTTCGATCGTCTCATTCATTCGGATACCTCCATGATATTACGCCTTCCGGCTCGAACATGTAATCTGCAACAGTGGCGCCCATCGACTGGAGGGCCTTCGCCACGCTGTACTTGCGGTCGTATCTGCATATGAAGTACATGAAACCGCCACCGCCGGCACCGGACACCTTCCCGCCTATGGCCCCTTCCGACTTCGCTTTGTCGTAGTAGGCGTCTATCATGGGGTTGGTGATCTTGCTGGAGAACTGCTTCTTGTAGGCCCACGACTCGTCCAGGAGCTCTCCGGCGGACACGATGTCGCCCTTCTCGAGAGCGCAGACCATCTCCTTGGCGATCCTCTTGGACTGGTCCAGGGCATCGCCGTTCTGGCCCTTCTCGAACTTGTCGACCTGGCTGGCGATGATGGTGGCGGACTCGCGGGGAGTGCCGGTGTAGCACAGGAGCGAGGAGTACTGGAGCTCGTTGACGGTGTCGTAGGGGACCCTGACGCGGTTCACGCCCACGGACCCGTTGGGCCCGAAGGTCATGAGGTTGAACCCGCCGAAAACGGCGGCGTACTGGTCCTGCTTCCCGCCTTTGAGGCCGATGACCTCCCTCTCGAGCTTGTACGCGAGGCGGGCCATCTCCATGCTGGTGAGCCTTATGTTCTTCCATTCGCAGATGGCCGCGATGATCGACACGATCACAGTGGACGACCCTCCGAGCCCGGATCCGGGCGGAGCCTCCGACTGCAGGAACATCCTGAACCCGTCGGTGATGCCGAAGTGGTTGGTGACCGCTTTGATGAGGTCCATGTTCCCGTCCAGCGGGAGGGGGCCGTCGTTCAGGGACGCGTTGTACTTCCCGTAGTCCGTGGAATGCACGGACATGGAGTGGTCCCCGGTGGGGGTCACCGTGCAGTAGGCGTAGTGGTTGATCGTCGTGTTGAAGACGGCGCCTCCCTTCTCGGAAGCATAGGGCTCGACGTCCGTGCCCCCGCCTGCCAGCCCCACCCTCAGCGGAGCCCTGGCCCTGTAATGTATCCCATCCATCCTATCGGCCTCTTCCAAAACCGTTCAAACGTGTCGGTCTAAGGATTATCGTGCAGATTTAGGCAGTACTCATATAATACTGTTTTCCGCAATTGTGTGCATCGCGTATGCTGGCACATGCAATTTCCGACAATCCGTGCATACGCCCGGAAAGCCTCAGAGAGCGTTCAAAGCCTTGACGTAGCGCTCCGGGTGGCTCCTCTCGATGAGCTCCTCGACCTGGTCGGACCCTCCGACCACGCCGACGTTCCCGTTGGACGTGGACAGCAGCGCATACGCGGACTGGCCCGACTCGGGGACCAGCTCGGCCTCGTAGACGTCCTGGAGCTTCTCCAGCCTGGCGATGGCGGTCTTGGCAGCATCATGGCTTATCACGGACAGGACCATGCGGCTCTTCCCCTGGAGCTCGCACTTGCCGACGACGATGGTCTCGACGTTGATCTTGTTGCGTGTGAACTCTCCCATGACCCTCTGCATGACCCCGAACTCGTTCTTGACGATGAGCGATATGACGTGCACTGTTACACCTGCGCCCGAAATCGCAAACAATAATTATAATATACGCGTCGTAAAAGTGACACTCATGAGCGAGAGCACCAGAACAGCGGCCGAACCGGTCCAGAAAACCGACAGGCCCCTCCGCATAGTCCTGATGACGGACAGCTACCACCCCACGGTGGACGGCATGGTCTTCGTGGTGGACTCGGAGAAGAAGGCCCTGGAGAGGCTGGGGCACCAGGTGTTCATAATCGCTCCCGATCCGGGGGAGAAGGACAGGATCGAAGGCGTCTACTACTTCAAGTCGGCCAAGTTCTCGGCTTACGACGGCTATTACCTGCCTATCTACCACTCGCACGCGAGGAAGGTGCTGAAGAGCATCAACCCCGATGTCATCCACTCCAACGGGCTGACGCTCATGGCCCTGAAGGGGTTCATCGGCGCGCACGGGATGAGGATCCCTTACGTGGTCACCATGGGGACCATGGTCACGGACGCGATGAAGTACTACCTGCCGGTGAAGCTCCCCATAAACATCATGGAGAAGCTCTCGTGGGTGTACCTGAGAGCGTTGCTGAACCACTCCGACGCCGTTGTGTCGTTCACCGCCCCGATCCTCGAGGAACTGGAGAAGAACGGAGTGGAGCCCAGGGCGTCCAGGGTCATCACCGCCGGCGTGGACACGGACATATTCCACCCTGTGGAGGAGCCCGAGGGCCTGAGGGAGTCCATGGGCCTCGTGGGCAAGAGGGTCATCATGTGCGTGGGGAGGCTGTCCTACGAGAAGCATGTGGAGCAGGTCGTCCAGGCGCTGAAGTACCTGCCCGAAGACGTCCACCTCATCATCGACGGGGACGGCCCGGCCCAGGACTACATCAAAGAAGTCATAGCCGAGGAGCACCAGGAGGACAGGGTCCATCTCATCGGCATGGTCAAGAGGGAGGACCTTCCGAAGTACTACACCATGGTGGAGGTATGCGTCTCCGCATCAAGGTTCGAGACCCAGGGCCTGAGCCTGATGGAGGCCATGGCATGCAAGGTCCCGATCGTCGTGCCCAGGGTGAGGGCGTTCAAGGAGATCATCATCGACAACGAGAACGGCTACCTCTTCGACGGCGACATCCAGGACATGGCCGAGCGCGTCATCGAGGCGCTGGGCACCTGCCACGGCGATATCCGCGAGAAGGCCATGGAGAGGGCCCTGTCGTACTCCGAAGAGAGCAGCGCCATCAAGCTCGAGAACCTCTACAGAGAGGTCATCGAGTCGAAGAAGGCGCGCCTGGCAGCGAAGAAGCGCTGACCTCACAGGGTCTTCGCCAGGTCCAGCGCCCTGGCCAGGGCCTGGTCCATGTTGTAGTAGCGGAAGTCCGCCAGGCGTCCGCAGAACCTCAGGTTGGACACCGCCGAGGCGCACTCATGATATTTCTCATAAAGGGCCTTGCTGTCCTCTGTCAGCACCGGATAGTAGGGCTCCAGCCCCGCATCGGGATCGTAGGCGAACGACCTCTCCTCCACGCATACCGATCCTGGAAGGTCCTGGACCGGGAGCTTCTTGTACTCTGTGATGCGGACGATCTCCTTGTCCTCCGGCGTCGCCACCACGGCGGCGGGCTGGAAGGAGTCCATCTGGGAGTAGAACGGCGTGAACACGAGGGAACGGTAGGGGAGCCTCCCGAACCTGTACCCGAAGAGCTCGTCCAGAGCGCCGGTGTAGACCACGAAGGGATCGTCGGCTCCGTCGACCACGATTCTGTCCCCTTCTATGCGCATCCTGTCCAGGGCGTCGACGCCCAGCCTGACCTCGATGTTCGGATGGTCCAGCAACCTCTCGAAGAAGTCCGTGAACGACACGCGGGGCATAACCTGGAACTCGTCGTCGAAGTACTGGTCGCGGTAGGACATCCTCAGCGGCACGCGCTTCAGGACGCTGGGGTCGATCTCGTCCGGGGGTATCCCCCACTGCTTGGACGTGTACGGACGGTAGTCCTTCTCGAACAGGTACTCGGCGTACCTGCGGATCAGATAATCATCGGATTCCAGGGCCTCCACCACGGTGACGGTCTCGCGGTCCGGGTAGACCTCGGGGATCCTGTCCTTCAGGGCCACGCCGTCCGGCAGAGAGTAGAAGGTGTCTATGGTCGTGAAGTTGAACGGAGTGGGGGTGAAGCGGCCGTTCCAGACCGCGCCGCACCTGAGGATGTAAGGGTCCCAGTCCTGGAACCGCTCCATGTAGGCCATCAGACCGGGATCGTTGGTATGGAACGTGTGGGGCCCGTAGTCCTGCACCAGGAAGCCGTGCTCCTCCCGGTGGTCGAACATGTTGCCGCCGATATGGCCGCGCCTCTCCCAGATCTCCACCTCGTGCCCGGACTCGGCCAGATGCCTAGCCACGACTGCCCCGGACAGGCCGCATCCCACTACGATGTGCTGCATCAGAACCCGCCGTAACGGTCCATGAACTGCGCGAATGTCTGCAGGCTCAGGTCCTTGTCAGAGAGGATCACATTGTCCTCTCCGCCGACCAGGTCCAGGGGCCAGGCCACCGCCAGGTCGGAGTCGTTCCAGATTATGCCGTCGTCGAACTCGCCGTAGAACTTCTCGGCGCACTTGTACGAGACGATGGACTCTTCCAGCACCAGATAGCCGTGGGCGCATCCGGCCGGGACCAGGATCTCGTTGTGCTTCTCGCCGATCAGGTCGAAGGCGAGCCACTTCCTGAAGGTGGGGCTGTCCTTCCTCAGGTCGACCACCACGTCCCACACGTGGCCGTGGATGCATCTGACCAGCTTGGGCTGCTGCTTCTCGCGCTGGAAATGCAATGCGCGGACGACACCGCGATGGCTGGTGGTGTAGAACACCTCCGCCAGGTCGTGATGGATGCCGTTCGCCTCGAAGACCTCTTTGGAATAGTCTTTCGTGAAGCATCCCCTGATGTCCTCCGCATCGAAGGGCGTCACCTCGATGAGGCCCTCTATCTCCGTCTCCTTGAACTCGAACTTCTGAACCATTGTCATTCGCTCCTTGTCTTGAGCCATTCCATCGTGCGCCTGCACCCTTCCGCGAAGCCCACCTGCGCTCTGAATCCCGTGTCGCGCTCCGTCTTGGAGCAGTCGAAGGCGCTTATCGGAAGGTCCACGCCGGTGAACGGGATGCTGCCGAAGCGGAAGTCCAGGCCGGGCGCGACCGCGTCGCGCATCTCCAGGAGGAACTCCCTGAGGGGCTTGGCCCCGGAGCTCCCTATGAGGTAGTCTGTGAAGGGAATCCCGTTCTCCCCTATGAGCCTGAACGCGCGGGCCACGTCGTCGATGTAGACGAAATCGTAGCTCTGTGTGGCGGCCGTGAATTCCGGGGAGACCCCGTCGATGCACTTGCGGAGGGTGGAGTTGACCAGCCTGGGGCTGAGCTCTCCCGGACCGTAGGCGTTGGTGATCATCGGCCAGACGAGGTCGATGCCGATCTGCGCAGCAACCGAGCGGCACATGATGTGCGCCGTGGCCTTCCCGCAGCCGTAGATGTTACCCTGGCCGGGGCGCATGCCGTCGGAATAGGCGGCGGCCATGACCTCGTGCTCCATGATGGAGCCTGCGTGCAGGAACCTGGAGCATCCGAGGGCCTTGGCAGCCTTCATCGCATCGACGGTCCAGGCGACGTTGTCGAGCTGGAGGCGGACATCGGCCCTCTTGGGGCCGGCGGAGCCGTCCCATGCCAGGTCGTAGAAGACGTCCGCGTCGTGAATCTTGGATTCCAGCTCGGAGATCCTGTCCCTGGGGCATGCGATGATGTCCACGTCCAGACCGTCGAGCCTCCAATGGTCGCCGTGGACCACTGCAGTGACGTCGTATCCGTTGTCGATGAGCTCTTTGACCACTGCGGAGCCCACGAACCCGTTGGCTCCTGTGACGATCGCCTTCATTCTATCGCCTCGTATTCTCTGATCTGCGAGCGCATGGCCTCGAGGGCATCGTCCCCGTCGATCCATGCCTTCGTCCACTCCACTGTCTTGGAGATCGCATCGCTTATGTGCCACCTGGGCCTGAATCCCAGCTTCTCCATGATGAGCGTGCTGTCCAGCTTGAGGAAGTTGGCCTCGTGGGGGCCGTTGTCCGCGTGCGTGGTCCATGAAGCGCCCTCGCCCCAGCAGCCGCAGAACAGGTCCGCCAGCTGGCCGGTGGTGACGCAGTCCTCCTTCCTGGGGCCGACGTTGTATGCTCCCGCAAGGCTCCTGTCGGAGGCCTGGGCCTCGATTATCCTGAGATAGGCGTGAAGGGGCTCCAGGACGTGCTGATAGGGCCTCACCGAATTGGGGTTGCGGAGCTCGATGGGCCTGCCGGCCATGGCCGCCGCGACGCAGTCGGGGACGATCCTGTCCTTGGCGAAGTCGCCTCCGCCGATGACGTTGCCCGCCCTTGCGGTGGACACGGGGCACACGTCGGAGAGGAAGCTGCGCCTGTAGCTGTGGGTGACCAGCTCGGAGCAGCTCTTGGAATTGGAGTAAGGGTCGTAGCCGTCCAGGGGATCGGTCTCGACGTAGTGCTTGTCGGTCTCGATGTTGTCGTAGACCTTGTCCGTGGTGACGTTGAGGAACGACTTGGCGCCGGGGTGGAGCCTGAGGCACTCCAGGATGTTCACGGTCCCCATGACGTTGGTCTCGTATGTGAGACGGGGGTCCCTGTAGCTCTCGCGGACGATGGGCTGGGCGGCCATGTGGATGACGATGTCGGGGCCCACATCGGAATAGAACGATTCCAGGGATCCGAGGTCCCTGATGTCGCCGATGCGGGAGTCCACCATGGAGTCCAGGCCAGCTATGGAGTAGAGGCTCGGATCGGTCGGAGGCTCGAGGGAGTACCCGTGGACCTCGGCGCCCAGGCTGTCCAGCAGGACGCACATCCAGGAGCCTTTGAAGCCCGTGTGCCCGGTGAGGAGCACCTTCTTGCCCTGGAAGAACCCGTTATTCAAGGAATCACCAGACTTTCCAAGGAGCCTTGCCGGAATCCCAGAGCTTCTGGAGGCCCTCCTTGTCACGGAGGGTGTCCATGCACTGCCAGAACCCGTTGTGCTTGTAGGCGTTGAGCTGGCCGTCGGCGGCGAGCCTCTCGATGGGCTCGCGCTCGAATGTCGTGTCGTCGCCGTCGATGTAGTCGATGACGCTCTTGTCCAGGACCATGAACCCGCCGTTGATCCAGCCGACGTCGTCGGCGCTCTTCTCCCTGAAGGAGAGGACGTCGTCGCCGGACATGTCCATGATCCCGAACCTCCCGGCGGGGCGGACGGCGAGGATTGTGGCCTTCTTGCCGCGCTCCTCGTGGAACTTTATGACATCCTTGACAGGGACATCGGAGACGCCGTCGCCGTATGTGAGGCAGAAGGACTCGTCATCCCCCAGATAATCTTTGATGCGCTTGATGCGCCCGCCGGTCATGGTGTTCAGGCCGGTGTCGGCGACGGTGACCCTCCAGGGCTCGGACTCGTTGGAGTGGACGGTCATCTGGCCTGTCTGGAAATCGAAGGTCACGTCGCTGTTGTACAACGCATAGTTGGAGAAATATTCCTTGATGAAGTGCTGTTTATAGCCTGCACATATGATGAAGTCGGTGATCCCGCTTGCGCCGTAGATCTTCATGATGTGCCAAAGGATCGGCTTGTCTCCGATCTCGATCATGGGCTTGGGCCTGAGATGGCTCTCCTCCGAGATCCTGGTCCCGAAGCCGCCGGCTAAGATGACTGCCTTCATTTTATCGGCTCGCGATTGGCGCTGTCAGTAATAACGATTTGCGGTGATGGCTCATTCGGATGGTTCATCCTTCCGGTCCAGGCCGTTGCGCTTCTTCATCACGAAAGACAACGCGAAACTTATGGCTAAGATGATGATGAGCATTATAATTGTCATTGTCTGGGCGGATTCTGCATAGTACTTGTAGAGCTGATCGCTCAAAAGCATAATCACACCGTACTTCAGGATGCATCCGAGCGTTATGTAGAACCATGACTTTTTGATGTCCCAATTAGCAATACAGATAAATGCGCCCGCAAAAGGAATCATCGGCGCGATGCGATTGAGCAACAGCAACTTCTCATCTTTCAATACCAAGAAGTTAACATACTTGTCCACGACCCGTGAAACCTTGGCAGGAACACGGATATGCTTTACCACATAATAGAGCGAGAAGATTCCGATCCACTCAGCGACGACTGCCGCAGCCAGGAGCTGAACGCCAAATTCAATGGTAGGATTGTACGAAAACCCCAGAATGAAGAACAACTCAGGCAACGTCGGAAAAAGAAAAGCGTCGATAAGGAAGATGAGAAATATGCACAGCACCACACCCCATCCACCATCGGCACCGAAGAAGTCAAAAAGGAACTGCCCGACATTCATTTACAGATCTCCGTTGACTACGTCTTTGAACAGCTTCTCGACCTTGAGGATCTGAGTGTCCCAAGTGACCTCACGTGAGACTTTGATAGCCTTTTTGGACAGATCCTGCCTGAGATCCTCATCGCTGTTCAAGCGATTGATTGCTTTCGCGAGGCCCACAGAATCTTTCGGTTTGACGTAGTAGCCAGCATCTTTGACGTTTCCTGGAAGGCCGTCCACATCGGTACAAACTATGGGCTTTCCATAGGAAAGAGCCTCCAAAGCGGCGAGACCATAGGATTCGTAGAGAGAGGGCATGACGAAGAATCTGCAGGTACTCATCAGACGAGCCTTCTCCTCCTCAGAAACCCATCCTTTGATCTCTATGCGGTCGCCAAGATT
>CAVHQB010000004.1:0-32681 GCA_963637895.1 Lachnospiraceae bacterium
CCGGACTCCCAGGTGTACCTGTCCAGGACCACGTTGATGCTGGCCAGGGTCTCCCTCAGGCCTCCGAGCATGAGCTCGGCGGTCCTGCGGACGGTGTCGATGACTTCGTGGTCGCCTGCCTCGAACCTCCTGAGCATGTCGGAGATCTGCTCCTGCACCTCGGGCTCGGACTCCATCCTGCGGTTGGCGATCCTGTACTTGGCCACCAGCCTGTGGTCGGGCTTGTCCCTCTCCTTCTCGTGGCCCGCGCTCTTGGCGTGCTCTTCCGCTTCCGCCTCGGCCTCCTCGTCGGTGACGTTGTTCACTCCCCAGGTGAGGATGACCACCTGCTTGCCCACGTCGTTGACGTAGTACTCGGTGGTGACGTCATGGCCACACCTCTTGAGGCACCTGGCCAGAGTGTCCCCGATGATGGGGTTCCTGGCCCTCCCCACGTGTATGGGGCCGGTGGGGTTGGTGGACGTGTGCTCCACGTTGACCCTCTTGCCGGTGGGCTCCGCTACGAAGCTCCCGTTGGAAGCGATGATGTCGTCGAGCACGCCCTTGACGAGGGCGGCACCGTCCATGCAGAAGTTGAGATACCCGTTGCATGATGACACCGAAGCCACCAGGCCGTCTGCTTGGATAATAGAAGCCAGCTCGTCGGCGATGGCCTGAGGCGCCTTCCTGAGGGCCTTGGACATCGTGAAGCAGGGCACGGCCAGGTCGGCCGTGTCCACCGAAGGGAGCTCGATCGCGAAATCTATGTCCGCGCCCATGCCTTTCAGGGCATCGGACACCTTGGAGCGTACCTGCTCCTCGAATTCTGCCATTATGGACATGTCAGTTCACCTTGTATCTGAGAAGGGCGGCGACTCCGCCGAACGCCTTCAGGAGCATGTCCCCTTCTTCCGAGTCGGGGGATATGATCTGCACGCGGGTGTTGAACGCATCCGCTCTGAGGAAGAAATCATCGATGAGGTCCTCGCACTTGGTCACGGTGGTGTTGCCGCCGCAGTCGGGGCAGGGGATGCGCTCGTCCTCGTCCTTCACGGTCATCTCATGGACATGGCCGGAGGCGCACTGGACGGTGACCCTCTTCTTGCTGAGGGCCTCGGATATCAGCAGGGTGTCCACGGCGCCCATGTCGGTGGCCTGGCGGACCTCCTCCTCTCCGTAGCAGGACAGGCCTCCGTCGGCCTTCCTGATCTCGGTGAAGAGGCGCTGCATGTACTCCTTCTCCTTCGTGAGCTGCATGTCGGTGATGATGTTCTTGGCGTTCTCGACCAGCTCCCTCAGGCCGGACTCGTCCGTGTATCCCGTGTCGACCAGGGGCGAGCACACCTTCTTCCTGAGCTCGTGGTGCAGGTACTCCTCCTTGACGAAGAAGTCCTTGGTGGCGCCGGGGCCTCCGACGAGTATCCCCAGGAGCTCGGGCCTGTCGAGGAACACCTCGGTGGCGTTGTCCGCGACCTTCTTGAAGAACTCGTGGGCCGCGATCTCGATGAGCCTCTCGAAACGGACGGAGGACTGACCTCCCTGGTGGTGCTTGCTGGGGACCAGCGAGTCGAAGTGCTTCAGCACCTGGATCCTGCTCCCGCTGAGCAGCCCCAGAGTGGCCTCGGACCTGTCGATGGTGATGAGCCCGTAGCACTTCTTGTCCAAGAGCATCGACTGCAGAGGGTCGGTGAAGAACGTCGAGTCGCACCTGTAGAGGAACGCTCCGATGGGCTCCGGCGGGTTGATGACGTACTGGACCATCTTGGTCTGGTCGCCCGCGCGGGGAACCTCTCCGCAGAAGATCACCACTCCGTTCTCCGGAGGGCACTTGTATGTTTTTAGTCGAGCCGCGATGGAATCGATGGCGCTCGTGACATTCTTCATCGTGGTCTTGGACTTGATGTTGGATGCCTGAGACTGCTCGTTCCTCAGATACGCCATGACATCGGAGATCTGCTTGTTGGCGGGAACGTACACCGAGATGAGCTCGGTGCCTCTGCCCCTGTAGTTGGTGATCTCCTGCATGTCCTTCTTGAAATCGTATCTGGCTTTGTCCTCTGAATTGGTTTCTCCCATAAGACTTCACCAATGATTTTATGTAAATTGGCTTGTTTATTAAACATATTGGTGCGTGATTCCACGGAAAGCGTTGTCGTCTCCATCGGAGGGTCCATCCTGGTCCCCGGAAGCAATGACTCAGAATACATAGCCAGACTGGCCGAGATGCTCAAAGAGGTGTCCAAGGAGGTCCGCCTGGCGGTCGTATGCGGAGGCGGGAAGACGGCCCGCTACTACGCCGAGACCGGAGGTGAGCTGGGAGGGGACACCTACCAGCTCGACATCCTCGGGATCGGTGCCACCAGGCTCAACGCCCAGCTCCTGGGACTGGCTCTCGGGAACATGCCTTTGAAAGTGCCGGAGACCGCGGCGGAGACTGCCGCCATGGCGGAGCCCGGGAAGGTCGCCGTCATGGGCGGGACCGAGCCGGGGCACACCACCGACGCCGTCGCCATGATGGTCGGCTCCGAGATGGATGCCGTGAGGGTCGTGAACGCCACCTCTGTGGACGCGGTGTACACCGACGACCCCAGGAAGGACCCCAATGCCGTGAGGATCCCCGAGATGACCATCGAGAGGCTCGGAGAGATCGTCTACAAGGAGCACGGAGCCTCCAAGTCCAGCGTCTTCGACCCCCTCGGAGTGAAGATCGCCGCCGAGAAGAAGATCGACATCATGATCGTGGACGGAAGGAACCTGGAAGAGCTGAGGAACGCCATCCTCGGAAAGAAGTTCAACGGGACCTTCGTCGATTCCCACTGAGCCAGCCTGGGCCCGTGACCGGGCCCGGAGCTGCTCCATCGCCTTAACGGGCGCCCTTTTTCCATCTCTCATATCGTCCGGGCCCCGTCTTGCTCCATGTCATAAGTTTAGGAAAAATCCTAAACTTTTGGATTTTTAGGCTAAAGTTTGGGAAAAAATGGAAACTATTAAAAGAAACAGACCTATCCCTGTAACGTGGCCAACAAGATCATCTTCCGTCAGAGGTACATGAAGAGGCTGGAGGAGAACATGACCAGCTTCGGCTCGGTCAAGGTCATCACCGGCGTCAGGAAGGCCGGGAAGACCACGCTCCTCAAGCAGTTCAGGGACTTCGTCGCGGAGAACACGGATTCCGTCACGCTCCTTTTCGAGATGCAGTCGGCCTCCATGGACCCTTACCTCACCAAAGAGGGCATGATCGGACTGGTGTACCCCCAGATACCTGAGGATTACACCAGCTTCCTGTTCCTGGACGAGGTCAACGAGATCGAGGAATGGCACAGGTTCATCAATTCCCTGATGATCGACCGTCCGCTCTGCAACGTGTTCATCACAGGCTCCAACGCGTTCCTCTTGTCCAACGAGCTCTCCACATACCTGAGCGGCAAGACGAAGGAGATCCATGTGACCCCGTTCTCGTTCAACGAGTACCTTCTCCGGTACGACTCCGATGATGTGCAGTCGAGATTCCAATCATTCCTGCTTCGCGGCTCGCTCCCAGTGGCCGATCCTGACGCTTCCGACGACGATTACCAATCCACAATGGACGGGATCTACAGCACCGTGGTCCTGAAGGACGTTATGGACCGCTCCGACAAGACTGTCTCGTCGTTCAGGCTGAAGAGGATCCTCGCCTTCATCCTCGAGAGCACAGGAAAGAAGCTCTCCGTCAACCGCATTGCGACCAAGACGAAGCTGTCCAACGACACCATCGAATCCTACCTCCGGCTGCTGGAAGACGCGTTCCTCGTCTACCGTGTCGAGACATACAGCATACGTGGGAAGGACCTGATGAGCACTCCGGTGAAATACTACGTGGTAGACAACGGCCTGAGGCACGCCGCACTGAACTACAGGGCATCAGACATGGGGCAATTGCTGGAGACCGCAGTGTACTTCGAGCTCCGCCGCAGAGGATACAACATCTATGTCGGGGACATAGACGGCAAGGAGATAGACTTCATAGCCACGAGAGGCGGGGAGACGGAGTACTTCCAAGTATGCTGGACCCTGGCATCGCAGGAGACGATGGAAATGGAGGTCAGGCCCCTAATGTCCGTCAGGAACCATTACAAGAAGACCGTGATAACAGCAGACCCTCTGCCGCGGAGCCTGGATGACGGTGTCGAATGCGTCAACGTCATCGCCTGGATGCGCGATGACGGGTTGCGATGCCGATTTCCGGAACTTGCACCGGAATCAAGGCTCCAGCTTCTCGAAGTCCTTCGAAGATGTGGCCTCCATCCCCTGCGAGACGGCGATCTCCTTTATCCTGCGCTCTTCGGCGCCCTTCATGGACTTGCGATGGATATACACCTGGTCCGTTCCGGTCGCGGTGCAAGCATCCTTTATCATCCGGGCGATGTCCTCGTCGTCGGAGCCTTCCAGCTGGTAGTTGGGGATCATGTGCCCCATGTTCACCTTCGATCCTACGACCAGCTCGGTGAACCTGGGCGCGTAATGGCCTCCCCCGATGCCCACGACGACAGGATAGTCCTTCGGGGACATGTCCGTGATGACCTTGGCCAGGATGTCCGCCGAGTGCTTGTCTCCCCAGTGCGTCTCCTCGCTCCCGATCTCGATGTAGAACGTGGGCTTCTCCAGCCACGGGCCGTGATGCGTCACTTCGAAGCAGGTCTGCGTGTCCGGCACGTCGCAGTATTGGACGATCAGCCTGAGTGCGTCGCTCATCAGCGCCGGATTCGATCTCACGAGCGTCTTCTCCCTTCCCCCGAAGTCCGCCGCCTTGTAGTTGCCTATCGGATGAGCCGTCAGGGCGGGCTTCCCGCTCTTGGCGGAATGCTTGGACATCACCACCACTTCATCCACATGGATTCCGAAGGCCTCCGCCTCCTTGTCCAGATCGTCATGGCGGATGTGCATGTCGGGGATCGACATCATGTACACATCGTCCTTGGCGCAGAACGACGCCTCTCCTGCGGATCCCAGCTCCTCCCACCCTCCCATGGCCTTGAGGGAGGCCCTCATGTTGTACGAGGGGAGGTCGCATTCGCTGCAGACGAGAAGCCGTGACATGCGTCGGCGATTGCGGACATGTTTGATATCGTTTTTCGAGACCGTCCCCGGGAACAGCCCTGATTCTAAGTTTTATAGTTCTAGAATGTCACGCTTCCGTTATAATCTCCGAAGCCGAGAACGTTCCATGAGCAACATGACGCAATCCGATATGATCATCGTGTTCCTGAACAAGTACAAGGACGTGAACCTGGACTCCAGGTTCGCGGTCCCCTACGAGATGACGCAGAACGGCATGGGAGAGGCCCTCGGCATCTCCCGGGCCCATGTGTCTGTGCTACTGGGGAAGCTGGAGCGCGACGGCGTGGTCCAGGGGAGCAGGGCCTTCGTCAGGTTCGCGCCGTCCGGATCTAACAACAGGAAGGTCTACAGCCTCACGCCCATGGGAGAGAGGATGTGCATGGAGATCCTGGAGAGGGAGGGCGTGTCCGAGAGGGACGCCCCGGACCTGCTGATGCCCACGAACATCAACCACTGCAGGCCCGAAGCCTTCGACGCCCTCCCCCAGGAGGACAGGGACCTGCTGGGGGCGCTGATGCTCCTGAAGGCCCCCATGCCCTGCAGCCAGCTCCCCATGGGCCGCAAGCACCCGCTCCTGCCGGTCGATGTGAGGGGGTTCGTGTGCATCCATCCGAAGGTCCGCCGCGTCTACCTGGAAAGGGCATCGAAGGTGGATATGGTGAGATGGCACGCCCTGGCCGCCGACCTGTGCGTCCTGGCGGACGGGAGCACGGTCGAGAGGCTGACCCATCTCTACAACGGGAACAGGAGGAAGGAAGCGACCAAGCTGGCGCTATGCGACCCATACACCATAATGGACAAGTCCACGAGGGAGGCCGCCAGGATCCTGGACGAGCTTGACATGGACACCGATGACAACCCCCTGGCCTGGATCGCGTCGCTGTGCGCCATCAGGTCCGGCCTTCTGGACGTGGCGAAGAGGTCCATCAGGCGCGCGGAGGCCGAAAAGAGGGCATGGCTGGAATGCGAGCTGCTCCTGGCGGAAGGCGACAAGAGTCAAGCGCTGGACAAGGCCCTGGACGAGTACGACGGGTCCGCCGGGATGGCCATGGCCCTGGGGAAGTGCATGGCATCGAACAGCAGGCACTCGGAAGCGGTGGTGTTCCTGCGCAAGGCCCGCAGATGCATGATGGACAGCGGATGCCTGTTCAGGCTCGATGAAGAACTGATCTGGGAGGCGGACTGCTACCTTGCCATGGGCAACCGGGAAGCGGCCGCGAAGCTCATGGAGTCGGCCGCCTGCGCGGTCATGGACGACCGCGCGGGCAGGCTCCTGATGAGAAGGGCCAGGATCCTCGCTTCAGAGGACCTGGTTTGTCTTCAGGGTGTCCATGTCTGAGATGTACAGGTCCCTGATGTCCTTGATGTTCCACTTCAGCATGGCGAGCCTCTCGAATCCGAAGCCCCATGCGAGGACAGGGTACTTGACTCCGAAGGGAGCGACGACCTCGGGCCTGAATATGCCCGCTCCGCCCAATTCCATCCACTTGCCGTTGAAGAACACCTCCAGCTCGAGGGAGGGCTCGGTGTAGGGGAAGTAGGCGGGCCTGATGCGGATCTGGTCGAACCCCATCTTGGCGTAGAACTCGCGGATGATCGAGATCAGCATGTCGAAGTTGGCGTTCTCGTCGATGATGATCCCCTCGATCTGGGTGAACTCCGGCAGGTGGGTGGAGTCGATGGACTCCTTCCTGAAGATCCTGGAGATGGAGAACGCCTTCTGAGGCGCATCGGGGTGCTCCGCGATGTACTTGATGCTGCTGACGGTGCTGTGGGTCCTGAGGAGAGCGGCCTCGGCCCTCTCCCTGGACCATTCGCCTCCCCATCCGGTGGACCCTGTGTCACCGCCGTTCTCGTGGATGTTGCGGATCGTGTCGACCAGGGCCTCGTCATCGATGTGGATCGAGGCGGGCCTCTCGAGGTAGAACGTGTCCTGCAGGTCCCTTGCGGGGTGGTCCTGAGGCGTGAACAGCACGTCCAGGTTCCAGAAGGCGGGCTGGACGTACTCGGAGGACATCTCCGTGAACCCCATGTCCAGGAACAGCCTCCTGACCTGGGAGCTGAGCCTGGAGAGCATGTGCTTCTTCGCGGCGTACACGGAAGGCGCGAATGTCTGGATGTCGTACTTCCTGAACTCCGCGTCGCGCCACTCGCCGCTCTGGATGATGCGGTCGGTGACGTCGGTGATCTGGGGCTTCAGCTCGATGCCGGATGCGGCAGCCTCCTCTCCGAGGGGCGTGAGCTCCACGCTGCGCTCTGTGACGACCTTCTCGGCAACCATGCCCTGGCGGCCCTTCAGGTCCTTTATCAGGTTCTTGTCGGCATCCGCCTCCGGGAGGGGGGCCTCGGCCATCCTGGCCAAGAGCTCCTCGTCGGGCATGCGGGTGTCTTCCAGCGACTTGCCTTTGTCGGTGAGGACCAGGACCTTGGACTCCCCGTCCTTCCAGCGACTTGCCTTTGTCGGTGAGGACCAGGACCTTGGACTCCCCGTCCTTGACGATGTCCGCCAGGCCCTTCCTCTTGAGCCATCCGACGGCGACCTTGTCCATGCCGCCGGACATCTTCTCGGCCAGCTCGTCCATGCCCATGCGCCCGCCGTTGGCAGATATGAGATCGACCGCGGTCCTCTCGGGCAGGCCGTTCTCGATGACGCTCCTGTCGCCGATGACGAAGAACTTCTCGGTGACCTCGGTGATCTTGGCCAGGCCCTTGGACTCCAGCCAGGATGCCGCGCCCATGACCTCGACCTCGAGGGAGAACCCTCCCTCGGCGATGATGCTGCCGACCGTCACGGGGCCCTTTCCCCCGCCCAGAGCGATCAGGAGCCTCTTCTCGTTGTAGCTCAATCCTTCAAGAATTTCCTTGTCGACCATGAAATCACCATTCGAAACCGTCGTAGGCCATGTCCGCTATGACGTCCTTGGCCTTCTCCCTCTTGTCCTGATGCTCCTCCAGGAACACGTTTATCCTCTCTGTGAGGCACATCTTGCACTCCCCGCAGAGGATCTCCCCTTTCCTGCACTTGTCGGCGAGCTCGTTGATCTTCTCGTCGTCGTGCTCGAAGAGGAAGTAGTTGTACTTGAAGACAGAGCAGACCTCGGGATTGCCGCCCTTCTCCCTCTGCTCCTCCACCGAGACGCACCCTCCGGTGAAGGCCCTGCCGACCTTCTTCTTGACGGCCTTGGGCGTGTCGGTGGTGAATATGGTGGCGTTGACATCGGACGAGGACATCTTGTCCCCTCCGGAGAGCCCGGGGCACATCTTGCAGTAGATCAGCGAGGGCTTGGGGTATCCCAGCCCGGGAGCCACATCCCTGGTGATCCTGAAGTGGGGGTCCTGGTCGATCCCGCAGGGGATCAGGACGGGGACGTCTTCCCCGGAGTCGATCGAGGGCAGGAACGCCGGGACGGACTGCATGGTGGTGAAGAATATCGACCCGATGTTGGTGGAGTTGTCGAACCCGAACACCGCTTTCGCAGTGGAGAACGTGACCTTCTTGGAGACCCTCAGCGCCACGGGGTAGAGCTTGTCGACGTTCTTCGTGTTCACGATGATGCGGGTCTTCTTCGGATCGAATCCCAAGGCGATGAAGTCCAGGGCGTTCTCGTAGGCCATGCTGCCCGTCTCTTCCAGGGAGAGGTCCTTGAACAGGAACTTCTCGTCGTCGGTCATCTGGAAGAGCATCTCCGTGCCGAAGGTGTCCTGCACCCATTTGTTGAAGATCCAGGGCATCATGTGGCCCAGGTGCGTGCTGCCGGAGGGGCCCCTTCCCGTGTAGAGGGCGAAGCGCTTCCCCTTGTCGTATCCGTCGAGAAGCGGTATGAGGTCCCTGTGCGAGTAGAAGATCCCGCGCCTGAGCATGTAATGGAGCTCGCCGTATCCCGAGAGCCTCTCGAGGAGGGCGTCATCTATCGGCGTTGTGCCGAACTTCTCTTGGAGGAGGTCGTAGTCTATGTCTCCTGTGACCTCCCACGGCGTGACCTTGAATTCTTCGGGCATGTTACCTCTGAGCCCTCCGTAAGCATGACTGCTCTTTAACCTAACGCGCGCGCATGTGCGCACGACCCAGAAAATATAACTAAAAGGCTGGTGCTAGCCTGCCCCCATGTGGAAGATTCTCGGAGAGGATGCGATATACATCGACATCCCCCAGGTATGGAAGAGGCGCATGCTGTCGCTCGCCAAGGACCTCGAGGAGGACAAGGAGAAAGAGGCCAAGTTCGAGGAGATCGTGGAGCCGGCTGAGGTCACGTACATGCTCAACGGCACGACCGAGGAGCACACTTTCTTCATAAGGGTCCCCGACGAGATCACGCCCGAGGACATCCAGGTCCTGGCGGATGTGTCCCTCGACATCCTGAGGAAGGCCGACGTCCCCTGCATCAGCGTGGAGGACAAGGTCCAGAGGTACCAGGTCATCATCACCAACTGGCACGAGCCCGAGATCATCGGCCTGAACAAGACTCCCGGCATGTCGTCCGGAGAGGTTTTCAAACCCATCATCCAGGGCCTCGACGGCCCCGGAAAGCTGAACTCGGCGTTCAACGAGAAGTACATGTGAGCGGCGAGGGCCCGGAAGGGCCCGACCCGCATCACTCGCGGTCGCGGCGGGACGGGGTCCCGGGAACGCCGTCGGACAACGACGGAGGGCTCTGGACGTCGAGCTCGCAGTAGAGGGACACCTTCCTGCAGGAGCCCCAGTCCCCGGAGACCTTGGCGACGACGTCTGGCTCATGGCCTATGTAGTAGAACAGCGAGGCTATGACTGTCAGGAACGCCGAGATGATCATGCAGAGGACGATGTTCAGGAGCTCCCCCTCCCCGTAGTCGGAGAACACGAGCACGACCAGGAACATCAGCGCCATCACGATGGAGAACTTCATCGTGGTTCCCAAGAGCCCCTGGTACAGGGACATGTCCCCGGACCTGGTGCCGACCCTCACATTGAGGGAGCGGTATATCGCCGGCACGAGGGCGACGGCAACGGGATAGAGCATCAGCGAGATCAGCGCGGAGAGGTGCCCGATGCCGCTCCCGCCCACATGGGGCGCGAGGAGGGTGATGACCCATATCAGCATGGACACGGGCAGCGCGAGAGCCGCGGTGCCGAGCATGTCCTTCCAAGGGATGCTGTGCCTCACGATGCTGTGATCGGACTCTATGTCCCTGGTGTCTATGCCCTCCGGTATCCCGAAGAGGGAACGGACGGCCATCTGGACGCCATTCCTCTCCGACGCGGACGACGAGAGGAACGCCACAGGCTTGAGGAACATCCTGCACTGCACTGCAGAGGCCATGGTGGCCATGCCCTCCGCGCCCAGGGTCAGGCACAATGCTATCAGGCCTGCGGGTATGGAGGCGACGGATACCGCGACAGTGAAGACGACCGATACCAGCAACGCGATCCAATGCCTGTCCAGCACCAGATAGAGGGCTCCCAGGACCGTGAACGGGACGGCCAGGGCGCAGATGCACGTGTACGACTTCGCGCCGACGGCCAGGAGGACGAAGAACAGCGCCACCGCGACCAGCAGCGACACTGGGAAGTACCTGCGGACGATGAACTCCGGGTCGAGGATCCCGGTCCTGAGCGAATCAAAGGATGCTTTCATTCCTTCTCCATCCATACTTCCAGCTGGACCTTCGCCTTGTCGCCCGGGTAGACGCCGAGCAGCATGCCCATGCTCCTGAGCTTCTCTGTCGGATAGGGGCCCATGACGGCATCGCGGATGCCGCCCTTGTGGCCGAGGGCCATGCCCTTGTCGTTGGCGATGACCACGTCCACCGGGAAATCTGACACTATGTGCGCATACATCATGCGCTTGGGCTTCACATCGAGGGGGATGGTGACCACGTTGCGGTATCCGCCGTCCACGGAAAGGTCCAGATCTCCGACGGAAACGGTCTCGGGGCCGTACAGCTGCTCCCTCTTCTCGAACAATGACATTAAGAAGCCTCGCTCCGCGATGGGAATCGGCATATAAGATATCATTCCAGGAAGCTGGGCTCCGAGCGGAGCTCCTCCAGATCGGTGGAGTACTTCCACATCCTGGGATAATGGCCGGGATCCATGAAGACGCGCGTCGTCTGCACGGCGACACCGTGCCTGGAGTCCATGACCTTCTGGGTGGACATGGCCATCCTGCCGAGGGCCACGAGCTCTCCGCGGGCGGTCATCATGGCGACCAAAGCGTTCTTCCTGATGTCCTCGTCTATCATGTGCACGCCGATGACGTTCAGGTCCGCGCCATGGCAGACCGCATCCACTGCAGTGGCCTTCACGACCACTTTGGGCAAAGGCTCAACCAGGACCTCCATGGGAAGGATGAAGCTCCTCAGCCACTCGCCCCTGCCGTTCTGCTGCCAGAAGACGTAGGCGTCGCGGATGTCCTGCAGCGTGCGGGCACGGGACTCGTCCATCTTGCCGGAGCGGGTGCGCCTGAGCTCGGTCATGTTGGCGCCGCATCCCAGCAGGTCGCCTATGTCGGTGCACAGGGTGCGCACGTATGTCCCCGCATCGCAATGGATCCTGAACAGGACGTCGCGCCCGTCGATGTCCAGCACCTCGAGCTCGTGTATCGTCCTTATCCTGACCTGCCTCTTCACGGCGGAGCGCACCGGAGGGAGCTGGTAGATCTTCCCGACGAAGCGGGACATGACCTCCCTCACCCTGGCCTCGGGACGGTCGGCATGGAGCTTCATCAGGCAGACGTACTCCTTGTCGGAGGACAGGACGACATCCGTCAGGCGGACGGCTTTCCCCAGCGTGATCGGCAGGACGCCGCTGACATAGGGGTCCAATGTGCCGCCGTGGCCCACCTTCTCGCACTTCAGCGCGTCGCGCACCCATGCGGTGGCCTGATGGGAAGTAGGGCCCGAAGGCTTGTCCAGAATTATCACGCCGCCGGCGAGCAGCTCTCCGATAGAACGGTCGGAGGGCCTGCACCCCCACTTGTCGGGTATCGCATCAGGATCTTTGACAAGCATCCCACTCACGCACCTTCTCGAGGATGAGATCGAGCACCTGGTCGGGCGTCATGTCATCGGTGTTTATCACGAGGTCGTAGACGCTGCAGTCGCTGATGTCGATGCCGTAGTACTTCATGTACCTCTTGGCCTCGGACTTCTGGCGCTCCACGGTCTTGGCGGTGGCCTCTTCGAGGGACTCGCCCTCGCGGACTCCGACCCTGGCCATGCGGACCTCGGGGCTGGCATCGAGAAGGATCCTGAACGCGGGTATGGCGTTGCGGGACAGCATGTAAGCGGACAGCCTGGACTCGAGGATTATGTCGGGGTTGGCCCTGGCGATCTCCAGGATCCTGCTGTCGATCATGCGGTCGATGGAGGGGTCGTTCTCGGCGATGGCGCCGAGCTCCCCCAAGGTAAGGTTTTTCTCTGCAGCAAGCTCGCGGAAGATCTTTCCGAAGACCACCGCATCGAGGCCGAGGGCCTCGGAAAGCTTGCTGCAGGCGGTCGTCTTTCCCGAGCCGGGCGGACCGCTGATGGTTATTCTCATTCTATCTCAGCTCTCTTGACTTCGAGGTCCAGCTCCCTGAGGCTCTTCTTCAGGAAGTAGAACCTCAGCAGCCTGTTCTCGATCTGCCCGATGGGCATGCTCACCATGGTGTAGATGATGATCCACGCAGGGAAGAATCCCATCAGGAAGGTGTTCAGATTGAAGCTCTCGGCCCACGGGAGGTGGGCGACTGCCATCCCATCGGCGAAGTATGTTCCTCCTCCGACGCTCTCAGGGTTGATGAAGAACCAGACCCATGCGTACACGGGGAGCAGGACGATCATGCTGATGGGCATGACCTTCATCTGCTGGGTGCTGGCCTCCATGGACATGGCCATGATCTGAGGCTGCATCTCCTGCAGCTTCTTCATCTTGAACAGGTTGTTCTCGATCCTGGCCTGGCGGAACTCCTTGTTGAAATCGCTCTGGATCTGCTGGTTCCTCGCTATCTTGATAGGGTCGGACATCAGGCTCCTGACCACCGTGCTCACGGTGATCATGATCAGACCTGCGATCACAAGGGTCACGACAGGATACTGCCCGTCGAACGCGATGTACTTGAACACCACGTCGAGGGCAGCACCTATCTGGGCCCTGAAGGTCATGACGATCATCATGACCATCATGACCGCCAGCATGCCGAACATGGTCTTGCTCGACATGGGAGGCGCCTGCGACTGCATCTGCTGCATGCTCTGCGGGCTTCCGGGGTTTGGCATCCTTCATCACTCCGATCCGAAGAATCCTCTCATCACAGGGTTCATCTCCATCATCTGCTCGCGGCCCATGGCCTCGTAGAAGTGGATGATGATACCGACGCACAGGAGCACTCCGGTTCCACTGGCGTTTCCGGTGGTTCCGACGCAGTCCGCGAAGGCTGCGAGCGCTCCGACCATCGCTCCCGACATGATGGTGATGGTGGGGATGTACCTTTCCAGGACACGCTTCAAGACACGGGGGTCGCGACGGAATCCGGGGATCTGCATCCCGCTCCTCTGGATCTGGTTCGCGACCGCTTCCGGCCCGAGGTTCGTGGTCTCGACCCAGAACTTGGCGAACAGGATCGAACCCATGACCATCACAGTGAAGTAGATGCAGACGCGCGCGAGGTTCTGGATGGCGTTGTGCCCGTTGCCGTAGTTCGTGGGATCCAGGATAGGCATCAGCCAACCCACGATCCCTTGAGGCGCAGACAGGTACCATGCGAGACCTCCGGCCGCGTATGTGGAGCCTTCTTCGAAGTATCCGATGTACTGGTTCCCTCCCAGCACGGGTATGCTGCTGAGGAAGCTGTTGCTGTAGAACAGCAGCGCCACCATGCTCACGATTGCAAGCAGGGACGACATCAGGATGACAGGGATGTTGCTCGCGTACATCAGCTTGATCGGGTACCTGCCCCTGGCTCCCCTGGCATTGCCGTGGGACAAGGGCAGTTCGATCCTCGTGGATTCCAGATATGCGACCACGAAGAAGATGACCAGCGTACCGACGAGCGCGATCATCGGATTGGATCCTCCGATGAATATCGCCTCGTATCCGCCGTTCGCCATCTCCTGCGGGGAGAGCGTGAACACGTAGTAGAGAGCCCTGGGTATCGTTCCGCCAGGCGGATTGTCAATGCTCATGGCTGCCGATGCGTCGATCGGGTTCCAGTTCAGAGCACCTGTGAACAATGCCTGTGCCACTCCGGCCGCGATGAACAGCGAAATACCGCTCCCGATACCCCATTTGGACACGACCTCGTCCATCATGAAGATGATGTACGAGCCCGCGAACAGCTGGAGGATCAGAAGGAGTTTCGCTCCACCGCTCCCCAGGAGGTTCTCGGCTGCGCTCGAGGGTACGAGGTAGCCGAAAACCTGGGGGATCGCCTCGAAGACGATCATCACGATGACCAGGAGCTTGAGGACAGACTGGTAGCAAGCCTTGTCCTCACGCTTGGAGAGGTCGAGCTTGATGATTTTAGCACCAACGAAGAGCTGCATTATGATCGATGCAGTGACTATCGGTCCGATACCGAGCTGCAGCAGCGATCCCGAAGCTCCCGCCATGATTGTCCTGTACTGTGCGAACAGGTCCAGCGACTTTGCGCTGTCCAGACCATACAGGTACACGTTCGTCATCACGAAGTAGAGTACCAGTATGACTATCACCCACATCATCTTGGTCCTGAAGTGCACGTGCCCTTCGGGACGTTTGACGGAGGGGAGCCTGTCGGACAAGGGCTTGACCTTGTACAACAGGCTTGGTGTTTCTTCCATCATTACCTCTCCTTAATTCCGTTTCACTCTACGACAGAGCCGCCGGCTGCGGCAACCTTCTCGCGGGCTTTCTCAGAAGCCTCGGCGACGGTCACGTTGACCGCCACTGCGATGTTGCCTGTACCGAGCAGCTTGTCTATGCCAGCTTCGGTGAGGTTGACGTTGTACGCGTCGCCCTCTTTGGTGGCGAAGCCCATCGAGACGAACCTCTCGATCTGCTCTGCCAGCTCGCTGACGTTTATAGTGCGGTTGGCCTCGACCATGCACTGGGGTCTCTTGAATCCGTGGCGGCCGAAGTAGTCGCGGTCGTTCTTGAGCATCCCGATCTTCCCGGTCTTGCCGTATCCGGCCATACCGTGTCCACCGATGATACCTGCTCCGCGCCCGGACTTCTTCCCGCGGCCGTGGGTCCTGTATCCCCTGAATTTCTTGGTTCTGCTAGGCATCTCCTCACCTCAAAGCATCCTGTTGATGAGATCGTTGATGGCGGCTCCCCTGTATCCGAGTGCTCCGCCGTTCTGGTACGAGCGCTTGTTGCCCTCGTATCCCTTCACGGGCGGGTGCAGGCGGAAGACGGGCTTTGCCTCCTCGACATCCTTCATCCTGTAGTTGTTCTCGATGATGGCCTTCGCCATGTCCTCGACGCTTGCGAACTCGGACTTCTCCTTGAGGTAGTCGTCGGTGATGTCCTTGTCGCCGATGAGCTTTCCGCGAGCGCGGATCATGGCGGCGAGGGTCTCCTGGTCGACCTCTCCCCAGGTGCAGTAGTCCTTGACGACCTGGAGCATCCCTTTCGTGGAGGGGTTCTCCGGCACGATGACACAGTGGTTGACCCTGTTGAGCCCGAGGAGGCCCATGGTGAACTCGATGTCGCGGTTGACATCGGGCTGTCCGCGGACACGGATGACTGCGTATGCCATCTTCACTCCTCCTCGTTTGCCTCGGTCTCGGCATAGGTGATGCCGGTGGGACCGGAGACGATGTTCAGGTTCTTGCACTGCTCGTCGGTGACCCTCATGCGGGAAGTCATCTTCAGGGCCTCGAAGGTGGCCATGGCGTAGTTCACCTTGGTCTTCGTGTTGCCCCTTGCGAATCCCCATGCATCGCGGACGCCGGCAAGGGTCAGGAGGCTCTTGGCGACGTCTCCGACCGCGAGGGACACTCCGCGGGGTGCGGGCTTGAGGGAGACCGTGACGGATCCGGTGGACCCGACGACCTCGAAGGGCAGGCTGTGGGCCTGGCCGCATCCGCACTGCCAGGAACCGCATCCCCTCTTGATCTCGATCATGTTCAGTTTCGCGTTGTCGATAGCCTTCTTGATCGAAGGTCCGACCTCTTTTCCTTTGGCCCTGCCGATGCCGATGAATCCGTCGCCGTTTCCGACGATGCAGGTCACGGCGAACCTGACCCTCCTTCCGGAATCGGTCATCCTCTGGACCATGTTGAGGTCGATGACCTCGTCCTTCAGGTCGGGAAGGAGGATGTCCACGATTTCGGGCTCGCGGAGGGGCAGCTTGGTGGCGAGGGCGTCGCTCATGGTGGTGACCTCTCCGTTGAGGACCATCTGTCCGAGCCTTGTCTTAGGAACCCAGTCAGCCATTTCACTCAGCCTCCATCTTCTCTTTGAGGCTGTTCAGGTCAGCCTCGATGCTCTCGTCGATGTGCTTTCCGAGGATCCTGTCCTCGTCGGGGAGGACGTCCTCTCCGTGGGGCACCTCGAGACCGGCATCGCACATTCCGGCGACAGTGGCGAAGAGGACTCCGCCGTGCTGCACCTTCTGCATGCCGATGTCGAGCACCGCATACTCGATCCCTGCTTTGACGGCCTTCTTCCCAGCGAGGTACCCGACGAGGTACGCAGCGGGGATGGAGGAGCAGGAGTGGGTCCAGCCCATTCCCTGCAGCTCTTTCGTGCTGGCCGCGACAAGGACGCTGTCTCCCTCCATGCCGAACTCGGCGAACTGGATGGTGATGTTCTTGTTGGATCTCCTGACGATGGCCCTGGCCTCCTGGCTCCTGAGGAGCCTGCGGCGGGCGTAGTAGTCAGTGCGGTTCTCTCTTCTTCTGCGGAATGCTACTTTGTATCTAGGTCCGGTTGCCATCAGATCTCCTCCTTCAGGTGTCCGGCTGCGGTCATGTGCTGCTTCAGGTGCCTGCGGGACTTGAACATTCCTCCCTTGGCCTTCCTGTAGTAGAGCCTGTAGACGGACGGCGAGATCTTGCCCTCGTCCCTGAGCGTCTTGAGCTCGTCGCGGATGGGCCTGATGGTCGCCATCCAGCGCTCCTTGTCACGGACACGGGCGTTGGCGGTTCCCTTCCTGGATCCGGGTCCCTTCCTCTTTCCGTCGGCCTTCTGTCCGGCGACGTACCTGGTCCTTCCCCTGGAGGTGCCGTTCTTGGGCTTGGCTTTGATGAGGCCGGAAGCGACAGCCGTGCGGATGTCCGCGCGGGTGATGCAGTCCTCGACCTCGTCGAGCCTCTCGGGGTTCATCCAGACCCTGTTCTCGCCGCACTTGAGGACCTCGGCGGCCATTCTCCTCTGGTTTCTCAGATCGGACATGATCACACCATCCTGTTGAGGACCCTGATGCCGAGCTCGTCGGCCCTGTCCTCGATCGCGATCCTCTTCTTGGTCCCGACGGTTCCGCCGATGCGGACCGCCTGCTTCTTCGGGTCGATTGCCTCGAGTCCGTCCACGTTGTACACGAGGACCTCCTCGAATCCCGAGGGGTGCAGGTTCCTGGCTCCGACAGGTCCCCTGAATCCGATGTCGACCATCGGGGGGCGCCTCTTGAGCTGCCTCTTCATCTTGGAGTGGATACCCTTGGGCTTCCTCCACTTCTCGCCGAGCTTGGAGTATCTGAACCACTCCTGCCTCTTGAAGGCGGGCCTCCTTCCGGAGATCATGGCCCTCTTGGCGAGAGCGTCGACGGTCTCATCGTCCAGCTCGGGCTTGGCCTTGACGACGTACTCGCCGGACTCGGCCTCTGCGACGATCTCGGTCGCGGGGGCGTCCTCGGCGGCCACGTCGGCCTCTGCGAGCTCGGCCTTCCAGGAGTTCACGGTCCTGGGACCGACTCCGGAGAGGGTCTTGATGACCTCTTTGACCTTCTCGTCATCGTTGATCGCCTCGGCGAGCTCGGCGACATTGTTGATGCCGATGGTCTTGAGCTCCTCGACATTGTTGTCCTTCAGACCCTGGAGGTCTGTGAGCGCTTTAACGGTCATTCTTTCACCTTGTGGGATTTCTGGACGATGTAGATTCCATCCTGGAACGTCCTCTTGTCGAATCCGAGCCTGGATGTCGCCCTCTCGAGGTTGGCTGCGGTCTGGCCGCAGGCCTCGATGTCGTTTCCTTCAACTGTAACGTCCTGTCCGCTGATCTTCACGGTGCAGCCCTTCAGGATGTTCGCGTAGCGGGGGGCGTGGCCTCCCATGTAGTTGTTGATCTCCACGCGGTCACCCTTGACGGCGACTTTCATCGGGAAGTGCGAGAATACGATCTTGAGGTGGTAGGTGAAACCGACGGTGACTCCCTTGATCATGTTCCTGATGTGGGCCACGTAGGTTCCGACCATCGCCTTGTCTTTGATCCTCGGATATTCGCAGCTGACGCTGACGCCTTCTTCTCCGACGGCAATTGCGATGTTAGGGTGCGCGAAGTTTCTGCTAAGTTCTCCCCTGGGGCCGTTGACCTTCATGACGTTTCCGTCGAAGGTAACGGTGACCCCTGCGGGGATAGCGATGGTGCTTTCGATTTTCCCTGCTATTGTCATCTTTATTCCTCAATAGACATATGCCAGGAGTTTTCCCCCGATCCCGAGCTCTTTGGCGCGGTCCTGGGTGACGACCCCTGCTGTGGTGGACATGATCAGGAGCCCGAAGTCCTGGGCGGGGAGGAACCTCGCCTCGTACTTCTCGACCTCTGCGACTTTCACAGAGGTGCGGGGCTTGATCACTCCGCAATTGTTTATGGTTCCGTCCAGCATTACGCGGAACTTACCGGCTTTACCGTCCTCGACGTACTCGAACTGGCTGACGTAGCCGCGGTCCTGCATGACCTTGAGCACGCGTCCGATGAGTTTGGACGAGGGCTGGATCATGCACTCGCTCTTTCCGTTGAGTGCGGCGTTCTTGATGACGCACATGGCGTCGTTGAGTGGATCGCTCTGCATTTATGACACCTCACGAATACTTCTTGAATCCGAGTTCCGGGGCCATATCCCTGAAGCACTGGCGGCACAGGTGCATCCCGTACCTCCTTATGATTCCTCTCCTGCGTCCGCAGCGTGTGCAGCCGACGGACCTTCCGAACTGCTTCTTGGGCTTCATTGGACCACCTCAACCTCAAATTTGTCTTTCATGTACTGGATCGCCTCGTCGCGGTCGACGCGGTGCTTCTGGGGGACCCTCCTCTTGAGCAGGGCCCTCTGAGTAATCCTGTTTCCAGGCCTCCTCAGGACGACGCTGATATCCATTCCGAAGATACCAATCTCGGGGTCGTATTTCATACCCTCGAAGTCGGTGTAGTCGGAGATACCGAAGGACATGTTTCCCTCCTTGTCGAAGGAGTACTCGGGGACGCGCATCTCCCTGATGGTCAGGGCCTGCTTCAGGAAGTTCTCCGCGGTCTCTCCGCGGAGGGTGACCTTGCATCCGAGGGGCATTCCCTTACGGATCCCGAGGTCCCTGTTGACGGTCTTGGAGATCGTCTCGACGGACTTCTGCCCGGTGACCATCTCGAGGACCTTCTCGGCCTTGACGAGCCTCTCTCCGGCCTCGCCGACACCGATGTTGACGACGACCTTGTCCACGTGGACTTCCCTCATGGCGTTCATTCGGAAGCCTCCGGGAGCTTGATGGCGGGAGCCTGGGCGCCGATGACGAAGCAGTTGGACACGACGGTCTCGCTTCCATCGGTGAACAGGACGATGTTCGGTGCGGGTCCGCGGATGACCTCGACGGACTTGACTGTCTTGACGGCTCCGGCCTGGGAACCCTCGCTGATGAGGACCGCGGCACCCTCAGTCATGGGGAAGTGCTCGAGGACCTTCTGTCCGTCGAAGGCGACCTTCAGGGAGTCGCCGCATTTGTAGTCGTTCTTGTCCAGGACGATGTTCCTGCCGCCGCTGAGGTTCAGCTGGACCTTTCCGCCCTTGACGACGGTCTTGTCCATGATCTTGCAGATCTCCCAGTCGGCCTCGCCCGCGTCGATGGGGACGAGGGTGAGCTTGCCCTTGTCGGTCAGGAGCATCCTGAATGCCAGGTTCATCTTGGGGATGGTGATGACATCCATGAATCCGACGGGCGCCTTGGGGTTCTTGACGGCTTTGCCGTCGACGAACATCTCGCGGTTCCCGATGATCCTCTTGGCCTCTCTTGCGGTGTCGCATGCGCCGACCAGGTCCCTGAGGACGGTCACGGCGGGCATGGACTCCTCGATGCTGTGGGCACCGGCGGTCTGCTTGGCGACCCAGATGTTGACCTTCCTCTTCAGGGGCCACGTCCTGGGTGCAGCCAGTCTCTTCATGTGGTCGCTCATTGTTTAGCCTCCTTCTTGGAAAGGGAGTCCATCCTCCAGCTGTCCTCGGTGTTCAGCTTGGTGATGACGAGGTTGGAAGCGTGGATGGGGCGCTCTTTGGCGGTCCCGTCCGCCTGCTTGATGGTGATCCCTTCGATGGAAACACGGCCGGTCTTGGTGTAGACATCCACGACCTTGCCCTCGATGTTCCTGATGTCCGCGTTTCCGCGGACGACGATGACTGTGTCCCCCTTGCAGACCCTTGCGGTGCGGACTCCGTACTTCTCGCGGAGCTCGCTGCTCAGGTGGGCGGAGAGCATCTTCCTCTTCACGTGGGAGGACGCGTTGGCCTGGTTCTTCCTCTGAACCCTTGCTTTGCTGCTTGCTGCCATTTACTACACCTCACACGATCGTGGACGCGGTCGCGGATACACGGGGCCACCTCTCGGCTGCCTCCCTGGCGACGGGTCCTTTGATGTCCGTTCCTTTGGTCTCGCCGGTCTCGGTCGTGATGACCGCGGCGTTGTCCTCGAAGTAGACCATCGTTCCGTCGGGCCTCCTCATGGGGCGCCTCTGGCGGACGATGACTGCGAAGACGATCTGCCTCCTCATCTGGGGGGTTCCCTTCTTGACCGAGGCGATGACGAGGTCTCCGACGCCTGCGGAGGGGACCCTCCTTGCAACGCCGTGGTACCCGGGCACCGTGATGATCTCGATCTCTTTGGCTCCAGTGTTGTCGATGACGGTGAGCCTGGAGCCGTTCTGGAGGCCCCTGGTCTGGTTTCCGGAGATTCCCTTCATCTCACTCCACCTTCTCGACAACGACGAAGGACACGGTCTTGGAGATAGGGCGGCACTCTGCGATCTTCACCCTGTCCCCGACCTTGAGGCCGAGGCATGCGGGGGCGTGGGCGGAGTACCTGTTGCTCCTCTTCTCGTATCTCTCGTATTTGGGCTGGTATCTGAGGTAGTTGCGCTCGACGACGACGGATTTGTTCATCTTGACCGTCGAGACTACTCCATCAATGATCTGTCCCCTGACCGGCAGGCTGCCGTGGAACGGGCAGTTGGGGTCGTTGCATTCCGCTTTAGGGGGGACGACGTCGATTCCGATATCTCTGATTTCTGCTGTCATTATTTCACCTAACCTTCTTGATTCTGTCCTCTGGTCGGTGCATTATCTCTGATCCTTTGATGACGAATGCTCTGCCTTCGCATGCGAACCTGAATTCGTTTCCTGGCTTGGGTACCATTCTCTCAGTTCCGGCCGATTCGATGGTAAACGTGTTCTTCGTTTCGTCGACCACTTTTCCGGTTATGCCGGAGAATGGTGCAGACAGCACTTCCACGTCCAGTCCGATGAATTCAGTTTTAGCGAAGAGATTGTCTCTCATCTGACCTCGGTGCGGAACCCCATTTCCTCCAGGACTGCTTTGACCCTCTTCTTGTGGTCTCCCTGGAGTTCGATGCGCCCGTCTTTGCAGGTTCCGCCGGCGGCGCATTTGTTCTTCAGCTGCTTGGCCAGATCGCCGATGTCGATGTCGTTCTCATCGATACCGTCGATCACGGTAACGGTCTTGCCGTATCTGCGGCTGTCAATCGAGATCCTAACGGTCTGCTGCTCGCGTGCGATCTCCTCGCACATGCACAGCTCCTTGGGCAATCCGCATACTGGGCAGATCTCGGCCATCAGATCTCTTCCTCCTCCTTCTGGACGGTCAGGATGCGCGCGATGTTCAGCCTGAGGGCGCGGATCGCGCCGGGGCTGGAGGGTGCGCCGCCCATGGCGGAGACTCCCCTCTCGTGCATGAGCTCGTCGCGCAGCTCTTTGAGCTTCTGGTTGCGCTCTTCGACGCTCATGTTCCTGATGTCTGCGGTCTTGAGTGCGGCCATCACTGAGCCTCCTCTGCGGCGGGCTCCTCGGCCTTGGGGGCGGGAGCGTTGAACAGGTCGGGGAGCACGGCGGCAGCCTCGGTCTTGTTCAGGACGGAGATGTCAGCGGGCATCTTGGCGTCCTTGGACATGATCTCGACAGTCACTCCGATGACACCCATCTTGAGCTTCGCGACCGCGTATCCGTGGTCCATGAACTCGGCTTTGGTGTCACCGCAGAACTTGATGTTGCCCTCTTTGAACTTCTCGGTCCTGTGCCTCTGTCCGGTCAGCTTCCCTGCCACGATGATGTGGCATCCGCGTGCGCCGGCGTCCATGATCCTGCGGACCGTGGAGTGCCCGGCTCTGCGGAAGTGCCATCCCCTCTCGAGGGAGAAGGCCAGCTTCTCGGCCATGATCTGTGCGTTGAGGCTCGCGTTCTCGACTTCCTGAACCTCGATCTGGGGGTTCTCGAATCCGAAGCGGTCCTCGATGACTGCGGTCAGGTTCTTGATGGTCTGTCCTTTCCTTCCGATGACGAGGCCGGGCCTCTCGGTGGTGAGGACGACACGGGTTCCCATGGGGGTCCTCTGGACGTCGAGTCCTCCGAATCCCGCACGGCTGACCTCCTTCATGAGGTACTCCTTGAGGAGCACCCTGCGGATGTTCTCAGCTACGAATTTCCTCTCAGATGCCATATCACTCCACCTCCTGGATGATGATCTCGACATTCACGGTGTCCTGGTTCCACTCGGTTGCGCGGCCGTGGGCCCTGGGCATGTGCCCGGGGATGACGCGGCCCCTGGCGACCGAGATGGTAGCGATAGCCATGTTCGAGACGTCGAGCCCCTTGTACTCGGCGTTGGAGGCGGCGCTGTCGAGGACTCCGAGGATGGCCTTGGCGGCCTTCACGGGGTACCTTCCGGGTCCGACTCCCGCCTTGTGGGAGACACGCTTGTTGTATCTCTTGAGGGGGACTGCCTTCTTCTTGTCGATGACCTCTTCCAGAGCTTTCTGGGCGGCCTCTACTTTCATGCCACGGATCATTCCGGCGACCTCGCGGGCGAACTTGGGGGAGATGGGCATCTCCCTTCCAAGGGCCTTTGCGGTCGTGTCGGGGTCCGCTGTTGCTGTGTATCCTGAAACCATATCGAACACCTCACTTCAGCGGCATGAACTTCGAGGACCTGGTTGCACCCACTCCGGGTCCGGAGTGCTGCGGGGCCTTCCTGGTGAGGACGAACTCTCCGAGGAAGCAACCGATCATCTCGGGCTTGATCTCTACGTCTTTGAACTCGTGGCCGTTGTAGATGCTGACGGTCTTTCCGACGAACTGGGGGATGATCGGCAGGTCCCTGCGGTGGGTCCTGACGGGTCCGTCCGTGTTCTTCAGCTTGTCGAACACGAGCTGCTGCTCATAGTTGAGGCCGCGGGTGTACGTCCTCCTTGCCCTGGAGGGAAGGAGGTCGAGGAACTCTTCGAAGGGCATCTCCAGGAGCTGCTCCATAGTGAAGCCGCGGTAGAGGAACTCTTTCTTCCTCCTCGCCTGGATTGCCGACGCCTTCTTCCTGGATTTCCTCCTCGAGGCCTTTGCCGATCCTGCAATAATCTTCTTTGCCATTGCAATCACTTCTTAACTTTCTTCTTAGGAGGCAGGAAACCCACCTTCTGACCGGGCGATGCGGTCCTCTTCTGACAGTTGGGTCCACCCACGTGGGCGTGGCTTCCACCACCATGGGGGTGGTCTACAGGGTTCATCGCGACTCCCTTGGTCTTGAAGGCCGCGGTGGACCTGGACCTCAGGGTGAGCACGTTCTTTCCGGCTTTGGCCAGGGGCTTGTCTCCCCTTCCGCCGCCTGCGACGACTCCGATTGCGGCACGGCAGTCGGCGCTGAACTCCTTGATTTCTCCGGAGGGCATCAGGACCATGACCTTGTCTCCCCTGGAGACGATGGTACCGGAGGATCCGGCGGTCTTGACGAACTTTCCTCCGTCTCCGGGCCTGGCCTCGATGTTGTGGACCAGGGTTCCCTCGGGGATCTTGGAGAGCTGCGTGATGTTTCCGGCGACCACGTCGGTTCCGCCGATGACGATGGTCTGTCCGACCTTCGTTCCCTCGACAGCCAGCTGGTAGTCGGTCTTTCCGTTCATGTCGAGGACAGCCAGGGGGCATGTCCTTCCGGGCGCCTGGATCAGGTCTTTGATGACGGCGGTCCCCTCGTTGAAGGCGGGGAGCCTGACATCGTCGACGTGCCTGTGGCTGGGGGAGCGGTACAGGGATGTTCCGCGGCCCCTCCTCTGTGGGATCAATCTCTTACCCATAATCACTCACCTCAGAAGACTCCGACTCTCGATCCAACATCCTCTGCGGAGTATCCGTCCGCGAGCTTGATGATGGCGTGCTTTCCGTCCTTCTGGATTCTGACCCAGACCTTGTCGACCTTGACCTCGAAGCGCTCCTCGAAGACGGTCTTGATCAGGGCCTTGTCCGCGTTCCTGTGAACGAGGAACTCGATCCTGTTTCCATCCTTGTACTTCTGGGTGGGGGTTCCGGCCATGTGGTTCATCGATTTCTCGGTGACGTACGGCTTGATGAGGACATCACTCTGCTTCATTGTGTCCAGCCTCCTATAGCGTCGATGGCTGACTTGGTGTAGACCGTGAGCCTTCCCGCATCTCCGCCGGGGGCGAGGATGCTGGTGTTGAGGGTCTTGACCTCTTCGACGGTCACTCCGGGTATGTTCGCTGCGCTCTTGAAGATGGGAGCGTTCCTCTCCTCGTCGGCGACGACGATGAGCACGGAGACGGGGGTGCGGTACTTCCTGTTCCTCATCTTTCCCCTTCCGGCGCGGATCTTGCGTCCCTCTTTGGCGCGCTCGACATCGTATCCGATGCCGATCTTCTCGAAGAGCTCGACGACCTCGGAAGTGGCTTTCAGCTCGGTGACGGCGTCCTCGACCACGATGGGGAAGGAGACGGTGTCGTCGAACTGGTGTCCGCGGGCCTTGACGCACTCGGCGCAGGCGGTGGCGGCCAGTGCAGACTGGCGGGCGATCTTCAGCTCTTTCTTGTTGACCTTCTGAGCCCAAACCCTCTCCGGGCGTGGAGGGTGAGCCCTCCTTCCGGAGACGTTGTTGGGAGACTCGGTGGCCTTCCTTCCGTCGTGGACCCTCTGGACACGGGCGGTTCCCCTGCCCTTTCCCCAGGTGCTGACGGAGTGCCTCATTCCCGATCCCTCGGCGGGTCCGTAGGGCTGCCTGCTGTTGGCTGCGGCGGCCAGGACTGCCTTCTTGATTATGTCGGGCCTGTAGGGTGTCTCGAACGCAGCGGGGACATCCACTGTTCCGGAGACTCCTCCTTTAACAGAATAAACATTGGTCTGTGCCATTTACTCATGCCCCCTGCTTAGACTCGGTCGAGACGTAGGTCACGTCGACGGCCTCGGTGTCGGCCTTCTTGGGCATCCTGGTGGCGTCTCTGAACCTGATGAGCCTCTTGGTGGGCCCGGGAACGGATCCGTGAACCAGTACGTAGGTGTTCCTGACCTCACCGTAGTTGAGGAATCCGCCCTTGGGCGTGATCTCGGAACCCTCTGTGCCGACCTTGATGATCTTCTTGTTGAACTCGGTCCTCTGGTGGTATCCCATCTGACCGGATCCGGGTACTGTGGACCTGACGTATCCAGGTCTCTTGGGTCCCAGGTTACCGATTCCGCGGCGGTGCTTGCTGTTCCTGTGGGACAGGAGCTTGACACCCCAGCGCTTGGTGACTCCCTGGAATCCTTTTCCTTTCGTGACGGCGATGACATCGGTCAGCGCGCCCTCGGCCACGAAATCGGTGAAAGCGACCTCGGTTCCGAGGATCTGCTTGGCGTAAGCGACCCTCTCCTCGATGGTTCCTCCTCCGATCCTCAGCTCCATGAGGTCCGGGACCTTCTTGGGGACTCCGGAAACCATCTTGGGCTGGGTGTAGGCGAGGATGCGGACATCTTCGATGTCCAGTCCGTCGTACTTGGCGAATGTCGACTCGTCGTGGTTCTTGGGAACGCTCAGGCGTTTGCCGAGGAGCGGGTCCAGGTCTTTGGCCCAGACTTCTCCGGCGGTCTTCAGCCCGAGGATGCTGCTCTCGTAGAACCTGACGGCTGCGACCTTCATGGGAGGAACCTCGACAACGGTCACAGGCACCTGGACCTCCATTCCGGTGGTCGTGCTCTTCGCCCTCTTGTCGACGACGAATGCATGGGTCATCCCGGCCTTGTATCCGGCGAAGCCCTGGATCTTAGGGCTTCCGCTGATCTCGGGCCAGGAGTCAAGCCTGGGTGTCTGAGACTGCGCTCTCTTCCTAGGGCCGTATGCCCTGGATCCTCTCTTAGGACGTCTTCTTTGCGGCATATCTTACACATACCTGCGAGGGTCTCTTCGCTAACCTCGCGCTTTATCAGACGAACGTCTTAATGCTCCGACCGTGACGCCGAATTCGCCCCCAGAACCCTTGGGAAACGGGGCAGACATGGGTTGCGATGCGCATTGCCCGATGCGTCTGGTCGGACACTATTATGTCCAATCCTAGGGGTTGGTATAGGGGTCCTATATTTAAACTTACCCTCGCGTCTATAATTATATTAGACGCGGGGGCGCAGGTTGTTGAAATGGTTTGGACAGGGAAGGGGCTCAGAGGGTCCCTTCCTTGGCCTTCTTCTGGGCCCTCTTCATGCGGGCCTTGGCGTCGAAGCCGGTGGCGGCCTCCGCGAAGGCGTTGAGCTTCCTCTTGCTGTCGAGGATGGCGTCGTCGTCCATGCCGCACTCCTTGTTGACGGTGGCGATGTCGAGCTTGTCCTTGGAGAGGACCTTCACCTCGATCCTGTCGAGGACGCCGTAGGTGGAGACGAGGACGTCGCCCTCCTTCTTCACGTTGCCGAAGACCTCGGCCATCATCTGCTCGAGGAGATCCCCCTCGATTTTCTTGAACCAACCTCTCTTGATGTCGTACTCCATCGAAATCACATCCTGAGCACAAGCTCGTTCTCGAAGTCGCGGTCCAGGTCCGCCGGGGACCCCAGCACGCGCTCCGACTCAACATAATTCCGCCATCTGGCTCTGCATGCGCAGTCCACATCCAGGTCCTTCGGGTCCTGCGAATAGCTGAACCTCTCGACGGCGTCGAGGGCGGCCTTGTCGCACTCCCCGCAGTTGTGGACCCCTCTCATCGCCCCTCCTCCGGAAGGCGAGGACATGAGGCGGGAATGCACTGTGCCAGACAGCTCTTTGAACACTTCGATCAAGGACCATATCCAGGGCGACCTGAACTCCCCGCGCTTCCACAGCCTCTCCACGTAGGTGCCCCTCTGGACGTTCAGGGGGTTGATGGAGATCTCGTCGGAGAACTCGTCCGCGAACCTGGCGGACCTCACGGCGTCCTCCATGGCCATGGACTCGGTCATGAACGGGGGCTTCAGCAGCAGGTACGTCCTGGCCTTCAGGCCTGCGGCCTTGATAGCCAGACCGGCGCGCCTGATGTCGTCGGGAGTGAACCCTTTGTGGACGGACTTCTCCAGGACCACGGGGTCGGAGCTCTCCAGCCCCAGGGCGATCGTGACCGTCTTCGGCAGCGTGGCGAGGACGTCGTCCGTGATGAACTCCGGACGGCTCTCGAAGAGGATCCTCTCGCATCCGGCGAAGGCCTCGAAGAACCTGGCCCTCACCGATGGCGGGACCTCGTTGTCGTCCAGGAAGCTCCCGGACGTGTATATCTTGACGAACGGCTCGCCCCTGTGGCGCGAGACCGCCTCTTCCAGCTGCTTGAGGAGGTCGTCCTCGGTGACGCAGTTCAGGGACGCTTCCCTGTACCCGCACATCGTGCAGCCGCCGTTCTTCACCCAGCAGCACCCGTTGGTGCGCAGGATGACCACCATGGCATCGACCTTGCGTCCGTTCGACATGTCGGTCTCTTTCCAGAGGGCCTCCAGCTGAGACGGCGATCTCTTGTCCTTCATCGGGTGCCCATGATATCGGACGGATATAACGATTGCCCGCGTCCCAGCAGCCCGTCCGACGGCCCTCGCGTGCGCATGTCCGCGCGCTCCGAACCCTTAACTATCTGATAGCATACGGGAGAGCAGGGAAAGCCATATGGCAAAGAAAATCATCGTAATCGGCGCTGGAGCGGCTGGCCTTTCTGCCGCGTCCTCTGCCAGGAATGCAGACCCGAAAGCCGAGATCACAGTCTTCACAGAGGATGAGGACATCGCATACTCCCCTTGCGCCATACCCTGGGCCATCGAAGGAAAGAGCGGATGGGACCAGATCGTCATGCACGACCCCGAGTACTACGCCAAGGAGCGCAACATCGCCGTCCTGACCAGGACCAAGGTGGAATCCGTCGACGGGGACGCCAAGAAGGTCGTCGCCGCAGGGAAGGCATACGACTACGACTCGCTGGTCATCGCCACCGGCGGAAGGGTGTTCGTGCCTCCGATAGAGGGCACCGGCCTGAGCAACGTGTTCATCGTCAGGACCGTCAGGGACGGGAAGAACATACAGGCCGCTCTGAAGGACGCGCAGAACGTCGTCATCGGCGGAGCAGGGGTCATCGGCCTCGAGCTCGCGGTGTCGTTCAAGAACATGGGGAAGGACGTCACGGTCATCGAGATGATGGACCAGGTCATCCCCCGCATCGCGGACAAGGACATGGCCGACGAGATCCAGGCGGACCTCGAGGCCAAAGGCATCAAGTTCGTCATGAAGGCCCCGATCCAGGCCGTCAACGGAGAGGGCAAGGTCTCCTCCGTCACCGCCGCGGGGCAGCAGTACCCCTGCGACGTCATGATATTCGCAACCGGCGTCCGCGCCAACCTCGACATCCCCAAGGCCCTCGGGTTCGACGTGGGGCAGCTGGGAGCGCTCATCGTCGCCCCCACCCTCAACCCCTACCGCAGGGGAAGGCTGGTGCCCGACGTCTTCGTCGCAGGCGACCTCGTTCAATGCGAATCTGCGGTCATGCCCGGCGCCACCATGAGCCAGCTGGGCTCCACCGCCGTGAAGCAGGGCCGCGTGGCAGGGAACAACGCCGCCGGAGGCCCCAAGATGCTCTTCGGGCCCGTCGCGAGCCCCTGGGTGAGCCTCATCGGCGACAAGCAGATCGCCGGAACGGGACTGTCCACCGGCCTCGCCTCATGGTACGGCCTCGACGTGGTCACCGGATCCGCCGTCGGCCTCACCCGCGCCAGGTACTGCCCCGGCGGGCTCGAGCTGAGGGTCAAGGTCATCGCCGACAAGACATCCCACAGGCTCATAGGAGCTCAGATCATCGCCGGAGAGGAGGCCACGGGCCGCATCGACTGGCTCACGTCCGCCATCATCAACGGCATGACCGCCGAGGACTTCCTGGTCCGCTCAGAGAACGCATACTGTCCGCCGACGTCCATGGTAAGGGATGTCGTTCTCTCCGCAGTGGACGACCTCTGCTCGAAGCTGTGATCCGATGCAGTACGAAGAGTACAAGGACCTCTACAACAGCCTCAGGTCCCCCGAGGACGTCGAGAGGCTGAAGGACAGGTACGACGCCCGCATGCTGGACAGCCTGTACACGCAGAAGACCAGCCGCGAGGTGAAGAAGAGGTTCTACATCGTCAAGCAGAACTCCAAGAAGATGCTGAACGAGTGGAAGAAGGGCAGGAGCATCGTCGAGCTCGCGGAGAAGTACCGCTTCCCCCCGATCCTCACCGCCATGTTCCTCTTCCTCGAGAACGGCACCAGCAAGAAGGTGTTCTGGAGCGTCATCAACAACCCTGACATCCTGGAGTCCCCCGAGGCCGCCGCCGAGGTCAAGGAAGCGATCGCCAGGGACATCGTCTACTCCCCCGAGGCCAACGAGAGGCAGAAGGCCCGCGGGCTCTGGGGAGAGGACCTGCTCCACCAGTGGCTGGACGGCCAGGGCATCACGTACAGGACCGAGAGCGACCTCCGCGGCACCGTGTACACCAAGACCCCCGACAGCCTCCTGGACTGTCCCGTGGAGTATGAGGGCCACACGATCTACTGGGTCGAGAGCAAGGCCTCGTTCGGGGACAACACCGAGTTCAGGTTCAACTCCAGGAAGCAGCTGGTCCCCTACACGAAGATCTTCGGACCGGGGCTCGTGGTCTACTGGGTTGGATGCCTGGACGACCTGGAGTGCCCCGAGGGCGTGGATGTCTGCGACATATCCGTCCTCCAGAAGAAGCTGAGAAGGTACACCGAGGAGGAGCTCAAGGACATCCCTCCCGCGGTGGACTGAGAAGGAAAACGTTTTTCAGGTTTCTTGCCGCCCCGGGATCTCCCCGGGGCGCTGCACTGTGATGCTCACAGGTTCTCTGCGCGGAGCTCGCCGAGGGTGGCGACCCTGTCCGCGTAGGCGTCGTGCTTGTGGATCGACTCCTCGGAGTCGCTCTGCACGGACACGAAGACATCGTCGGGCAGGTCGGCGTACTTGTGGACGATCCTGACCAGGACCTCCCTGACGACGTCCTCGACGAAGCGGGTGTTCCTGTGGGCGTTGATGACCACCTGCCCCTCGTCGGGCCTCTTCAGGAGCTCGAACGTGGGGGACGAGAAGGACTCCTGGGCGATGTCGATGAGGTCGTCGGCCTCCAGGGAGATGTCCTCGGAAGTGGTCATCTCGATGGTCACGACGTTCCTCTGGTTGTGGGACATGACGGGCATGTCGCCGCTGTACTCCAGCATCTCGGTGACGGTCTGCTGGGCGCAGGGGCATGCGGTCATCCCGACGACCCTGACGCCGATGGTCTTGGTCAGGGGCCCGTCGCGGACGATGTGGCCTCCGGCCATGATGTTGAACATCTCGAACGTGTCCCTTCCGAGAGGGGTCTTGCTGCTCCTGAAGTACTCGGAGGAGATCGACACGTCGGCTGTGGTGGCATATTCATGGTGGACGAGCAGCTTCTTGCAGATGTCGGCGGCCATGTCCTCGATCCCGGTGATCGGGTTCTTGACGCTCTCGTCGACGACCTCGTTCAGGACCTCCACGTTCCTCGACATGTGGGACCCTTTCTGCTCCGCAGGAAGGTCCACGAATATGTCGATGGAGCAGTTCAGAGCGTTGTTGAGAGTGCCGTCCAGCCCGCTCCTCTTGACGAGCACGGGCTTGCGCACGCCCTTGACACCGACACGGGAGAGCTTGTAACTGGCGTTCCCCCTGCCGTATTGCAAGTCGCATTTCAATGCCATGCTAAGGCGTATACCAAAATCAACTTAAAGAAGATATAACTACAACGATTTAGGTAGCAATCATGTTCTGCGGTGTCGATGAAGCAGGCAGAGGATCGGTCATGGGCCCGCTGGTGGTCGGCTCAGTGTTCGTCGATGACGATGCGGTCCTGCGCGAGATCGGTGTGAAGGACTCCAAGAAGCTGACGCCGAAGCAGAGGGAGTCCATGTACGACAGGATCGATGAGTCCGCGAAGTGGACCGTCGTCGTCGCCTCGGCCGCAGACATAGACCTCCGCAGGAAGGAGATGTCCCTCAACGACGTGGAGCTCCATATGTTCGCAGAAGCGGTGAACACATACGAGAGGTCCGCCGTCTACGCGGACTGCCCGGACGTCAACGAGGGGAAGTTCTCCGCCAGGCTGGGATTCCTCTGTCCGGACGCAGAAATCATAGCAAAGCATAAAGCAGATGATTCGTACCCAGTTGTATCGGCTGCCTCTATAATGGCGAAGGTCACGAGGGACAGGATGCTTGACGATATCCGCGCCGAGTTCGGGACGAACATCGGGAGCGGCTATCCGAGCGACCATTACACGATGGACTTCATCAAGGAATGGATCGAAGCCAACGGGAAGGCCCCGGAGCATGTGAGATGCTCGTGGGAGCCTGTCAGGCAGATGCTGTCCGTGAAGGCGACCAAGAAACTTACCGATTGGTGATTAAAGTGAGCATGCAGGGCGAGATTCAGGAAGTCATCGACAAGTTCCACCGCAAGATGGAGAAAGACGAGAACCTCAAGCACGAGATAGAGCATCTGGTCAAGACGTTCAACCTCGACCTCGGAGAGGAGAAGTACTGCATCAAGCTCAAGGATGCCAGGATCTACCACTTCGAGCCCGAGCTCGACCCCAACCCGGACGTCACCCTCACCACGACCCCCGAGAACCTCCAGGGGCTCATCGACGGGACCCTCAGGCCCATGCGCGCCTACGTCCTGAAGAAGATCACCGTGAAAGGGAAGATCGACGACCTGATGTTCCTGAAGAAGCTCTTCTGATCGAGGCCAGAGCCCCGCCGGCGCATCCGGCGGAGCTCGGCTTTTCACATAATTATATATACCGCCCCCCGTTTAGGCGGAATCATAGCGAGGTGGGGTAGCCAGGATATCCCGTCGGGCTCATAACCCGGAGACCGGTCGTTCAAATCGACCCCTCGCTACCATCTCTTAT
>CAVHQB010000005.1:0-28599 GCA_963637895.1 Lachnospiraceae bacterium
GATGGCGGACTATAGCAGTCCTTATAGTTATATCAGGTGGAATGAAAATGATGTCAACACCGTCGTTTTGGAAAATGGTGTAACGAGCATCGGGGTGAATGCATTCAGTGGTTGTAAAAATCTGACGTCGATCGAGATCCCGAATTCGGTCACGAGCATCGGGGTGAATGCATTCGTAGAATGTAAAAGTCTGACATCGATCGAGATCCCGAATTCGGTCACGAGCATCGGGGCGGGTGCATTCCTTCTATGTGAGAGTCTGGAGTCGATCGAGATCCCGGATTCCGTAACGGCCATAGGCGCCGTTGCATTCGCCGGGTGCAACAAAATCGAGACCATCAGCTTCGGAGATGGGATCGCGGAGATAGGAGGCTACTTAGGCGAGTATTACTACCCCGCATTCGGAACCTTTGATGAAGTCACTGGGATCGACACACCGACAAAGTTCTACAAGGAGGACAGCGTCACGGTGATAGACCCCTCGACGGATATAGATGAATTCAAGGGACAGACCTTCGCAGGCACCATAGAGAAAATGGTCAGGACATTGCAGAGCAGCGTCACGATCGATGACGGCAGCGGGAGTCCGATAGAGTACACCGGCTACGTCGGCGAGGACATATCTTGGCTGAAGCCTGACGATCCCACGATGGACGGATACGAGTTCCAGTACTGGCAGGACCAGGACGGCAACGAGTTCGATTGGAAGATCCATGCTGGAAACGTGACGATCACGCCTTGCTGGAGGTCCACTTCCGATTGGTCAGGCGATGACGATTGGAACCCCAGCCACAACCCCTACTCGGACGATAGCAGCAAGAAGACGTCTGACGATTCCACGGACATCCTGCTCATCGTGGCCTGCATCGCGACGTTCATGGCGATCCTCACGGTGTACACGTACAACTCCAAGCGCTGATCCACGACTCAGCTCGCCTCTCTTCGATGAGAGAGGGACAAACAGGGGCTTCGGCCCCTTTATCCATCCCGTCCTTCGGACATCGTGCGCTGTTTTTCCGAAAGGACCAGAACCCGGCATCCGGTTGGTGAATCCAGTGAGCCCCTGAGCAAACTGGATAATGCTTTTTCGGCCTTCCTTTAAATACTCAGGACCGGAAGCAGGGCCTCCCGACGGCATCACGTGCCTCATCAGAAGGCTATGATCGATGCGGTCGTGCCGTCGGGTGCTAGGAGCGCAGGCAAAAGGTTGATTTGTTAGGAGAAACCTAACACTGGATTCACAAATTCAACACAGTCACGGGGCGATGTGGCCATAATATACCTTGAAGGCGATTACCGGAGCAAGCCCATGATGATCAGATCCCTTTACATCCAGAAGCTCTTCAACGAGTACGATTACAACCTCGACATATGCTGTCCGCTCACCTTCCTCCACTCCCAGAACGGGATGGGGAAGAGCACGATCATGAGGATGATCAACTGCGCCCTCAGAGGAGACGTGAGGTCCCTGTCTGAGACGCCCTTCGAGCGCATGGACATCGGGTTCGACGACGACACGGTCATGATCATCGAGAACGACAAGGGAGAGCTCAGGGTCCAGATGCAGAAGAACGAGCTGGAGAGCCCCCTGACCCCCGACGAGATGGCCGCTGTTTGCAAGACGGTCTACATCCCGCCGGAGAGGCTGGCCCAGAGGAAGAAGGACGGCCATCTGTCCCCCACGCTGGAGACCTACGCCCAGGAGCTCTACGAGCTCATCAGGTACTCCACCCAGCACAGCGCCCTGGAGCCCCATCCGGAGCTCGTGAAGGACCTGTCCGACGGGGAGCTGGAGTTCTGGTCCAAGGACCTCAAGGCGAAGCTGGACTTCATCAAGGACGCCGGGTTCGAGCCGGAGATCCCCCCGGGCATGAAGTTCCCGCCCTCCAGGTACGAGATCAGCAAGGACCGCCAGGGCTACGCCCAGCTTGCCGCATCCATCTCGGACTACGTGGAGAAGAACTACCTCCTGGCCGAGTCGATCATCATCTACAAGGACATCGTCAACGAGATCTTCCTGAACAAGTCCCTCACCATATCAGACACCGGAAGGGCGTCCATCACCATGGACAACGGCACCTCGCTGATGATAAAGGACCTCTCCTCGGGCGAAAAGGAGATCCTCATCCTGTTCTACGCGCTGCTCTTCCATGCGGACCCCGGATCGCTGGTCATCATCGACGAGCCCGAGCTGTCCCTGCACGTGTCGTGGCAGCAGATGCTGGGGAAGTACTTCCTGGACATCTGCAGGGTGAGGGCCCTGCAGCTCATCGTCGCCACCCATTCGCCCCAGGTCATCCACGACATGTGGGACATGGCCAGGGAGCTGAGGCCTTCCGATGCGTGAATACCTTACCGCGAGCGACATCTGCAACCAGATGTCGATGGAGCGCTCCGCCTTCGACGGGATATACCTGGTGGTGGAGGGCGTCACCGACGAGAGGCTCTACGAGAAGTTCATCGACAAGGAATCCGTGAAGATCGTGGAGGCCCACTCCAAGGACAACGTCAAAGGATCCGTCAGGTGCATGCAGGGCGAGCGCAAGGACCCCAAGGTGATCGGGATCACCGATGCCGACCTTGACCGCATCGACGGGAAGAAGGCGAAGCCCCCGCTGTTCTACACGGACTGCAGGGACCTGGAGATGATGACCATCCGCAGCAACGCGCTCGAAGACGTGCTCGACGAGTACGGCGACCGGGAGCTGCTCGACAGCTTCAGCAAGCGCTTCGGCCAGGTAAGGGACTGCGTGGTCTCCGCCGGATACCCCATCGGACTGCTGATGCACATCTCCCAGAGGGAGGGCCTCGGGCTGTGCTTCAAGAACCTCCCGTTCTACGATTTCATAGACCCGAAGAGCCTGTCGCTCAACGCCTCCCGCATGGTGGAGGCCGTCATATTCAATTCGAAATCATGCCGCATGAGCAGGAAAGCGCTGCTCAGGCGCCTGTCCGAAGAAGCCGAGAAGCTGGAGGACCAATGGCTGGCGGTCCGCGGGCATGATGCCGTCGACATCCTGCTGATCGGCCTTCACAGGACATTCGGGGCTTTCAACAGCAAGTCCCTCAACGAAGGGGAGCTGGGTGGTGCCCTCAGGCTGGCCTTCTCCGACGAATGCTTCCGCGGGACCGACCTGTACAAGGAGACCGAGGCCTGGGCCGAGGAGAGGTCCCTGCCCCTCTGGAGCCTCGTGTGAGGCTCATTCGGACCCGAAGTCCTCTTCCTTTATGCCGTCGGCAGTCTCGATGATCTTCTTGATCCTGCGCTCGCTCTCGTCCAGGATGCTGCGGCAGTGGTTCCTCAGGACGACGGCGCGCTCGTAGATCTCCAGGCTCTCGTCCAGGTCGATGCCGCCGTCTTCCAGCTTCTTCACAAGCTCTTCCAGGGCCTCCATGCTCTCCTCGAACCCCATCTGCGCCACTTTGTCCTCGTACTCGCTCATCTTTGGTTACCTCCTTTATCTCCGCCTCTGCGCTCCCGTCGCGGAAGCCTATGGACACCGTGCAGCCTTCCTTCAAACCGGACACGGATGTGACCACGGTGCCGTCAGACGACTTCACCATGCCGTAACCGCGCGACAGGACGTTGCGCGGGTCCAGAGCGGACAGCCTGCCCGAGACGGATTCCAGGCGGGCCGCCGAAGCATCCAGCCTCCGGGATACGGAGGACTCGATGCGCTGATATGAATTCTCGACCGATGCGGACATTATCTCCATACGGTCCAAGGCGGACGACGGGGAAAGCTTGGCATCGGCCACGTCGAAGCGGTGCCTCATGGAGGACATCCTGCCCTCTACCGAGGAACGCGCCCTGGATGACAGCTCGTCCAGGTGCATGCACCTCATGCCGATCTCGGACAGGGCCTTCTGCGGGGAGAGCCTGGCGTCCACCAGCTGGAAGCGGTGCCTCATCCTCTCCGTGACGGCTCCGAGCGCTATGTTCGCCCTCTTCATCAGGGACACGACATCGGAGGACGTCTCCATCCTGTCGCGGAGCATGATCGCCGCAGCCCCGGTAGGCGTCGGGGCCCTGACATCGGCGACGAAATCGGCTATCGTGAAATCGGTCTCGTGCCCGACGGCGGACACCACGGGCGCACGGGACGAGGCGATCGCCCTGGCGACCTTCTCCTCGTTGAACGGCCACAGGTCCTCGAGGGACCCTCCTCCCCTGGCGACGACAACGACGTCAACGCCGTGCCTGTTCAGAAGGCCGATCCCTCTGACGATCGTGTCCGCGGCGCCGTCCCCCTGCACCATCGAAGGCGCCAGGATTATGTCCGCAGGGAAGCGGGAGGCTGAAGTCATGATTATGTCGTGGATGACCGCGCCGGTCTCCGATGTCACGACCCCTATCCTCCGCGGGTATTTGGGCAGCGGCCTCTTGCGGGACTGGTCGAACAGCCCCTCGGCCTCCAGCTTCTTCTTGAGCTCCTCGTAGGCGAGGTACAGCTCTCCGATGCCTGCGGGGCGCATGGTCTGCACGATGAACTGGTAGGAGCCGCGGGGGACGTAGATGTCGACGGACCCGAAAGCGGACACCTTCATGGAGTCCTTTGGCTCGAAGTCGATCCTCTGGCGGGAGCCCTTGAACATCGCCGCCCTGATCTCGCTGCCGGAGTCCTTCAGTGTGAAATAATAATGACCCGACGATGCCCTCGTCAGGTTGGATATCTCGCCGTTCACCCAGATGTCCGTCAGAGCGGGCGAGCTGGAGATGAGGTTCTTCGCCCTGTTGTTGAGCTGTGTGACCGTTACCGTCTCCGACATCATCCACGGTGAAGGCGGGAGCATATCTGAACGTTTGTATGCGCATCCACGGTCATCGGATGTACCGTCCGGTGATGCTCTCCGGATCCATGCGGATCCTGTCGGGAGTGCCGCAGGCGACGACCCTGCCTCCGGCGTCCCCTCCGCCGGGCCCCATGTCTATGATGTAGTCTGCATTGCGGATCACGTCGAGGTCGTGCTCTATGACCACGACCGTGGCGCCGTTGTCCAACAGAGCCTGGAACACGCCCAGGAGGACCCTGACGTCCAACGGATGGAGTCCGATCGACGGCTCGTCGAATACGAAGAGGGAATCGTCCTGGGCCCTGCCCATCTCGCTGGCCAGCTTGAGGCGCTGCGCCTCTCCCCCGGAAAGGCTGGGGGTCGCCTCGCCCAATGTCAGATAGCCGAGGCCCAGGCTGTCCAGGACCTTCAGCTTCTGGCTGACGGCCTTCATGTCCCTGCAGAATCCGATAGCCGTCCGGACGTCCATGTCCATGAGCTCCGGAAGGGATGCGGTGGAGCCGGCGCTGTTGGACACCTTCACGCCGTGGGCCTCCTTGGAGTAGCGGGACCCGCGGCAGTCGGGGCAGGGGATGTCGACATCCGGAAGGAACTGGACGTCCAGGCTGACGGCTCCGGTGCCGTCGCAGCCGGGGCAGCGGAGGGAGCCCGTGTTGTACGAGAAGTCGCTGGCCTTCCACCCGCGCTCCTTGGCGTCGGGAGACCTGGCCCAGATCTTCCTCAGCTCGTCATGGATGCCGGCGTAGGTGGCGACGGTGGACCTGATGTTGATGCCTATCGGAGTGGCGTCTATGAGCTTCACATGCGCGATGCCTTCGGCGGAGATGCCGCGTATGTGCTCCGGCAGCTTAGAGCCTGAGGACATGGCCTCCAGCGCCGGGACGAGGCTCTCCAGGACCATCGTGGTCTTTCCAGAGCCGGAGACCCCGGTCACCACGGTGAGGCGGCCTTTCGGGATGCCTATCTCGAGAGGCTTCACGGTATGGATGCCTGAAGTGGACATATGGATGGTCCCATGGATGAAGAGATCCGCATCCTGCGCCCTTTCACGGACAAGCGGATCGGCCTTGCCGGAAAGGAACGGCCCTATCTGCGAGACGGGATCCGCCTCTATCTGAGGAACGGCCCCTTGTGAGATGACGTGTCCTCCGTTGGCCCCGGCCTCGGGCCCCATCTCGACTATCCAGTCCGCCTCCTTCAGGATCTGCGTGTCATGGTCCACCAGGATGACGGAGTTCCCGTCGGACACAAGGTCGTGCATCACTCCTGTGAGACCGACTATGTTCGACGGGTGCAGGCCTATCGAGGGCTCGTCCAGAACGTAGAGGACCCCGGTGGTGCGGTTGCGGACGGCACGGGCCAGCTGCATGCGCTGGCGCTCGCCTGTGGAGAGCGTGGAAGATGAACGGTCGATGGTCAGGTACCCCAGCCCCAGGTCCATCAGCCTCTCCGCCGTGCCCTGGAAGGCCTCGCATATGCTCCGGGCCATCGGGCGCATGTGCTCGGGCAGGCTGTCGGGGACTCCTTGGACCCATTCGACCAGCTCCGAGAGGGTCATCGTGCATGCTTCATCGAGAGAGATCCCGCGGAGCAAGGGGGCGCGGGCGGCCTCGGAGAGACGGGTCCCGCGGCAGTCCGGGCAGACCTCCTCTTTCAGGAACTTCTCCACCCTCTTCATGCCCTTCTCGTCCTTGACCTTGGCCAGGGAGTTCTCCACCGTGTATACGGCGTTGTAGTAGGTGAAGTCCAGCTCGGCGGCCTGGTTGGAGCTCTTCCCCTTGTAGAGGATGTGCTTCTTCACGGCGGGCCCGTTGTACACGATGTCCTTCTCCTCATCCGTCAGGTCGCGGAACGGAACATCCGTGCGGACGCCCATCTCGCGGCACACATCGGTCATCAGGGACCACATGAGGCTGTTCCACGGTGCGACAGCCCCCTGGTCTATAGCGAGGGAGTCGTCGGGCACGAGCGTGGAACGGTCGACGCTGCGGACGCATCCGGTGCCTCCGCACTTCTGGCAGGCCCCCTGGGAGTTGAAGGCGAGCTCCTCTGCGGACGGAGCATAGAAACGGGCGCCGCACACGGGGCATTCCATTTCCCTCTCGGCGGCGACCGATATCGACGGCTCGAGGTAATGGCCGTTCGGGCAGCGGTGGCTCGACAGCCTTGAGAACATCAGCCTGAGGCTGTTGAGGATCTCGGTGCCTGTTCCGAAGGTGCTGCGGATCCCGGGCACGCCCGGGCGCTGATGGAGGGCGAGGGCCGCAGGGACGTAGAGGACCTCGTCGACGCAGGCCCTAGACGCCTGCGTCATGCGGCGGCGGGTGTAGGTGGAAAGCGCTTCGAGGTAACGGCGCGACCCTTCCGCATAGAGGACTCCGAGGGCGAGGGACGATTTCCCAGATCCGGAGACGCCGGCGATGCCGACTATCTTCCCCAACGGTATGTCCACATCGATGTCCTTGAGGTTATGGACCTTCGCTCCGCGGATCAGCATCTTGTCTACCATCGCCCGTGCCTCGCAATTAGACCGACTATCGGCTCCGGGCATAAAATGGACGCGTCCGGCTCGCGCATCGTAACGGGACGGCCTGTGACATCGATGTCGACGGAACCTCCGTGAGTTCATGACCAACCCTTATCTACAGTTCTGCGATGGAGGTCTATGAACCGTGAAGACCTGTCGCAGAGGCTGTCCGAAGCGGCCTCCCCTTACCTGGACCGTGTGGTCTCGATGTACGAGGCGCCGTTCGCAAGGGAGATGGGAGTGGAGGTCGAATCGGTGGACCTGGACCGTGTAGAATGCTCGCTCATGCTCCGCCCGGAGCACACGAACAGCATGGGCAGAGGCCACGGGGCCGCCATCTACGCTCTCCTGGACCACACCTTCGCCATAGCCGCCAACCTGGTGAGGGACTGCACCGGGCAGTCGTCCGAAGTGAAGTTCTACAGGCCCGCGTCCGGGAAGCTGACCGCAGTATGCGTCCCGGTCAACAGGTCTAAGTCGCTGGAAGTGTACGATGTGAGCGTGCGTTCGGAGGAAGGGAAGCTTATAGCATCCGCCGTCTGCACCGCATTCGCGATAAAGAGGGATTGATAATGGCAGACCGTCGTTGCCCCAATTGCGGTGAGCGTGTTCCTAGCAACAGCATCACCTGTCCGAAATGCTTCAAGAAGATTCCGAACGACCCCGAGCCCGTCCGTGAAAGCAACGGGTCAGGGTCCAGCTCGAGAACGGGGAAGGACCGCAGCAGGACCGTAATGCTCATCCTGTCGATCGTGCCCGCGTTCGTAGGGCTCCTCGGCCTGGGGCTCATATACAAGTATCCAACCAGGAAGAGAGGCTACATCGCCCTTCTGCTCGGGCTGCTGGTGTTCGCCGGTGCGGTCGCCGGGACGATGTCCTTGGTGCTGATCCCCCTGGCGGTGCCTCTGTGGATCATATATGTGCTGCTGTTCCTCGGCTGCCTGTTCTTCACCATGGTGGCTGACTTCCAGGCCCAGGTCTACAGATGAGCGGACCGCTGAAACGGACTTCGGTCCAACTCCAAGGGCGGTCTCCGGGCTCCCTGCTTCCCGCAGGAGCCTGAGGCCTCCCATCTTCACTGTTCTCGCACCGATTTCACAGGAAACCGGCCTTCCTGAGCTCCATCATGACCGATACGGACATCTGCGCCAGGTCGAGGGCGTTCCTCCCCGTGCCGACATCCGCAGGATCGCCGGGGCAGAGCCTGTCGTAGGCCTGGCGGATGAGCAGATGCTCCTTCTCCGGAGGCCCTTTCAGCTCCGGGTCGAGCCTCATGGAGATCGACGGCAGCAGGGTGAGCTCCCTCGTGCAGTCCCACGGCTCGAAGCTCAGGTACTTCCCGAACACGTTGCCGATGTTGTACGACGTGCAGTCCTTGCCGTAGATGACATCCTGGAGGCCTTTGGAGACGGATTCGAGATCCGTTCCGGAGTAGAGGTCCTCGGCATTGATGCCGTATGAATCGGACAGGAAGTCCAGAGCATCCTTCCCCAGGTCCAGAGGGTCCAGCGAGACGGTCTCGAAATAGACCGTGTCGAAATCGGACCCGTCGGCCATCATGCGGCAGACCGCCACCTGTGCGACGGCATCCGCGGGGAGCCCCTTCTGGCCGGTGCTGGCGATCTGGACCACGAAGACATCATCCATGGTACAACGGAAAGTCGGACTGTTAGAAAAAATGTTCTTAAACTGTCCTAGGATATGAGAGGCTATGCAACGCGCCCTCAGCATCGACGAGATATACGAGAAAGTGAAGGACTACAATCTTGTCATTTCGAACGATGTGGCGCTGGTCACCGCTTTGAACAGCAGGATATCATTCCCGATGATAGGGTACTTCGCCATGACGCCCCGCCAGATCGCCAGGCTCCTGGCGCCCTCGGAGGCCAAGGCGCTGCCGCTCAACGACATCGAGATCGTCTCCACTATCAGGGAGGAGACCGGGTACTCGCTGAGGTACGTCCTCAGCGAGGTCATGAACATCAGGGAGATCCGCAGGCACACCGACGATGTCATGAAGCACCTGAACACGGAGAGCTCCCGCAACGTCTACAGATCTTATGAGGCGATCACCAGCGTCGAGAGGGTCATGGGGATGTTCGACACCGACTGCTCCCCGTTCTTCAAGGGCAAGCGCGTGGCTCTCGTCGGAATTGACTTCTTCGACAGCCTCGACAAGAGGTTCTGCCCGCCCGAGGCCGACATCATCGAGATCTTCACGGACGACGAGTTCAAGATAGAGGAGATCAGGGAGATAGGGAACGACAGGCAGATCGCGGACAACGCTGTCGCGCTCATCGACCCGTCCAAGCCGGACGATTTCGCCATCGTCCTCAACGCATCTTCTCCCATGGCCGATGCCGTCAGGTCCGCTCTCTACAGGAGCAAGATACCGTTCATCAACAGGATGGCGGTCAGGGACATGGCCCCCATCAGGGACTACATAGGCTTCCTGAACCTGGCCTTCTCCTACGACACCGTCCGCGTCTACCAGGTCAGAGAGCTGTTCGCGGCCTACAACGGGTTCATCAAGCCGGGGAACGACAACTATCTCCTGAGCCGCATAGGTGAGTCCGAGCTGAGGAACCATGCGTCCGAGCTCAGGGAGGCCATGAGGAGGATCTGCCACGAGGGCATGACATTCCTCGAGGCCAAGGACATCTTCAATTCCACAGACACGGGGATGCACGTCCTGAACATCCTCAAGGACCTCCGCATGACCGATGCCACAATCACGCCCAGGAGCCTCTCCGACCTCACCTTCGCCGTCGACAACATAGCAGACCTGACGAACAACGAGCAGACCCCGGAGAACGAGAAGAGCGGCGTCCTGATCGCGGACTGCATGAACTCCGTTTACGTGGACAGGCCGGTCGTCCTGTACCTGGGGATGGAGCAGGACTGGAACGTCCCCGTGGTCGGCAAGCGCTATCTGGACGCCGAGGCGGAGACGGACAAGAACGCCCTGAAGTTCGAGGCCCTCATACAGCAGGGGAAGCGCAGGGTGTACCTCGTTAACACCACAAAGCGCGGAGAGAAGGCATGCCCGTGCAGCCACTTCGGCGTGCTGATGAACATGGACTCCGACGGGGGCAACGGGAAGAGCTGCAAGACATTCGATGACGTCTGCGACAGGCTGGTCCCGGGCCGCTGGACCGGCATCGTGGAGTCCCATACCCCAGAGAAAGGAGAGGAGGGGTTCAACCAGGACGAGTTCGAGAAGCAGTTCTCCAAGTCCACCTACGACAACTACCGCTCCTGCCCCAGGAAGTTCATGTTCGGCATGGCCTTGCAGACCGACGACAACAAGAACTCCGAGTTCGGGAACCTCATCCATTCGTTCGCCGAGTTCTGCGTCTGCCACAGGGACGTGGTGGACGAGAAGGGCCTCGACCATTACATCGACGCCATATCGGATTCCTACGCGGGGATATCGTCCAAGATCCTGATCCCCCTGGACAGGGACAAGATCGCCTCTGCCGTGCGGAACATCCGCCTTTTCGTCGACCAGATGGACATCCCCGAGGTGCCTTTGGATGCCTTCCGTCAGGAATCGAACCCGTTCTTCGAGGAGATGGGATTCACCGAGTACAGCACATGCTGCGAGACGGACCATAGGTCCGAGAAGCACCCCATCCATGGGGAGTTCGACCTGATCTGCTACGGGGACGTGTACGACTACAAGACCGGGGCTCCCAAGAACGTGGCGGAGATCGTGAAGGGGTTCGCCGACGAGGGCTCCCTGTACCCCGAATACCAGCCGCTGATCTACCTGCACCTCGCATCCGATATAACCAAGAACGGCCAAGGCGTGTTCAAGCAGTTCTACCTCCTCGACAACGCCGCGGCCGGCAGGGACCTGGACGTCAGGGACAACATCGTCACCATCAGGGTGATGGACAACCCGTCGCTGATAGTGGAGGATGAGGAGTTCGCAGACCACATCCGGTCGATCACGTTCAGCAAGACGATCGAGCCCCACAAGGAGGAGCTCATAACCGCCCTCCGCAAAGCGGCTGCCGAAGTGGACCCCAGCCAATGGAGGAGCGATTCCGGCGTCATCAACGCCGTCATCCGCGAATGCCATCTGAGCAGCACGGAGACCAACCGCAAGAGCGTCGCATCTGCGATCAAGAAGGTCATCTCGGAGGTGGACGGCGTGTTCTACTACGGAAGGACGGCCATAGTGCCCTCGGATGTCCTCCAGGAGTTCCTGAAGAGGGTGGATGAGGACCATGTCGCCGTGCGCAAGTACTACCGCGAGGGATTCCCGGCCGCGCCGAGGAAGGACTGCAAGAGATGCGAGTTCAGGCAGGTATGCATGAAAGAAGTAGCCAAATCCGCAGGAGGCGATTCCGATGAGTGACAAGCTCAACCCGTCCCAGAGAGCCATAGCAGACAAGCTGGAAGGCATGATGGTGGTCGATGCCGGCCCCGGAACAGGGAAGACCAAGACCATCACCGAGAGGTACATCAACCTCATCAAGCGCCCGGACGTGGGAACATCCGACGTCCTGCTGATGACGTTCACCAAGAACGCTGCGGCGGAGATGGAGTCCAGGGTCCGGTCCACGCTTGAGTCGATCGTCGACGAGGACCTCCTCCGGAAGTCCAAGAGCATCAGGGTCACCACGTTCGACGCGTTCTGCCTCTCCGTGGTCCTCGACTCCCCCGACGAGGTCGGCAGGATCCTGGGGATCGACGAGAAGCTGACACGCGGAGCGTCCATCGTCGAGAACGAGACCCTCAACAGGGTCTGGTTCCGCTCGTTCTTCGATGATTTCCTGTCCGAAAGGGGCGAGGACTACGGGGACATGGGAGCGATATGCTGCGACAGCTCGCTGGACGTCCTGAAGATCATCGAGAAGCTGATGTCCAGAGGCGTCTTCCCCGTGAAGAAGGGCTGGATCGGCATGGACACCCAGAAGGTCCTGGATGGGGATGTCGAATCCCTGACCGCCATGGTCGGCGCCCCGGACGCCCTGAAGAATCTGGACAACAGGTACAAGCAGGACCGGAACATGGAGCCTTGCGGCCTCTATCCGTTCTCGACGGCATCGGCGGATGCCGTGGCCAAAGGCATGCTCGCCGAGGACAGGACGGTCCTTTTCAGGTTCATACACGATGTCTACTACGATTACGTCAAGAAGAGCATCGCCGCCGACCGCCTGACGTTCGGCATCACCAGCATGCTGGCCTTCGTGGTCCTCTACGGCAACGCCAAGGTCCGCGAGAGGAACAAGTTCAGGTACGTCATGGTCGACGAGTTCCAGGACACCAACGCCTGCCAGATGATGATCTGCCTGATGATCCTCAGCGAGCCCAACCTCTGCGTCGTCGGAGACTGGAAGCAAGGGATCTACGGCTTCAGGAACGCCACGGTGGAGAACATCACCGACTTCGAGGGGCGCATGGTCGCGTTCAGGAGGTTCCTCAACGAGGACTCCGCGATCGTCCCCTTCCACATAGGGGAGGTGGCCAAGATGCCACTTGACGTCAACTACCGCTCCTCCCAGGAGATTGTGGACTCGGCATTCAGCTGCCTCGAGGTCAGGGGCTCCGAAAGCGAGGAGCTGACGATCGACAGGAGCAAGATACAGCTCATCAAGGCGGCGAAGGAGGACCGCTGCAGCAGGACGCACGTCCGGTACGTGAACGAAGCCGACATCGGCGATGCCACGGTCCGCTGCATCAAGGACTACCTCGCCAACCCGGAATACGAGATCGCCGCCGACGAAGGCATCAGAAGGGTCAGGCTGGGGGACATAGCCGTCCTCTGCCGCACCAAGAAGGTATGCAAGGAGATGATGGAGCGCCTCACCGATGCGGGGATCCCCGCGTTCTACCAGGGCGACATCCCCATAATGTCCACCCGCGAAGGGAAGCTCGTCCTCGCTTGGCTGAGGTACGTCAACAACGAGAAGGACCCCTGGGGGTACATGCCCATCATGTTCGACCTCGGTTACACCCTTGCGGAGTGCATGGCGGTCAGGAACGGCGACAGCACTGTCCCCTCCGACATCGTCCGTCAAAGGAAGGATCTGTACGCGAAGCGCAGGCGCATCACCGACCTGATCACATCGATATTCGCGTTCTACAGCCTCCAGAACGACATCACGCAGTCCATCATCACCGTGGTCTCCTCCGCGCACAGCAACTCCCTGCTGACGATATCCGACATCGTCTCGATGATCGAGATGGACATCGAGAAGGAGACCGATTACAACGTGGAGAGGTCCATCGACAACGATGCCGTCACGATAATGACGATGCACAAGTCCAAAGGCCTGGAGTTCCCGATCGTGGTCATCCCGAAGGTCGACCAGGGCAACATCCCTGCGACCAGGGGAGGCGACGACACCTTCCTGCTGGACGGCCTGCTGGGCCTGAGATGCACGAAGACCATAGCCGACTTCGGCACAGAGGGCGAGCCCAACAGGAAGATAGTCACGTCCTGGAGGACCGCGCTGGCCAAAGCCGCCCTCAAGCCGAACTACGACGAGGAGAGGAGGCTGATGTTCGTGGCAATGTCCAGAGCCTGGCAGTACCAGACCCTGATATCGTCCAGGCCCTCCAGGTTCATGAAGGAGCTGTCCCACGAGGAATACGACGACTGCCCTCCGGACATGGACATCGGGGACTTCATCAGCGTCCAGAACATAGTGGACCCGCCTGAGGTCTCCGGTTACGAGGACGCCCGCGTCAAGTTCGGCATCCACGAGCTCATGGCGTTCAACCAGGAGGACGGGACGGGCGGGATGGCCGAGGAGCTCGACGAGAAGCCCCGCCGCGGGAAGAAGTACGGCACCAAGATACACGACTGCGCCCAGCTGATGTTCAACGGCATGAAGCCCGAAGAGGACTATCCCGAGCTCGAGGAGGTCGCCAAGGTCATCGACCGCATCCGTTGCGCCGTCGAATCGTTCAGCGAGATCGACTGCGCCCTGCCGGTGGAAGGCACCCCTGCCGTCCTCAGGGGGAGGATCGACCTGATAGGCGTGTTCGAGGACCATGTGGAGATCCACGACTACAAGACCGACGCCGACAGGAGCAACCAGGCCGAGTACGAGTTCCAGCTGTCGGTGTACGCCCACGCAGCCGCCGGATCCTATCCCGGCAGGCCCGTGAAGTGCTTCATCGACTACGTGTACCTCAAGGAGGCCGTGGAGTTCGACCCCCAGCCCATGGAGGCCATCAGGGAGAGGGTGGAGGCTGCGCTGGAGAGAAGGTCCAGAGCGAATCAAGTCGGGCAATGTTAAAATACCATATATGCAAGCGGATTGTATGCAGGGATTGACTTCGGACGAGGTCGCAGAGCGTGTTTCGAAAGGCCAAGTGAACGATGCGGACGTCCGCACCAGCAGGTCCTATCTCGACATCCTCATCAAGAACGTCGCCACCCCGTTCAACGTCCTCCTGTTCATCCTCGGCATAATGCTCGTCATCTGCGGCGAGCTCATCAGCGCCGTCTCCGCGACCGGGATCATCATCGTCAACATCCTGATCTCCACCGTCCAGGAGATGAGGGCCAAGAGGAAGCTCGACAAGATCTCCCTCCTGGTCAGGCCCAAGGTCACGGTCATCCGCGACGGCTCGGAGAAGGTCATCGACCAGTCCGAGATCGTCCTCGACGATGTGATCGTCACCCGTGCGGGAGAGCAGGCCCTCGTGGACGGCACCGCGCTGTCGTGCAGGTCCGTGGAGATGGACGAGTCCCTCCTCACCGGAGAATCCAGCACCGTCCGCAAGCACGAGGGCGACAAGGTCTTCTCGGGCTCCGTCTGCGTGACCGGGGAGCTCGTCTACAAGGCGGAGGCGGTGGGGACCGACAACTACGCCTACCAGATGCTGAAGAGCGCCAAGAAGATCACCAACAAGAGGACGCCTCTGCAGATGGAGACCGGGACCATCACCAAGATCCTGATGCTCATCGCGGGGATCCTGTTCTTCCTCACGCTCCTCAAGTCCATCTTCGTCTCCCATGAGACCGTCGGGGAGACCCTCGAGGTCTTCGTGATCTGCCTGGACGTCGTGCCGATCGCACTGTTCCTTCTGATAACCCTGACATACATGATCGCCGCCGCCAACATGGCGGACAAGGGCGTCCTGCTCCAGGCCGCCAACTCCGTCGAGTCCCTGAGCCATGTCGACACCGTCTGCATGGACAAGACGGGGACGATAACGACCAACAGGCTGGCCTTCGAGCATTCCCATGACTACATGCCCCCGGAGGAGGTCGCACGCTACGCTTCTGCGTTCGCCACGCTTTCCGGAAGCCGCAACCGCACCATGATTGCCCTCCTGGAGCATTACGGCGAATCGGATGCCGAGCTCATCGACGAGATCCAGTTCTCATCCGAGAGGAAGTACAGCGCCGTGAAGGCGAGGATCGACGGCAAGGAGACGATCCTGTACGTCGGCGCCATCACCGCGCTGGCAGACAAGCTGGGCCCGGTCGATGAGATGTCCGGATACATCGCATCGGAATCCTCCAAGGGCCTCAGGACCGTGCTCCTGTGCATCGCCGAGAGCGGAGACCTGCATGATGCGGACGGGAACCCCGTCCTCAACCAGCTGGTGCCCGTATCGGTGATATCCATAAGCGACCAGATCAGGCCCGACTGCAGGGAGACCATCCAGGTGTTCCTGGACAACGGCATGGACCTGAAGGTCATCTCAGGCGACGACCCCGTCACCGTCGATGCGCTCTTCTCGCTGGCGGACATCCCGGGCGAGAGGAAGATAGTCTCCGGTCCCGAACTGGACGCCATGGACGAGGATGAGTTCAAGGAGACCGTCCTGGAAGCCAACATCTTCGGCCGCATGAAGCCGGAGAACAAGGAGAAGGTCATCGAGACCCTGAAGCGCTCCGGGCGCTACGTCGCCATGATAGGGGACGGCGTCAACGATGTCAAGTCCCTCAAGACCGCCCAGGTGGGCGTGTCCCTTGAGAGCGGAGCCGGAGCGGCCCGCGGAGTGGCGGACATGGTCCTTGTGAACGACGACTTCTCGGCTCTGCCCAAGGCCATCGTCGAAGGCCGCAGGACCGTATCGGGGATGAGGGACATCCTCAAGCTCTACCTGACCAGGAACATCGTCCTGGCGATCCTGTTCGTGGCGCTCTACCTCATCGTGGGCAACATCCCCATGACCCCTATCCAGAACACATACTACGCCTTCGTGTCAGTCACGGTCATGGCGTTCTTCATGACGATCTTCGCCAAGCCCGACGAGAACAAGGGGCTCATCCTTCCGGACGTGTTCCGTTTCTGCGTCCCGTCGGCGATAATGATCGCCGCGTTCGGGCTCGCCGTCTACGGCATCACTTGGTGGGCCGCATCGGAGGGGATCCTCACCATCGACTTCGCCCATCTGGCAGAGCTCGGCGGCTATTCGTCCGCCGAGGAGGTCATACAGCACATGGCGTGGAACGGCTCCTCCGAGGTGGAGGTCATCGCCAGGTCCGCCATGCTGTTCTTCGTGACCATCGCAGGCATCTTCCAGATGCTCCTCATCGCCCCGAGGTACAAGATCATCTCCGTGGACGGGAGGACCAACAAGAGCCTCATCCCCATAGCGCTGATAGTGCTCGTCATCCTGCTCATAACGGCGATGTACCTGTTCTTCCCGAAGATAGCCATAAACCTCGTGGGAATGGTGATATTCCCGGCGGAGACGATCATCATCCTGCTGGCCGTGGTGGCGGTATGGTTCGTCATGGAGCTGCTGCTCATCAGGGGCAACGTCTTCAAGGGTGCAGTGGACAGGTTCGAGCGCCTGTACATGCAGAAGCTGCAGGAAGCGTACACCAGCGACGAGGAAGAGGATCAAGGCTCGTAATCGCCGTTGCGGAACAGCTCGATCATGACGTAGGACGCCATCCTCGCATCGGAGAGCGCCCTGTGGTCCTGGACGCCGTGGATCCCGGCCGGGTCGCCTTCCACGATCTTGGAGTAGGCCAGGTCCAGCTTCGGATAGCGGTACTTCTGGCCGTTGTACATCCCGGGCACCTTGCACACCGGCGTGGCTGCGACCATTATGTCGTTGCACAGGTCGAACTCGCCGCGGAGGCACCAGGGCTCCTGGAAGAGGAACTTGTCCATGTCGTACTTCACGTTGTATGACGTGACGCACTTCTTCCTGAGGATATGGCGCACGTCCTCGATGACCGACATGGCGGACGGCGCTTCCGCGACCATCTCCAGCGTCATGTCCGTGTTCTGGAAGATCCAAGCATCGCGATGGTAGTCGTCCCATTCGTCCACGTCGTAGCCGAGGACAGAAGAATAGACGTCCTCGACGGTCCCCCTGCGGAGGGAGGCCTTGCATATCCCGATGTCCACGACCAGGTCCTTGGGAGCTCCCTCGAGCCCCGTGGTCTCTGTGTCGAGGACGTATATCTCGTCCGGAGGCAGCGCATCGAGGGTGGCGACCTTGAACTTCTTCGGATCCTTCGGGTCCCTCTCGTACGTCTTGAAGCCTTCCATGCCAGGGCTATCCGACTAGGGCGATTAGTATGTTGGCATGGGCCCGCCGTCCTGCGATCTGGGATATGGCCATCGCGAGGGTTCTTATGCGCCTCAGACAATCCTTCATCAGTAGGCTCCGGACGCAAGTCCGGAGGCAGGAGGAAAACCGATGGACAAGATGAAGGCAGGCATCGTCGCCGCCGTGGTCATAGTGGTGCTGCTGGGCACATACGCGGCATATGCCTGGTACGGAAACGAAGACGATCAAACAGAGCCGGAAACCGGCTGGTACGAGAGCAGCAGATCCTATTTCGAGATCGACAGCGCACGGCAGCTGGCCGGACTGGCGTTCCTGGTCAACCACGGGACGTCCTTCCAGGGCAAGGTCATCGCGCTGACATCGGACATCCAGCTTCGCGGACAGTGGACGCCCATAGGCATGGGCAAGTACGACGGAGCCTCGCATTCCGTCTACGGAGCCGCATTCGACGGCGTTTTCAACGGCAACGGGCACTCGATCTCCGGCCTCAGGATATCCGCCGGCTCTGCCGGCGATTCCGTAGGGCTGTTCGGAGCGGTGGACGGAGGGATCGTCAAGGATGTGTCCTTGATCGACGTGAGGATAGATTCGCCGTCATCCGATTGCGTCGGAGGCATCGCAGGCATCCTCTGCGGAGGAGGCATCATAACGGGATGCAACATCGGAGAGCTCAACGACGGGTCCTCCGTTTCCTCGGACACTTACACCGGCGGCGTGGCCGGCAGGATCGCCAGCAAGGCCACCGTCAACAGCTGCACGAACTTCGCTTCCGTCTCAGCTCCGAACGGGCCGGGATGCGGAGGGATAGTAGGGAAGGCCAGCTACCAGGAGGAGCACGACGGCCTCGTCATCGAGGACTGCTCCAACATCGGAGCCGTCTCCGGGCACGGATGCGTGGGAGGGATCCTCGGAATCGGGATGATATGGATGTCCGGATGCATCAACATGGGCTCTGTCTCCTCCACATCCGGCGGCTCCACCGGCGGAATCGTCGGGAAGCTGGTCAACGCGGCCACCCTGTACGGCTGCGACAACCATGGGGATGTCTCATCTTCAGGTTCCGAAGAAGGCGCCTTCGGGGTCGGAGGCATCGCCGGGCTGATCAGGTACGACGGCGTGCTCGACGAGTACCCCGAAGGGCCTGTCGTCTACGTGACCGTATGCGTGAACCTGGGGAACGTCTCCAACGCCGGCTCCGATGCCGGAGGGATCGTCGGGACCCTGTTCAATTCCGCTCTTATCATGGGCGTCAACCTTGCAGACAAGATATCCGCCGGCAGCCATGCCGCAGGGATCGTCGGCAGCTTCCTGACCACCGACACGCCAATCCCGCCGGGCATAAAGGCCAGCCAGCTCTATCTCATGGACAACGTCTCCACGACCGCTGACATCAGCGCTGCCGAGACGGACCTCTTCATCTGCGCGAACGGCAACACCGTCCAAGGGACCGCCAGCAGCCAGGAGCTCCGTCCGGGCTTCACGGTGCCGTCCGTGATCGTCGCAGAGACGCCCGAAGACATCCCGGAGACAGTGACGTGTGAGAACAGCTCTGTGACGATCCTGATCCCCGAGAGGACGGTCATCGAGGGCATGACGGTAAACTTCCCCGACAGCTCGTTCACCATCTACCAGGCGTCTTGCAGCGCAGGCATGCTGAAGATGTCCTCGAATGCCACCAGCGCATCGGCATCCGTCTTCAAGCACGACGTATCTTTCGGCATCCTCTATGATGCAGATGTCCTGATCACGATGGAATGCACCATCCCGGATGGGGCAGTGCCCGAAGTGCATCTGTATGACATGGAGTGGTGGGACCTCGAGGTCGTCGGATACACTTCCGACAGCGTGGCGTTCCGCACCAGCACAGACGGCGAGATCACGATCATCGTCTCCATACCCGACAGCGAGGCGCAGGCATGAGGTATCCGAAGGTTGTACGAGGGACCTTCGTCTCCAGGCCCAACCGTTTCGTCGCATGGTGCGACATCGACGGCGAGCGGACGAGATGCCATGTGAAGAACACGGGCCGTTGCCGGGAGATCCTCGTCCCCGGCGCCCGTGTCATCCTCTCCGAATCCGACAACCCCGAGCGGAAGACGAGGTACGACCTGATCGCCGTCTACAAGGGGGACAACCTGATCAACATCGACTCCCAGGCCCCCAACGCGGCCTTCGGCGAGTTCCTCCGTCGCACGGACATGTTCGGCTCCGATCCGCAGATCTTCCCCGAGCATGTCCATGGCGACTCCAGGTTCGACTTCTATGTCGAATCCGGAGAAAGGAGGATATTCATCGAGGTCAAAGGGGTCACCCTGGAGAACGACGGGCTCTGCAGGTTCCCGGATGCTCCGACCGAGCGCGGCCTGAAGCACGTCCGCGGGCTGGAGAGATGCGTGGAAGAAGGATACGAGGCATATGTGGCATTCGTGGTCCAGATGAAAGGCATGAAGATGTTCGAGCCCAACCGGGACACCGATCCGGCGTTCTCGGAAGAGCTCGAGAGGGCTCATGCCGAAGGGGTGGGCATACTCGTCTACGACTGCGCCGTGACAGAGTCGTCCATGGAAGTGGACGCGCCCCTCCCCTTCGGGTTCGGTCACTCGTAATCCTCGTCCTCCAGATTCTTTGTCTCCGGAGAAGCACGGTCCTCCAGGGTCCTGATCATCTTGAGGTAGTCGTTGAGGGCGCTCTCCTGCTCCCCGATCATCTGGTGCACCAGATAGACGTTCTTCATGGTGGGGTTGGCGTCCATGAACCTGCCGCCTTCCGGCTCGTCCCTGATCATCCCCATGACCATGACCCTCATGCTCTTGGTGCCCGCACGGGCCTCCTCGTAGCCGACGACGGCGTCCAGCGCGGCTTCCCCGTAAGCTGTGGCGGTGAGATACTTCATCGCGGCCTCGGCGATCTCCGGGTAGTAGACGAAGTCCACGTTCTCGATGAGCTTCTGGAAGTCGTTCCTCAGGATGGCCTGGTAATGGCTGTACCTCTTGATCTTCGAGATCCCCACATCCGCGACCAGCTCCGAAGGGGTGTACATGTCCGCCATGTCCTTGATCCCGGACTCGGAGACTATCCTGAACTTGTGCAGGCTCTTCCCGTTGGGGGTGATGACCATGTTCTTCCTGACCAGGTACATGTCCACATCGGGCTGGATGAGGCGGTTGTATCTGATGATCCTCCTGGCCTCCTCCCTCTTGCGCCTGCTCTCCTTGCTGCTCGAAACTATGGTGTCCAGGCAGACGACCACGATGACAAGGGAGATCGTGTTGCAGAATATGTTGTTCATGTAGTCGCGCAACGTCCAGAGGTCGCCGATCAGTACGCAGATGATGAACAGCACGAGGCTGGAGATAAGCACCACCAGCACGGACTTCCACACCACACTGAGGCCGTATGACTTCTCGATGGCCGAAGCGCGGACCTTCTTGAAGTTGGGGTCCAGGGCCTTAGACTTGGCGATGCCGACCGTTTCCTTCACAGAGCTCAGGTCAGGCATCTTCATCGCCGCACCTCCCGTTGATTATGCCGCGGACGATCTCCTGTGTGGAGAGGGCGTCGCAGACGGTGTTCACCATGTGGACCTCGCACCTCGACAGGTACTCCCTGAAGAACCTGCGCCTGATGTCCATATGGACATCATCGCGGATCAGCTGGTGCGGGTTGCAGAAATCGTGCGACTCAAGATACTCCAGCGCCTCGTCGGCGGTCATGGCCCAGCTGGTCCTCGGGTCCTCCCTGTCCCTCTTCAGCAGTATGATGTGCCTCATGGAGGTGCTGCGGATGACGGAATCGTTTCCCGACACCCACCTGACGTTGCCGATGCCGCGCCCTTTGTTGTCGAACTTCACCTCTTTCACCAGGGGCTTGTACTTCTCCCATACGTCGCCGATGTCCGCATCGATGTAGCAGTTCTTCTCCGACCCGTATGCAAGCGGCCTGCGCTCGCCGAAGGATATGAAATACCAGTCGTCCGAGATCAGATGGGTGTTCGGAAGCATCAGGAGCCCCCAGGACTGAGTGGTCTTGCCCGTCTTGGAGGGGGCGATGAGGGTGACCCCCGCTCCATCCACATCGAGCACGGCGCCGTGCACGGAATAGATGCCGTGCGACAGCTCCAGGATGTTCCCGGCCATGCCGAGGGCGATGCTCTTGACCCATCCGTAGTAGTCGAAGTTGAAGAGGTACATCGTGGACGATGCGACGTCGTACTCCGCATGGAGGTCCGTGCGGGGGTCGTCGAGGCAGTAGATCCTCGCATGAGCCCTGACGGAGTCGGACATGTGGTAGAAGTTGTCCGTCCACATCTCCATGTAGTCCCTTTTCTCGGTGAACAGCTCCACGCAGACGCCGTTGATGTCCGCCTTGGAGGAGAAGTAGTTCTTTCCGCTGCAGATACCCTGCAGCTCGACGGACCGCTCCCGGTCCGCCTCTATGAGCCTGTATGCCATTTTCCGACCTGCCTGTGATGGGTTGAGCATCCATCGACAGGCAGATACGGATCATTCGGCCGCGCCGATGGCAGTCGCGCTGGGCCTATGGGCGGGCTCCTCCGCGACCGGTACTACGACCTGTATGCACTGGTTCCTTAAACCCCATTCGGCAAGGGACTTGAGCACGGGCAGGATGGTCGTCCCCTTGGGAGTCAGGGAGTACACGACCTTCAGCTTCCCGGATGCATCGGCGACGCGGTCGATCATGCCGTCGGCCTCCAGCTCGCGGAGCTGCTTGGACAGGATGCGGGAGGTCACCTCCCCTATGCTCTTCTCCAGCTCGGAGAACCTCATGGGGCCGTTGAGATAGAGCATGCAGAGTATGGTCCCTTTCCATCTGCCCTCGATGACGGACATGGCCGCATCGATGGCGCAGTTGTACCTGAGGACCTTCGTGTCGGTGTTCATGATATCATTCTGATGGTTGGTATCATAATGTAATTAGATATAAATATGCCGACTTGATTCCAGGAAATCGATACTATGTCGAAAATCACAGCTATCATCGGATCGCCCAGGAAGAACGGGAACTGCGAGGCCATCGTCGCAAAGATGATCGAGTCCGCAGAGGCCGCAGGAAGCACCGTCGAGGTCTTCCGCATCAACGACATCGAAGCGAAAGGCTGCCAGGCCTGCATGGGATGCAAGAAGAAGCCCGGCATATGCATCAGGAAGGACGCCATGACGCCCGTCCTCGAGTCTTTCAAGGCAGCGGACTCCGTCATCCTCGCCACCCCCGACTACTTCGGCCAGCCCACCGCCCAGTTCAGGCTCTTCCAGGACAGGACCTACGGGTTCATCGACGGCAGCTTCCAGTGCACCTTCGCCCCCAAGAAGTTCGTCGCGGTCACCACCTGCGCCACCGGTTACGACGGCGCCCTGAAGATCACCGAGGAGATCAAAGGAGTCATGGTGAACTATTTCAAGTGCGAAGCAATCGGCGACATCACCTATTCCGAGGCCCAGAACGGTCCTGCCAAGGACAACGCCGAAGTCATGGCGAAGGCCGCGGAGCTGGGTAAGAAGCTCTGAGCGTGATAAGATGGGAAAAAGCGCAGTCATCTATGCCACAGGCATGACCAAGAACACGAAGACGGTAGCCGAGTACATCGCCAAGAAGACGGACTCCGACATATTCAACCTGAAGGAGATCACCCTCATCAACATCGACGAGTACGACGCCATCATCTTCGGGACCGGTATCCACGCAGGCAAGCCCTACAAGCCCCTGGTGGAATTCCTCGAGAAGAACAAGGACAACCTGAACGGCAAGAAGCTGCACCTATTCATCGAGTGCATGTTCAACGGAGAGAAGGGCGACAAGCAGCGCGATGCTGTCGCAGAGATGCTCGGCATCCACGACGCGGTCTACTTCAACAAGAAGGCCGAGGAGATGAACGACGCGGGACTCCCCGCAGCAGTCGACGACTTCATCGCAAGGTTGTCCGCATGAGCATCCCGCTGGTCCTGCTGATCTACATCGTGCTGAACCTCATATCGTTCGCCTCGTTCGTATGGGACAAGCACAAGGCCAAGGAGGGCTCATGGCGCACGAAGGAGTCCACGCTCCTTCTCACCGCCCTCTTCGGCCCGTTCGGCGCGGTCGCCGGGATGCAGCTCGCGAGGCACAAGACCAAGAAGCCCAAGTTCAAGCTGGTCTATGTGTTCCTCGTGCTCCACATAATCCTGATCGCCTGGTGGTTCGTCCACTGAACCGACGATAAACCTCTCGGGGGCCCGACCCCCGGCTTTTCTCACAATCCGTGCAGCTTGCGGACATCGGTCTCGATGCCCGGCGGCCCGAGAAGGACCACCCTGCTGTCTGCGCGCTCGTTGATGATCTCCATCCCCATGCGCTGTCCGAGCTGGGAGGAGAAGTCCCTGATCTCATCGAAGGACGGCATGCACGACATGGACAGCCTCATCCTGGAGCCTCCGACGAACACGTAGCCCTTGGGCTCGATGAGGTCCGGATCGGCGATGCGGTCCAGCTTGGCGTAGTCGTCGACCCATCCGAAGTTCACGTCCTTGACAAGGGTGTGCCTGATGACCGTCCTGGTGTCCAGGGAGGGGAGGATCTCCAGCGTGCGCATGAGCCTCTGCCATCCGTCGGATATCTTGGGGCGGCAGACGTCCCTGTAGACCTGCTCGTTGGGAGCGGCCACGGTGACATAGAGCTGCATGGGAAGCGTGTCCAGCGCCTCCAGCTTCTCCGGGTACGTGCCGTTGGTGACCATGAACGTGGTCATTCCGCGGGAATGGCATTCCCTGAGGAACTCCGACAGGTACGGATAGGTGATCGGCTCTCCGGCCAGGGATATGGCAACCTGGTTGGGGTTCCTGGCCTCCTCGAACCTCACAGGGTCGCACCTCGGGTCCCCTTTGAACCCGGAGACGAGCTTCCTCTGGTGCTCGATGAGCGCATCCAGCATCTCCTTGGGCTCCGCCCAGTCCTTGACCTCGAAATCATGCTCCTGGACGCGCCAGCAGAAGGTGCACATGTGGCTGCACTCGTTGATCGCCGGCGTCATCTGGAGGCAGCGGTGGGACTCGATGCCGTAGAAGTCCTGCTTGTAGCAGCATCTCCCGCGGAGCATGCTCTCCTTCATCCAATGGCAGAGCTTGACCGCAGCGTGGTCGTTGTGCAGGCGGTACTGCTGCTTGATCAGTAGTTCACGGTATCTGTCGTCCATGTTATCAGAAATCGAATAGGCTCCTCTGCCCTCCGGAGGGCTTCGGCTTGGGCTGCTCTTCTGCGGGATGCTCCTGCACAGGCTCGGCAGCAGGCTCAACAATGGGCTCGGCCTCCTTCATGTGGAACTGCGGCTGCTGGACGCCGACCCCTTTGAGCGAATCGGCGATCCTGTCGCTGTGCATCTGCTCCAGCTGGTCGAATACCTTGGAGACGGCCTTGGAATCGGCCTTCTTGCCGATCATGAACCCCAGCTCATCGGAGTCGAGCGGGAGGGCATCGGCGAGATGGAGTGTCAGCTCGGAGTCGTTGGACATCATCGAGCGGACGTACATCAGCACGTCCGAATGGACGCGATGCGATGTGGTATGGAGGTGCACGGCGAGCTTCATGCACACGGAATCGCGAAGGCTGCTCACCTTCTTGGCAGCGCTGATCTTCTTCGGCACAGAGGAATAATCGATGTTCCTGTCGCCCGAGCGGGAATGCTTGGATTCGCACACGCCGAAGGTCATCAGGTCCTTCGCATAGGACCAGAAGCCGTAGTACTGGCGGGACATGACCCTTCCCAGGAAGATGTCCGCACGGGACGCCTTCTCGTAGCAGCGCACCAGGTCACCCGGGTCCTTGCACTTGGAGGGTATGTTCTCGTCGATCCATGACAGGACGTTCCTGGGCTCATCGTCCACGTCGAAGCCCACCTTCCTGGCCTTGGCAGGGTCGCCGCTGAAGAATATGGCCTGCATGAGGGCGTACATGTCCTCGGAGGAGTCGCGCTTCGACAGGTCCGAAGCCATCTCAACTGTGACGTGGTCCATGCCCAGGGCGAGGGACTCCAGGTTGCGGACGGCCGCGCGCATGTCCCCTGCCGCGTTCTCGGATATGATCTCCATCGCAGCGGGATCCACCGTTACGCCTTCGCTGTCGGCAATCTTCTGGAGGGCCTTGGCGATGGACGGGCCCTTGGGCCTCATGAACTTGACCTGGAGTGTGCTGAACTGGACCGAGGGCACCTTCTTCCTCATGGCCTGGTAGTCGTTGACGATCATTATCGCAGGCTGGAGGGTGGACGACATCAGCTTGTTGATCGCAGTGGATGCGCCCCTGTCCTTGGTCCCTGAGAGGTTGTCCGCCTCATCGAGTATGATGAGCTTCTTCTGGCCCTCGGAGGCCTTGCGGAAGCTGCCGTCCTCGGCGAAGGAGTTGCTCAGCGAGCCGGAGATGGCGACCCTCTCGATCTCGGAGGCCGTCCTCTGGTCGGAGGCGTTCATCTCGATGGTGTCCCAGCCCATCTCCCTGGCCAGCGCCAGGGCGGAGGTGGTCTTCCCTATGCCCGGAGGCCCCATCAGCAGGGCGACCCTCTGCTGGGGGATGCCGGTGCTCCATTGACGGGCCCATGCCCTCAGCGAGTTGACGGCGGAAGGATTGCCCACGACGTCGTCCAATGTCTGCGGACGGTACTTCTCGGTCCAATCCATCTCATTCCTCCGGTGCGAACATCGCACGGGACACATCGTTGAGCTGGTAGATGAATATGAATATCGAGATCAGGGACATCATCAGGTTGGAGGAGAACATCGACCACCCGTTGACGTACCACACGACGACGGAGATCGCGAGGAACATGGTCCCCCTGGTCCACTGCTTCAGGACGAAATGCCCCAGCCCGAATATGTTGAAGAACCCGGGGATGACGGCGAGCAGGAATGCGATCGCACCATAGCGCCTCATCTTGGGCTTGATCATCGTGAACGGCTGGAAGGATCCTTCCAGCGTGGCTCCGCAGGACCTGCAGAAGCGGTCGTCCAAAGATGCGGCGACGCCGCACTTGGGACAGAACCTCGTGGGCATGCCGGATTCGTTGACAGCGGTGGCCTTGTTGGCCATGCATCCGCACTTGGGGCAGAAATCCATACCGTCGGGGATCTCGTTCCCGCAGTCATGGCATATGAGTCTCATTCGATCACATCGTCCTTCAGATGCATCCTGTAGATGCCTTTGCGCTCTTCCACGGTGATAGGGGCCCCGTAGAGCTCCGATATCATCTCGTCGGTGAGCAGGTCGTCCTTCCTGCCGTCGGCGAACTTGTGCCCGTCCTTGATCATCACGATGCGCTGGACGGACTCCGGGATGTCGGTGAGCTCGTGGGTGATCATGACTATGCTCACGCCCCTGGAGATCAGGATGTCGAACATGGCCCTGAACTTGGACTTCATCACGATGTCCAGGCCGGTCATCGGCTCGTCAAGGACCAGGAGGTCGGGCTCGGTGACCAGCGCCCTGGCGATCAGCGCCCTCCTCATCTCCCCGAGGGAGAGGTTCTCGATCTCGCGGTCCAGGATGTCGTCGATCCCCATCATGAGAGCTACCTTGAGCACGGCGCGCCTCATGTCGTCGGTGACGACGCAGTTCCTGAATACGTCGAGGCTGTTGAAGAATCCGGAGCAGATGACCTCGCTGACGACGGTGTCGCTCCTGAACTGGCTCTGGAGGTCCATCGAGACGACCCCCATCCTGCCCCTGACCTCGAAGAGGTTCCACCTCTCCTGGCCGAAGATGCGCATGACGGCGGGGTCGTCCTCGTCGTAGTAAGGCCTGATGTCGCCGCGGAGCAGCTTGATGAGAGTGGTCTTCCCGGAACCGTTGGGGCCGAGAACGACGACGTTCTCGCCTTTGATGATGTCGAGATCTATCTTCTCAAGTATGTGCTCGCCGTTGCGGACGATCGAGACGTTCCTCAGCTCCAGGGCCTTCTCCATGGACATGGCCATAACTAAGAGGTACTTAACTTCAAGGAGAAAGGGTTCGGGCAGGACGGCGGTTCACACCGTCCCGACACGAGCCCGTGCGGCTCATCTGCTGAGGCCTTGGATGCACTTGTCGATGGCCACGAAGAGGCTCGCGACCTGTTCGCCCGCGGGGGTGAGAGTGACTATGGTCGAGCGGGTGGTCATGTCCATCTCCTGGCTGATGAGTCCCATCGCCTCCAGATGGTTGAGCTTATCGGGCATCCTGGGGTTGGAAGACACCCCCTCGTAGATGTCGATCTTCCTGCTGGGGCCGTTGGCTCCCAGGAACATCAGGACCGAGATCATGTGTTTCTCTTCCAGTGCGATAACTCCCTCGCCAACTTCGCTTCTTGCCATTGATGTCACCTTAAATCAGTTCGCGGATTCCAGGATTGTTTCAGAATACTAGCATCCTAAGTCTGTATAGAATAAAGGTATATTTATAGTAATACGGAAAATCATACTTATTTGGTAATGATACTATTTTTTCAACCACGTTTAATGTACTTTATCATACATCTGTTCATTCTTTTAGACAATGAACGGCGCAACAGATAATCCGGACTGCCATTATTATGCACTATCTAACGAAATCAATCGCATATCATTTATGAATGTCGTTATATTATCATTATATAGAGTGTTATCCGGTCAGGATTATACGATTGTAGGTTTGATTATCAACTACTTGCGGTTGGATATACCATCCAGAGAAAATCGGAGAACCGGTGAAAGATGAAGCGGCTTCTGCGATACCTGATCGCAGAACGGATCGAGTAGAGCTCGGAAAAGACA
>CAVHQB010000006.1:0-27575 GCA_963637895.1 Lachnospiraceae bacterium
GTCAAGGGGCCATCAGGCATCCGCGGTGCCAGGCTTCTGGAGCAACCACACGTTTATACTCCCACACAGTCCACCCTTCATGTGCGGCCCGTGCATCACATCCTTCCTGACCCTCATCGGCACTGTCAGCATCGCCGAGGACGGCGACGGGAGGATCATTGCTCTCTATCTCCCCAACAGCAACCTCCCGGCCATGGAGGACAGGGAGACCGATGCGCTCAGGGAGGCCGCGAAGCAGGTCAACGAGTACCTCAGCGGCAAGCGGAGGGAGTTCGACCTCCAATTGTCCTATCAGGGGACCGACTTCAGGACCAGGGTCCTTGAGGCCCTGATGGACATCCCCTACGGCGAGACCCGCACCTATTCCGAGATCGCATCCGCTGCCGGATCTCCCAAGGCGTTCCGTGCAGTGGGCACCGCATGCGCCGAGAACCCCCTGCCCATAATCATCCCCTGCCACCGCGTCGTTCCGTCGTCCGGAGGGATCGGAAGCTATGCCGGAGGCACAGCCATGAAGCAGAGGCTCTTGGACCTGGAGCGGAAGAACTTATGATCCCCTATCGGCAGATGCTCGTCGACGCCTCCGAGCCGAAGCTCGCCGAGTTCAACTCCAAGCTCGTCCCCGGCAAGGGGAACATCCTCGGAGTCAGGATGCCTGCCATCAGGCGCATAGCGTCCAGCATCATCAGAGACGGATGGGAGCAGGTCCTCGACGGGGAGCCGCAATCCCATGAGGAAGAGATCCTAAGGGCCATCGTCATCGCTCAGGCTCCGGTGTCCACCCAACAGAGGATCGAGCTCACCGGTCCATTCCTCCAATACGTCGATAACTGGGCCGTCTGCGACACTTTATGCCAATCATGGAAGCTCTCAGAAGAAGATTCCGATATGGCTTGGGACTACTTCTCGTCCCTCATCGGCACCGATGAGGAGTTCCCCATGCGCGTGTCCGTCGTCGCCAGGATGTTCCTTTTCAAAGACAAAGAGCACCAAGAAAAGCTCCTGGGGGACATCGTCTCCCACGACCATCCCGGCTACTATTACAGGATGGGAGCCGCCTGGGCGGTCTCGATGATATACGTGGACCATCCGGAGATGGTGGAAGAAGCCTTCGGGACGGGGAGGATGGAGCCTTGGACCCAGAACAAGGCGGTCCAGAAGATCCGCGAGTCCCTCCAGGTCCCGAAGGACAGAAAGGAAGATGTGAAGAGGTTCAGGCGCAGCGTTCCCTGACGATCTCCATTATGCGGTCCGCGTTGGCGTCCCCGACCCTGGCGCCTTTGCGCTCGAGCCAGGTCCATCCCTTCTTCTCGCATATGTCCTTGAAATCGGGGCTGGTCACTGCGATCAGCTTTCCGTCCGCGATGTCATCGTAATCCAAGAACATGGAGAACATGTCCTTGGGAACGCAGAGGATGACGATGTCGAACGCCCTGGTGATGAACGATGTCCTCGCAACGAACTCGGTGCGCTGGTCGCACTCCTCGTATCCTTCCTTGGAGTCCATGACATCAGGGTAGCTCATGATGTTGTAGTTCCCCGGAACGAACCCGTACTTGGTGGATATCACGCCGAAGGACAGGTCGCACAGCTTGGAGCCGTTCTCCTTCGTGGCGGTGTCCAGCCTTGCGACCAGTCTCTTCACCTCGGTCATCCTGCCTCCGAACAGCTCGAACGCGGTGGCGATCCTGTTCTCCACCAGGAACACGGTGGAATCGTTGGTGACCACCAGCACCCTGGGCAGCATCTTGGTCTCTGTCGCTATCTTCATGGGATCAGAGCCTCTTGGAGCCCAGCCTGTAGGCGATGCTGCAGTTCCCTTCGGCGGAGACCATGCAGGGCCCCATGGGGTTCATGGGCTTGCAGACCTTGCCGAACATGGGGCATTCCTCGGACTTGATCACTCCTCTCAGGACCTCTCCGCACCTGCATCCCCTGGCTTCCACATCAACTTCAGGGGTCTTCGCCAGGATGTCCTCGTGGACCTTCGTGGCATCGTGGTCCTGGAACTTGGGCTTCAGCGACAATGCGCTCTTCTTGATGACCGGGAACCCTCTCCATGCCCTGTCCACAGGGTCGAAGGTGTCGTCCATGAGCTTCAGCGCGGTGGGGTTGCCTTCCGGCCTGACGAGCCTGGTGTACTCGTTCTCCACCTCGTACCTCCCCTCTTTCAGCTGCTTGCAGAGCATGTAGCACGACATGAGGATGTCAAGGGGCTCGAATCCGGCTATGACCTGCGGCACATGGTAGTTGGCGGACACAGGCTCGAACATCTTGGTGCCCGTGATCACAGCCACATGCCCGGGCATGATGAACCCGTCGATCCTGTTCTCTCCCAGGTCGAAGAGGGCCTGTATGATCGGAGGGCAGATCCTGTGGCAGCTGTAGACGGAGAAGTTCTCGGGGCAGCCGTCCTTGTGCAGCGGCACGCAGGTGGACGGAGCGGTGGTCTCGAAGCCGACCCCGACGAACACCAGCGGCTTGTCCGGCTGTTCCTTGGCCATCTGGATGGCGTCGTCGATGGAATAGACGATCCTCACGTCGGCGCCGTCGGCCTTCGCATCGAAGAGCGAGCCGATGGTGGTGGGCACCCTCATCATGTCCCCGAACGCGGTGACGGTGACGCCGTTCCTGGCGAGGGTGATGGCGTCGGCCACCTCTCCGCTGGTGGTGACGCACACGGGGCATCCGGGCCCCTGGGCGATCTTCACGCCCACGTCGTTGAGCATCTCCTCGAGCCCGAAGCGGACGATGGTGTCCTGATGCGTCCCGCAGATGTGCATGAGCCTCACATCCACGTCCATCTTCCTGATGTGGTCCAGGACCTTCTTCGCGGTCTCCTCGTCTCTGTATTTGAACATCATTCCGCCTCCTCAATATCCATGCATTTGACTGTGCATGACATCCCTTTCGTGACTTCCACCTTCCCGCCGCACTTGGGGCAGGACAGGACCGGGATGACATGCTCGTCGAAGTCCGGGTCGGACAGCACCTGGGCGGGCCCTTTGTAGCCGCAGTCCCAGCATTCGAGCTCGATCGGCTCGTGCTCCACAATGAACTCCGAGCCTTCCAGGATGGTGTCCTTGGTCACGATCTCGTAGGCGAAGCTCATCTGCTCCTCCCCCAGGTTGGTCAGGTCGCCGATGACGACGGTGACGCTGTTGACCTTCAGGACATCGTATCTCTCAAGCTCCTTGACGACCGCGTCGACAAGGCTCACAACGACCGATACCTCATGCATCGGATGCGTAATGTCCATCTCGGTAGATAAGCGGACTGGATGGACGGCCTGCGATCGGTGCCCGTTAACCGTCCTGCGGACGAGCTGCCAGCACATCTTGGCACTGTTCGGGGCGAGGCCGGGCGGAGGCCTCTCGCTGGTTTGATATCCGCATCGTGCATGCATCCGAGCATGGACGAAGCCCGCATCCTGTCCAATGCCATAGCCTCTCTCGAGATGGAAGGCCTCCATCCGTCCGAACACGATATGGATCTCGCCACGGCAGTCCTTCGCGGGGAGGTGACCGTCCAGCAGGCGACAGGCGCTCTGACGGGCCGTTTCCTGGCTGCAGGCCCGGAGGCCGATGGCGGGAGCTGCCGCAGACCGGAGGATCCGGAATACTGCTACCCTGGCACAGACGTCCTCCGCAACAAGCTCGGCATTCACGATCCCGCAGTTCTCACATCGGCCGAGGCCGGATTCGCGCTACTGAGGACGGTCGAGCTGGACATCCGGCCTGTCGAAGGATGCTTCGACATCGGCCATCTGAAGGAGGTCCACAGGAGGTTGTTCTCGGACCTCTATGACTGGGCCGGGGAGATCCGCACAGCGGAGATGTCCAATGATATACTGTCCTGTCCGTGCAGGAACATACTGAGCTGCCTGGACAGCATCTTTTCCGAGCTGGAGGATGAGAGCTGGCTCCGCGGGATCGATGACAAGGATGCGATGGCCGACAGGCTCGCGTACTACATGTCCGAGCTCAATGCGATCCATCCATTCAGAGAGGGCAACGGGCTTGTCCAGCGGAAGTTCATAGAGCAGATCGCCGGGCAGGCAGGATTCGAGCTGGATTTCGGGGATGTAGGCTATGATGAGATGGCCGATGCCGGAAGGGAGTCGATGGTCTGCGATTACGAGCCTACGACTCGCATCGTCAGGAAGTTCTTGAGCCGATATCGATTCACAGGTTCGTGTGCTAAACACACAGTTCGCAAGGCCGTTTGCAAAAAACACGTGGGTAAATTGTAAAATAATGCAAAAAACACTTGGGTAAATTGTAAAAATTTACAAAAAAACCACGTGTAAAATGCATTTTATATTTGTGCCCTAATACATCATTCATGCTGAAGCGGAAGATGTACGACGATCTGGTGGCCTGGAAGGGCAGGGAGCACAAGCCTCTCCTCGTCAAGGGCCAGAGGCGGGTCGGCAAGACGTTCATCATCGACCGGTTCGGAACCGAGAAGTACCCATGCTACCGCCGTTTCGATCTGACAGACAAGGACTTCCAACATGTGTTCGAGACTGTTTCCGATGTAAACGGCATCATCAAAGGCCTCGTCGCTGTGGGCGGGGAGGCCATCGAGCCGGGAGCGCTGATCTTCTTGGACGAGGTCCAGGAGTGCCCTTGCGCCAGAAGCGCGCTGAAGGCCTTCGCCATCGATGGGCGTTACGATGTCATCGCTGCAGGCACGCTAATCAGCATGAGCCACGGTGGATCGGAGAAGAAGAGCCCTCTTGTGCCCATGGGGTACGAGGAGCAGATGGTCATGCGTTCTATGGACTTCGAGGAGTTCCTCTGGGCAAAGGGCATGGACATCTCCCTGATCGATGATGTCCGCAGATGCATCAGGAACAAAGCACCCATCATTCCCGCAGTCTACAAGGTGTTCGGCGATGCGTTCACGGACTTCATGATCGTCGGCGGGATGCCCGAAGCCGTAAGCTCGTTCATCGAGACCGGCGATTACATCGGACCATCAGAGGCTCAGAAGAAGATATTGAGCCTCTACACACGCCAGATCGAGATGTGCAGCCGCAGGTCCGATGCCGTGAAGACATCGGGATGCTTCAAGAGCATCCCGTCTCAGCTGGCTGACTCCAACAAGAAGTTCACCTACTCCAGGATATCTGACATGTACGGGCGCGCGGCGCACGACCAGTACGCCGGGAGCATGATGTGGCTGGAGGATTCCGGCCATTGCAGCTTCTGCCACGCGGTCGATAGCCTCATGCTTCCGCTGGCAGCCCACGTCGACTTCCGCAGCTTCAAGCTCTACATGTCCGACACCGGACTGCTGGTGGGCATGTACGGGAAGGAAGCCGTCAAAGCACTGTACCTGAAGGAATGGTGCTATGCCAACGGTGCTGTCGTCGAGAACGCTGTCGCAGAGTGCTTGATGAAGGCCGGTTATACGCCCCGTTACTACAGGAAGACCAACGGGGACAACAAGATGGAATTGGACTTCGTCCTGGAGATGGGCATGGCAATCTGTGTGATCGAGGTCAAGTCTGGAAACAGCAAAAGATCAACATCGCTGGAGAAAGCCTCCAAGGTCTTCGACATCGGCCGCAGGATCAAGCTGGAGAACGGCAACATCTCCGTCGATGAGGACGGAATCGAGCATTATCCTCTGTTCGCGGCGGCTTTCATCAAGGACATGGAGCCGGAATGGGACGGTCCGAAGTTCTGAGATCGGCACTGCATATCGCGGTAGTGCCTGCAATAGTCACTGACGCTGCACTTATCGCAATGGGGGTGGTTCGGCATGCAGACGACCTGCCCGTGCCTGACCAGGTACCTGTTGATGTCCGACCATCTCTCCCTCGGAGTCATGTCCATCAGGGCGAACTCCGTCTCCTCCGGCGTTTTAGTGTCAACCAGGCCCATGAGGTTAGCTATCCTGTGCACATGGGTGTCCACGCACACGGACGGGATGTCCATTGCATAGGACCTGACGCACGCAGCCGTCTTCCTTCCCACCATCGGCAGCTTCAGGAGCTCGTCGGTGTCCTCCGGGACCTCGCAATCATACTCGTCCCTGAGCATGCGGCAGCAGTCCACTATGGCCTTCCCCTTCTGCTTCGGGAACCCTGCGGGCCTCACAAGCTCTGCGACGATGTCCGGATCCGCTTCCGCCAGGGCTTCGACGGAGTCGAAGCGGTGGAAGAGGTTGTCCGATGCCTTGCGTGTGTTGTCGTCCCTCGTCCTCTGGGAAAGTATCGTGGCGATCAGCACATGGAACGGGTCGCAGGGCCATTCCGGGTTCAGCCCTTCGGAGCTCCTGCCAGGGTAGGCGCCCTGGTTGTACTCCTTGGAAAGGATGCTCAGGATGTCGCATATCTGTTCTGAAGCCATGTCAGCGCATCCTCCGCCGTCCTGAAAGAACCTGTCACGAGCACGGTCTCGTCGTCTCTGGAGTCCAGAGCGGCCTCGAGGGCCTCCGCCACGGTGCCGAACGTCCCTGCCACATGCATGTGCCTTGAAGCGATCTCCGCAGTCGCCTCTGCGGGAGAGGCCCTCGGCGATGCCGGCGCGGTGATGAAAGCTTCCTTCACAACAGGCCCCATGACCGTGCAGAACCCTTCGATGTCCTTGTCGTTGAGCATCCCCAGGACCAGGATGACCTTGCCGTAGATCTCCCCGACATCGGATGCCAGGCACTTCGCTCCGGACAGGGTGTGGCTCACATCGATCACCACAGGCTCTCCGAGCAGCTTCTGCATCCTGCAGGGCCATACGACGCTCTCCAGTCCCGCTTCCACGTTCTCCCTGATCGTCTCCTCGTATTCCGGGAGCCTGCTGACGCATTCGATGGCAAGGGCGGCGTTCCTCGCCTGGTGCCTTCCGGGGAGGAAGACGTCGTGCAGGTCGCCTTTGTACACCATCGAGATGTGGTCCGGCTGGCTGCCCATGACCTCGGGGGCGTTCCTGTCCACGTGGACTAGCTCGCAACCGACCTCCGAAGCGCGGGATTCCAGCACTTCCAGGATGGAGCCGTCGTTAATCGTCACGCAGGGCACTCCGGGCTTCATGATCCCGGCCTTCTCGAAGGCGATCTTCTCCACGGTGTCGCCTAGGAAAGCGGTGTGCTCCAGCTCGATGTCGTTGATCACCGTCACTTCCGGGGTGATGATGTTGGTGCAGTCCAGCCTGCCGCCCATGCCCACCTCGATGACGCAGATCTCGGCGGAAACGGTCTTGAAATAGAGGAACGCGGCGGCGGTGAGCGCCTCGAACCTGGTGCACCTCCTGCCCTCGCGGTCCATGGCATCCACATGCACCCTGACCTCGGACAGCATCTGGTCCAGGTCCCTGTCGGGCATCTCGTCGCCGGAGATGCGGATGCATTCGTTGATCTTGATGATGTGAGGCGACGTGAACGCGCCTACGCGTATGCCGGACGCTTTCAGGATGGATTCGATCATGGCGCAGACCGACCCTTTCCCGTCGGTGCCGGCCACGTGTATGAACCTCATGCCCTCCTGGGGGTCTCCGAGCCTGCTCATGAGCTCTCTGATGTTGTCCAGTCCGGGGGCGATGCCCCTTCCGTCCAATCCTTCGAACCATTCAAGGTTCCCAGCGGGGTCCAATATAATCTCCGGGGCGAGCCATGACGGGATGATTATAAAACTTGTCGTGGATAACAGTGGATATCATGAAAGGTGCCTTCGTCTCCAACGGCTTCATGCGGTCCGAGAAGTTCTCGCAGCCCGCGGACATGGTGTGCGCCGCAGCGGAGAGGATGGGCATCGGGATGGTCCGGACCACCAACGACCGCCTGACGGTGCCGGTGGGATGCCGCGAGGGATTCGAGGACGCGCTAGGAGACGTGGACTTCATAATCTTCTGGGACAAGGACGTCCGCCTGGCCGAGAACATGGAGCTCTGCGGATATCCTGTGTTCAACCCGTCGGAGTGCATCCGCGTCTGCGACGACAAGTCGCTGACCCATATCGCATTGGCATCTGCGGGAGTGAGGTCGATCCCCACGGTCCCGCTGCCGCTGTCTTTCTCCGGGTACACTGATTTCGGGTTCGTGGAGGGCTTGGAGGATTCCCTGGGATATCCGACGGTCCTGAAGGACTGCTACGGATCGTTCGGAGAGCAGGTGCATCTCGTCAAAGATAGGGATTCTCTGATATCGCTCCTGTCCGGCCCTTACGTTCCGAGGATCGCCCAGAAGTATGTCGATACCGGTGCCACGGATTTCCGCGTCGAGGTGATCGGCGGGAAAGCGGTCGAAGCGGTCGTCAGGCACGGCCCGGAAGGCGATTTCAGGAGCAACTGCACGATCGGAGGCAGGATGGAGCCCTGCAGGATATCGGACGAGTGCGCCGAGCTGGCCATAGCTGCTGCCGAAGCCGTCGGAGCGGACTTCTGCGGTGTGGACATCCTGATGATGGACGGGTCCCCTGCTGTATGCGAGGTGAACTCCAACGCCCACATCAAGAACCTGGCGGATTGCACCGGGCACGACGTCTCCGGGGACATACTGGAGCACATCGTCTCCTGCCTGAGGTGACGCCATGCGGATGTGGGTCCTGTACGACCGTTGCGATTACGAGAAGAACCTGTTCTTCGCCGACAGGCTCGCCAAGATCTCTGAAGATCTAGGATACAGCTCCTCCGTAGTGCTCACAGATTCCCTCCCCGACGAGATCCCGGACGCAGTTATTTCCCGCACGAGGGACTGGAGGCTCACACGCTCGCTGGAAGAGAAGGGCGCCAGGGTGTTCAATCCGTCCGAGGTCTCCAGGATCTGCAACGACAAGCACACCACCTACCAGCTGGCCGAGGAGCTGGGGATCCCGACGCTTCCCCATTCGGTCGAAGGCCAGCCCCTCCCGGAAGGGCCTCCGTGGGTGGTGAAGTCCAGGACCGGCCACGGGGGGAGCCAGGTGTTCATGGCCGCCAACCATGACGATCTGGACCGGGTTCTCGGGGAGCTGGGCTCTGATGCCCTCGTTCAGAAGGCCGCCCCTGTGCTGGGACGCGACATGAGGGCATATGTCCTGGACGGGACGATATTGTCCTGCGTCATGCGTTCGAGCGACACCGATTTCCGTGCCAACCACAGCCTCGGAGGCAGGGCGGAGCTCTGCCAGCCGTCGGAAGGGTGCAAAGAGATCGTATCCAAGATGTCGGAGGCTCTCGGCCCCTGCTTCGTGGGCATCGATTTCGTGTTCGGAGAAGAAGGGAAGGCGTTTCTGAACGAAGTGGAGGATGTGGTCGGGACCCGGATGCTCTACGAGCTCACGGAACTGGACCCGGCCGCCATCCTCGTGGAAAGCGTTCACTCGAAGATGTCCTTGTAAATGGAGTCGACGAGCTCGGGGTAGGTCATGCCCTTGTCCTTGGCCACTTCCCTGACGAGGTCCATGGTCCCGGACCCGTACTGGGCCGCCTTCTTCCTCTTCTCGGCGATGAACGGGTATCCCAGGTTCTTGGCGATCTGCCTCAGCATGACCTTCCTGGAGTCGGGCCCGGTGGGCCTCAGGTCCTTCAGGTCCATGGCGTTCACCTGCATGGTCACCAGCGGGTCCATGTAGGGGTAGAGGATCTTCTTCCCGAAGTGGTCCGCCACGATGGTCTCGTGGGGGATGGTGGAGGATATCAGCTTCCCCAGGTCGGCCTTGCGGGTCCTGACCAGCTCGTCGTCCGGCAGCTCCACGTACTTGTTGTACCCGTAGAACAGCTCGTCCGCTCCCTGCCCTCCGAGGATGTACTTCTCGTGGACGGTCTTGCAGACGAAGAACAGCGGCAGCTCGAAGGACAGCGTCAGGGGGCTGGAGGTCCTGGTGATGGAGATCATCTCCCTGAGCCTGGCCTCGATGTTGTCCTTGGTTATGGGGATGTGGAGCCAGGGCAGCCCGAGCTTCTCGGACATCTCCTGGGCCATGACCACGTCGTAGGACTGCTCCTTGCCGGAGGTGTACAGGGTCACGGACCTGGCGTAGTCCTTGGCCACGGCGGCGACGAGCCCGGAGTCCAGGCCTCCGGAGAAGGCCACTGCGACATCCTGGTCCTCGACTCCGTTCCTGATGGCGGAGACGACGGCGCGCTCTAGATTCTCTATATCGACAGACATGCGTTCCGTATCGTCCGCAACCCGTTTAAAGCATTGGTTCACGCCGGCCCGGTATGCGCTGCGAGAACGAATCGGTCCTGGAATGCGCACTATGTATGCACTCTCGGATGGTAAAGTGTTATTACCATGTCCGCCATATGCCCAGAGCATGGAAGGCGTGACGCGCATCGGGGTCTCTCTGGAGCCCGATCTTCTGAAGGCATTCGACGAGTCCATTTCAAAGAAAGGCTACGTGAGCAGGTCCGAGGCCATAAGGGACCTCGTCAGGGACTCCCTCGCAGAGAACGAGTGGAAGAACGAGGACGAGTGGATGGTCGGGACCATCGTCATGGTGTACGACCACACGATGACGTCCGTCGGCGACAAGCTCACCGACCTGCAGCATGAGCACCAGTCGCTCGTCAACACCTCGGTGCATGTGCATCTCGACCACGACAAGTGCATGGAGATCCTCATCTGCGAAGGGAGGCTCGGAGACCTGAAGCACTTCGCCAACGAGGTCACATCGATAAAAGGCGTCCTGAGAGGAAGGCTCACCATGGCGGCTCCCTCCACAGGGAACCTGCACCACGTCGGCCACAGGAACTGAGGGGTCCTCGCAGAGGCGGTCCACCCCGACCATTATGGTGGACAGCCCCTCCCCTTCGAATCCCAGCACATCGTTCAGCCTCATCGCGGACGATGTGGAAGGGTAGAACAGCCAGGGCTCGACGCCCTTCGGGATGGCATCGTCGTCGCACCTGCTGGCATGGAGCACCATGCGGGCGTCGTTGGCGGTGACCTTGCCGGGATACATGACGAACGAGTCCGCGATCCAGATGACGTCGTCGCGCTCCTTGAAATGCCCCATCATGCACGGAGGCACGTCGTGCCCGATGACGACTCCGTCCTCGTCGATCATCTCCATGGTGACCTCATGGGGCCTGGGGAAGTCGCCGTTGCACAAGATCGCGAACACATGCTCCCTTGAAGCGCATGTGCCCACTCCGGAGTTCTCCATGCGGAGCCCGCAGGAGACCTGGGTGATGGAGTCCTCTATCTGCACGATCTCCTGAACGGTGTCGCGGGACAGGCGCGCCACATCGAGGACGCCGTCCATCCCTTTGAGCAGGTCCATGAACTCCTTTATGCGGGTCAACGCCTGCTGATTATGCAGCCGATAGATAATGCGTTCCAGAGTTGGCGGATACTCGGCTCCGGGTCATAGGAAAGTGTCGCTGGGCGAGGCTCAGGAGCGGCGCCCCATCCGCATGCGGCGGGATCCCGGCCCGGCACGCGTCGACAGCCTGCATCCGGCACGATCGCGCTCCCACCAACCCATTTTTATACCTTAGATTCAGTTGGTCGCCCCGATGAAGAAGCTGATAATCACCGAGAAGGCGAACGCCGCCAGGAGGATCTCGACCATCCTTTCCGACGGGAAGTCCCATTCCTCCACTTCAGGGGGCGTGACGGTGATATCCTTCGAGTCCGGAGGCGATGAGTACGACGTCGTCAGCCTCAGGGGACACATTATAGAATTGGATTATCCCAAGGAGTACAACGATTGGAGCAGCATCCCCCCGGCAGACCTGGTCTATGCGCATCAGGTCAAGACCGTCAGGGTGAAGTCCATCCTCGGGATGATCAAGACCCTCGCTTCGAAAGCGGACGAGATAATCATCGCGACCGACTTCGACCGTGAAGGAGAGCTCATCGGGATGGAGACCGTCCGCGAGGCCGGAGCCGACCTGTCCCGCGTCAAGAGGGCAAGGTTCAGCGCCCTCACGAAAGGGGAGGTCGAAACCGCTTTCGACAACCTCGCAGACCCGGACAAGAACCTGGCCGATGCCGCAGAGGCCCGCCAGATCATCGACCTCGCCTGGGGAGCGGTCCTCACCAGGCTCATCTCGCTGTCCTCCGGGCAGGTCGGGATGAACTTCATGTCCGTAGGCAGGGTGCAGAGCCCCACGCTCAAGCTCCTGGTCGACAGGCACGAGGAGATCGAGAGCTTCGTCCCCAAGCCGTACTGGGAAGTGATCGGCAAGTTCGGGATGCTCGCGTTCAAGGGCTCCCACACGTCCAACCCGTTCTGGGAGAAGGACGAGGCCGATGCCATAATGTCCGTGGTCTCCGACGCCAAGGAGGGGACGGTCACATCGTTCGAGGTCTCCCAGAAGGAGGAGTTCAGGCCCGCGCCCTTCGACACCACCATGATGCAGGTCGAGGCCAACAAGATCGGCATACCTCCGACCACCGCCATGAAGCTCGCGGAGGACCTCTACACAGGAGGATACATCTCATACCCCCGTACCGAGAACACAGAGTACCCCAAGACCCTGAACCTCAGGTCGGTCCTGGAGAAGCTCAAGGACGGGGATTTCAAATCAGAGGCGGAGGAGATCCTGGCCCAGGAGAAGATCGTCCCTTCCAAGGGGAAGAGGCGCACCACGGACCACCCTCCGATATACCCCACGGCAGGCGTCTCGTCGGCCAAGATGAAGGGGGACAAGTGGAAGCTCTACGAGCTCATCGTCCGCAGGTTCCTCGCCACAGTGGCGCCCAACGCCGAGGCGGAGGTCACCAAGTGCAAGCTGGACGTGGAAGGCCAGGAGTTCGACGCGGAAGGCTATGTCCTGAAGAAGAAGGGCTGGAAGAAGTACTACGGGAAGTACCTGAAGGCCAGCGACTCCAAGCTCCCCGCGCTGAAAGTGGGCGACAAGGTTGAGATCAGGTCCATGAGCCTTGTGGAGTCGGAGACGAAGCCTCCCTACAGGTACAACCAGGGATCCCTGATCCAGGAGATGGACAGGCTCCAGCTGGGGACCAAGTCCACCAGGCACGACATCATCGGCAAGCTGTACTCCAGGAACTACGTCCAGGGCAACTACATGATCCCCACCCCCAGCGGGATAGCGCTCACGAAGGCGCTGGAGAACCACGGCGGAGGCATCACCGAGCCCGACATGACCGCCAAGCTGGAGTCGGACATGCTGAAGATCACCGACGGCGAGAGGACTTTGGACTCCGTTGTCACGGAATCGCAGGACATGCTCCATCAGGTGGCTGTCCGCATCACCGAGGACTCCGACGAGATCGGGTCCGAGATCAAGGCCGCGCTGCACTCGCAGCAGCACATCGGGATCTGCCCGGCATGCGGCAACAACATGACTATCAAGAGGTCCAAGAACGGGAACTTCATCGGATGCGACGGGTACCCGGACTGCAAGAAGGCCTATCCGCTCCCCAGAGGAGCGCTCATCCAGACAGTCGAGACCACATGCCCCGTGTGCGGGCTCCCGCAGCTGAGGATCATCAGGAAGGGGAACCCCCCGCTGGTGCAGTGCATCGATCCGAAGTGCTCGAGCAACACCGAGCGCAACGACCTCGGTCCCTGCCCCACTTGCGGCACAGGCCGCATGAGGCTCATGTACTCCAAGGCCGGCAAGAGGTTCGCAGGATGCTCGGGATGGCCCAACTGCACTCAGACCTATCCTCTGAGGCCCAGGGGCAGCATAGCGTACTCCGGCAGGCAGTGCACCCTGTGCAAGGCGCCGATCATCATGATGGGCAACATGGAGGAGTGCATCAACCCCGACTGCCCCGGCAGGAAGAAGCCCAAGAAGACGAGGTCCAAGAAGGCCTCCGAGGCCCCCTCCGAAGAGTGAGGGCCTCCTCTTTCCATACCATTTAAAACGTTGTTACGAATAAGTTAATTCGTAACACATTTGAAGTTTCTTAGAAACGTTCTGAAAATCAGAAATCGACGGAATATTCGTCGGGTTCTTCGACGCCGTTGAAGTGGTCGTTCATCATGTCGATCTCCCTGGAGATCCTCTGGTTGCGGCACGACATGCACTCCAATTCCTTGCCGAGCTCGAGCCTTGTCTTCATCTCGGCTCTCCCGAGGATGACGATGCGACCGCATGTGCAGTACACGCTCATCGACGATTTCTCGTTAAAACCGTCCAGATGGTACGGTTCTATGTGGCTCGTCGCGTAGCATCCGCTGTTTTCGGTGCATTCTTCTATCAATTGTCTCCCCCGAGATCATCAGAAAATCTTACGGAATCCATCCATAGTTCCGCGGTTTCCTGCAGAACCACTCTAAGCTGTATCCCACATATAAGCCTTCGTAGGGGGTCTAATTAAGGAATTCCTAAAATCGGCGATAAGGGTCTTGAAAGTGCATTTTCACAACAGTTTACTTTATATATGATGTGAGATGCGATTCCGGGTGCCCGAATGGTATAAAAACGTAGGAAAACAGGACCATGCCGCCGAAAGCCGGCGGAAAACGAGCAGGAGAAGCAGGGGCCGGAGCCCCTGAAGAAGGTTCACAGCTTGAACTGGGAGATCCCGGGGAAGCGAGCCTTGGAGCCGAGGTCCTCCTCGATCCTGAGGAGGCGGTTGTACTTGGCCGTCCTCTCTCCGCGTGCGGGCGCTCCGGTCTTGATCTCTCCGGATCCCCATCCGACGGACAGGTCGGCGATGGTGGTGTCCTCGGTCTCTCCGGACCTGTGCGAGACGACAACGTTGTACTTGTTGTCGAAGCTCATCTTAGCGGCGTCGCCGGACTCTGTGATCGTTCCGATCTGGTTGACCTTCAGGAGCAGCGCGTTGGCGGCTCCCTCCTCGATCCCGTGGGCGAGGCGCTTGCTGTTGGTGACGAACAGGTCGTCCCCGACGATCTGCACGTGGGAGCCGATCTTCTTGGTGAGCTCTGCGGTGGTGGCGAAGTCGTCCTCGAAGAAGGGGTCCTCGATGCTGATGAGAGGGTGGTCCTTCGTGAGCTGCACGTAGTGGTCTGCAAGCTCTCCTGCGGACAGCTTCATGCCGTCCACGTCGTAGATGCCGTCGGAGTAGAACTCCGAGGATGCGGCGTCCATGGCCAGGTACACGTCCTTCCCGGGAACGTATCCCGCGTCGGAGATCGCTGCGACGATGGTGGACAGAGCCTCGTCGACGGTATCAAGGGGAGGAGCGAACCCGCCCTCGTCGCCGATGTTGATCGCGCCGACGCCGTACTTGGACTTGAGGATGGACTTCAGGTGCATGTAGACCTCGGAGGACATCCTGAGGCAGTCTGAGAAGCTCTTGGCTCCGGCGGGGATGATCATGCACTCCTGTATCTTCAGGTTCCCTCCGGCGTGCTTCCCGCCGTTGATGATGTTCAGCATGGGCACGGGCAGGGTGACGTGGTCTCCTCCTACGTGCTGGTAGACCTCCACGCCCTCTGCGAACGCTCCTGCGCGGGCCACGGCGAGGGAGACGGCGACAGTCGCGTTCCCTCCGAGCCTCTTCTTGTTCTCGGTGCCGTCGAGGGCGATCATGGCCTCGTCGATGCCCCTCTGGTCGGTGGGGTCCATGCCGACGATCTTCTCGGCGATCTCGCCGCGGATGTTCTCCACGGCCTTGAGCACGCCCTTGCCGCCGTACCTGTCCCCGCCGTCGCGGAGCTCGTGGGCCTCCCAGGTTCCCGTGGACGCGCCGGAGGGCGCGATGGCGGTTATCCTGTGGCCTTTGATCGTGATCTCAGCCTCGACCGTGGGGTTCCCCCTCGAGTCGAGCACTTCCCTTGCCCAGACTTTCTCGATCTGCATTGTCATTGCTCCTTGTATTCAGACATATTATGTAGCAGTATCTCACGGTCCTTGTCCGTGAGCTCGGCATCGTCCATGGACACTGCCAGCGTGAACGCTTTCCCTCCCGAGGACATGATCTCCTCGATCATCATCAGGGGCAGGCTGAGCCCGTCGGAGTCGACGAACGCGCCCAGGGAGTCGAATATGACCACAGGCATCCCATGGGACGCTATGAACGTGCATGCCTTGTCGGACACGGTCCCGAGAGCATGGATGTCCATGGTCCCGAACCTTCCTGAGGAGGTGAGCGGGACGACCTCTATCTCCTCGTAGCCGAACCTCTCCTTGATGGCCTTGGCCCTGTCGGAGGTGAACAGGAGGATGTCGTACTTCTTGGGGTCGAACTTGGACGCGATGTCGTATATCGTCTCGGGCTCGGGCTCGAACACGACATACGACCTTCCGAACATGCCCGGATCATCGGACTTCTCTTTGGCCACGGGAGCCTTTTTCTTCTTCCTCCACAGGGACCAGCTTCTCTTCTTGGCCTTGGAGGATTCCGGTGCCTTGGATTCCGCGACGACTGCCGTGAGCCCGTCCAACATGGATATGATCTCGGTGGACTTGAACGGCTTGACTATGCATCCGACGATCTCTGGGATGTCCTTGGGGGCGATCTCCGATGCGGACTTGATCAGGACGATCCTAAGCGCCACATCCTTCCCGGCCTTCCTGACCTCTGTGATGTAGCTGAGCCCCTCCTCGCCGTCGATCTGCGAATCCAGCATGACCACGTCGGGAGCGAAGTCCAGCGTCTTGCCCACGGCTTCCTCGATGCTGCCTGCCAGGCGCACCAGGTGGCCCACCTCCGAGAGGATGTCTTTCAGAATCTCCTGAACAGCTACGTTATCGTCGACTATGAGCACCTTCAACGGATCAGCCCCTTAACATTCGGCCTAACTAGCTCACGATAGAAAAATCCATCCCACGAAGGGCATCGGACCAGCGCCGGGCATAGCCCGAGCTGGTCCGAATGAAGTGCCGGCCGGTGCCGGCCGTAAAAATCAATGCGAAGCAGCAATCACTGCTTCCTGCTCTCTTTGGCCTTGGGCCTGAGATCCTTGGAACCGCATTTCCTGCACTTCTCCGCCTTCTTGGGGTTGGTGGCGTAGCAGGTCATGCAGACCGTCTTGTCAAGGAGCCTGTGCTCAGCCTCTTTGAAACGTGCCATTTGAATTCCTCTAAGAATTGCGAATAGAGAGGTAGTATAAATAGGGTGAACCCGACCAACGCTGGCTGGATGGATGCTCCGAACGGAACCGTCCGCTTCTTCAGAGCGAGTCCAGCGCTGCCCTCTGGCGGATGTAGTCCTCGGTGGTGCTCTTCCAGGATCCCGGGAGCTCATGTGTGGCGTAGTCCGGCTTGAGGATCCTCAGGAGCTCGGCGCATGCGGGGTCCGAGAAGGGCATGTGCTGGTCTATCCTGCATATGTGCGGATAGGCGGAGGATATGAAGTCCCCCAGGGGCTCGGACATCTCCCTCTCCTCGAAGGAGGACCTGTAGTCCCAGGACGCGCTCCAGTGGAAGTGGACGGTGCCTATGCGGTCGATCAGGTCCTTGGGATACTCCAGGAATATCTGCTTCAGCGCCTCGATGCCGTCCTGCTCCGTGCGGATGTCCGGCAGGCAGTTCATCAGGTGGCCTGTGTCCACGCAGATGCCCCAATCGTCGAACTCCAGCCTGTCGGACAGCCTGTAGAAGCATCTTCCGTCCAGCAGCCTCAGGCCGGGCCACCAGAGGTTCTCGAACATGATCCTGAACGGAGGCTCGCCTCCGGGGAAGCCGGCTGCGACGCGGTTGGCCATCTCCGCCAGGGCATCGATGGCCCTGTCGTCGGTGATGCTGTAGGAGCGCTTCCAGAGGTCCTGCAGGGGCCCTACGCAGGCGTGGAACACTCCGTAGGCCGGCGATACGGCGGAAGCCTTGACGATGGAATCTGTGACGTTATCGACGATCTCGTCCCTGTCGCGCCCGAACATGTAGTACCGGGCGGATTCGGCGTCCATGTCGAACGGCCTGCCTTCCCAAGCGGACAGCCAATCGGTCGCATAGGGGAGATGGACGGACTTCGCGACGCCTTTGAAGAACGGGTCGATCTCGTCGTAGGATGTGAGGAGCTCCAGCCCGTCTGCCCTTATCCCGTCCAGGAAAGCCTTGGCGTCGGCACCGAACATCCCGGTGCCGCCGTAGACGGTATGGCTGAGCAGATGGAGCGTAAGCATCCCTCAGAACAGCTGCAGCGCCGCAGAGACGGCGGCTTCGATGGCGGCGGCCTTGGTCTCCGCGCCTCCGATGATCAGAGCATCGGATTGGGTCATCCCCGACTCCTTGCGTATCTTGTACGCCATCTCGGGGTTCTCCTCGTCCATGTTCCAGTCCGGAGGGACCATGAGCTTGCCGTCGCGTATGACCAGCGTGGTGCATCCGTCGGCGCCGACCTTGATGCCGGCGTCCCTCTGCTCCATCCCGTTCACTACCTTGTCGGCGCACCCCAGGACGAGGATCGCCTGCTGGTACTGCCCGACGACGCTCCCTTCGACCTGGATGTCCAGCACTTTGATGGGCATCTGGTCCAGGAAAGCCTGTCCGGATTTCGTGATGGTGATGCCGGTCTGCTTGATCAGGATGAAGTCCCAATCCTTCAGGGTGTCGATGATCCTGCGCATGCTCCCCTCCCCGACGCCGATCTCCTCTGCGAGCTTCTTGCGTCCTATGCGCCTTCCGCTGGACAGGACATGCAGGGCCCAATAGACGTTCGCATCGTTGAAGCGGAACATGGGCCCGAACTGGGGTTCATCGATAATCTTCATGGCTGCACCTGCTGATGAGTAACAATAATGTAAACCTGGCTTAAAAAACCCATCCATCCAGATTGCTGGACGGACGTTGGATGATAGTGCCATCCCCCTGTCCGGGGGACGGCTTTTTTGATGTTTGCGAGAGGTCCTCAGAAGGTGCGGACCTTGCCCTCGATGATCATGTCGGAGACCTTGTCCACGTTGTCCAGCCACTCGTTGGCGATGGACTCCGCCTCGGACTTCCAGGCGGGCAGGTGGGGGTCGTTCTCCGCATCGGGCAGGACGATCTGGATGGACGCGTTGAGGGGCTGGGACACGGGCTTCCCGATCTGGGAGAGCAGCCTGACCCTGATCTCTGCATCGCTGGTGACCTTCTTCGCGACGTCCTCGGCGATGAGCTTGGACATGACGTTGTAGATCTTCCCGATGTGGGTGATGGGGTTCTTTCCGGAGGTGGCCTCCATGGACATGGGCCTGTAGGGGGTGATCAGACCGTTGCACCTGTTCCCTCTTCCGACGGATCCGTCGTCTCCCATCTCCTGGGAGAGCCCGGTGCAGGTGAGGTAGTAGACTCCGCGGTCGTAGTCGTCTCCGGTGTTGATCTCCAGCTTGAAGTTGATGTCCTCGCTGCCGATGACCTTCAGCGCGTTGTCGGTGACCTTGTCGTACATCTGCTCGATGGCGGACTGGTAGTGGGACGCATCGGGGATGTGCTTGTCGACCATGGCGCATGCGATGGTCAGGGTGAGGTCCTTGTCGACCCTCGAGGCCATGACCTTGACGTCCTGTCCGGTCTCGGGCAGCTCCTTCTTCATGGCGCCGTTGATGTACTCCTCGGTCTTGAGGACGACGGAGTCGGTGATGGAGTAGGGGGCGTATCCGACACCGAAGGAGGTGTCGTTGGCCAGGTGGCCGGATGCCTTGTAGACTCCGGTCAGGTCGTCGGATCCCATTCCGATCTTGGCGTCGAGGATGATGTCGGAATCGACGTCGAGGTTGGGGAACGTCTTCACGAGGTAGTCGTGGGCGGCTTTCAGGGCCACGGGCTTGCAGGGCAGGGACTTCAGGTCCTTCCCCTCGCCGACGTGGGTGGTGGCGCGTCCGACCAGGAGGATGTAGGTGGGGTCGATGACGGCTCCGCCTCCGAAGCGGGGAGCGGCCTGACCGGCGGCGATCTGAGTCTCGTCGGTGTTGTGGTGGAGGACGTGCCCGAACTCCTTCTTGTACATCCTGCACAGGGCTTTGCTCACTTCCTCGGCCAGGGCGTCGGAGACGGAGTCGGGGTGTCCGATTCCTTTCCTCTCGACGATCTCGACCTTCCTCATGGGAACGGGGATCTCGTTGAGACCCTCGACGTAGATGTTCTTGCTCATTTAGATACCTCTAGTTAGGAGTGGCAATCATTCGTTGTTTATAATATGTGTTGACAAAAATATTCATATCCGAATACCATCGGAGCTCCGATGAAGTTCCCTCCGACATCGGACATCAAGCGCATCCGCAAGTCCTTGGATGTGACACAGATGGAGCTCGCTTCAGTCTCCGGCATCAGCCAGAGCACCATAGCGAAGATCGAGCGCGGGACCACTTCCGCCAGCTATGAGACGGTCGTGAAGCTCTTCGAGGCCCTGGACAGCCTGAAGCAGACCGAGGGGAAGATGCTGACCGCCGCGGATGTCGCATCCGACAGGGTGGTGACCATCCAGAGCACCGACAAGGTCCACATGGCGTCGGACCTGATGAGGTCCACGGGCTATTCTCAGCTCCCTGTCCTGAAAGGGGATGTCCCGGTGGGGAGCATCTCGGAGAGGGGGATATTCGACCTCCTGAGGCAGGGGACCACCATGGAGCAGCTGGGGCAGACCGTCATATACAAGGTGATGGACGAGTCGTACCCCGTGGTCCTGGACAGCACGCCCATGTCCTCGGTTACCTCGTTGATGGGGAACAGCGACGCGGTGCTGGTGTCCCGCAAGGGTAAGATCATCGGCATGATAACGAACGCCGACATCCTGAAGCTGATCTGAGGGTCAGTTCTCCATGAGCCTGAGCCCCTTGGAGCTCAGCTCGTACCTGTGCATGTCGTCGGCGACGAACGTGTTCTCGAAAGTCTCCTTGGCCTCTGCGAGCACCTTGTCATGGTCCTCGTAGCGGTTGCTGAGATGCGTCAGGATCAGGAACCCGGCTTTAGCATCCGATGCGATCCTGGCCGCCTGCGCGGCAGTGCTGTGGAAATGGTCGGCCGCCTGCTGGGATTCCTTATCCATGTATGTGGACTCGTGGATCAGGACGTCCACTCCTCTGACCGCCTCATTCTCCGTGCCGCAGGGCCTGGTGTCCCCGCTGTAGGCTATCCTGTAGCCCTCTATCGGAGGCGACACGACGTCCGACGGCTTCACGCCGCGGACCGATTGGCCCGATTTGAGCAGGGCCATCTCCCTGCCCTCGGATATCCCCAGGGACTTGGCCTTCGCGGCATCGATCTTCCCGGGACGGGCCTTGTCCTTCACAACGTACCCGACCGAGGCGATGCCGTGGTCGGTTGCATACGGGACGACGGTCATCCCTGCGACGGGGATCTCCTCTCCTCCGGAGACCTCTCTGACCTCCACCTCGTACTGCGTCTCCCCCTCGGTGACGGACATCATCGCGTCCAATGCCGCAGCGGTCCCTTTGGGGCCGCACACGAGCAGAGGGTCCTTCCTGTCGGAGAGGCTCATGGTCTGCAGCAGCCCGGGGAGGCCGAAGACATGGTCCCCGTGCAGATGCGTGATAAGTATCGCCCTGATCTTCATGAAGGAGAACGGCGAGAGCATCAGCTGGCGCTGAGCTCCCTCGCCGCAGTCCAGAAGCAGTATGTCGGGACCGCTGCGCAGGGCGATGCAGGACGTGGAGCGGACCTTCGAAGGGACGGCCGCGCTGGTGCCGAGGAAGAGGATCTCCGGCATCAGTAGACCTGGTCCAGCTCCCTGTCGGTCTTGGTGGACTTCTTGTAGGACTTGTAGTGGTCCTTGCAGAGATGGATCTGGCGGGCGCCCTCGTCCTTGAGCTTCAGGTCGGACCTTCCGATCTGCTTCCTGTTCAGGGACCTCTCCGCGGGCTTGTCGCAGCCGGCTACGTCGCAGGTCTCCTGTGTGTTGTCATGGTTAGCCAATGCCATGCCCGCCCAATCCTTCTGGTCCTAGTTAAAAGCTGGCAATCTGCGTTCGGCATGTCCGCAGGGCTTCCCTCCGCGCATATTTTAAGGATGCTCATCTTAGAGGCGGTACGATGACGAAGGTATCCCCGTCCATGCTGTCAGCCGATTTCTCCAGGTTCGGAGAGGAGATCGCACGCGTAGAGAGGTCCGGCGCTGACTGGGCCCATCTGGATGTCATGGACGGGATGTTCGTTCCGAACATCACCTTCGGAGCTCCGATAATCAAGGCTGTCCGCGGCTTCGCGGAGATACCCTTCGATGCCCATCTGATGATCGAGGACCCGATCAGGTACGTCGACGACTTCGCCGACGCCGGCTGCGACCTCATCACCGTGCACTGCGAGTCCTTCGGCGACATACAGGGAGCGATGGACAAGATCAAGGAGAGGGGCCTGAAGGCGGGGATATCCCTGAACCCCGAGACCCCCGTATCAGAGGTCATGCCCTTCCTGCCTTCCGCGGACCTGGTCCTGGTGATGACCGTGCACCCCGGTTTCGGAGGGCAGTCGTTCATCGCCGACTGCGTCCCGAAGATATCCGAGATCAGGAAGTGGGCGGGATCCAACAACCCGTCCCTGGAGATCTCCGTGGACGGAGGCGTCAACGCCGTCACCGGGAAGCAGTGCGTGGACGCGGGAGCCTCCGTGCTGGTGGCGGGCTCGTCCCTGTTCAAGCTGGACGACATGACGTCAACCATCGCCGATTGGAAGCTCTTCGGGCCCAACAGAGGGTGATGGAGTGGGAGTAAACCTTTCCCCCATCGTCCAGGCCCGCGAGATCGAGCTCACGGACCTCCGCGGGAAGACCGTGGCGGTGGACGCATACAACACCATCTTCCAGTTCTTATCGAGCATAAGGCAGCCCGACGGGACGCCCCTCCAGGACTCCCAGGGCCGCGTGACATCGCAGCTGTCCGGAATCCTATACAGGGTCGCCAACCTCATAGAGGCGGGCATAGAGCCGTCATTCGTCTTCGACGGGAAGCCCAACGAGATGAAGTCCGGCACCATCGAGGAGCGCATAGCCCGCAGGGAGAAGGCCATGGTCGAGTACCAGGAGGCCCTGAGGGAAGGGGACCTGAAGAAGGCCTACTCCAAGGCGCAGCAGACATCCAGGATGACGCCTGAGATACTGGAGTCCTCAAAGAAGCTGCTGGGCCTGATGGGCATCCCGATAGTCCAGGCTCCCAGCGACGGAGAGGCCCAGGGCGCGTACATGTGCATGAAAGGCGACGTCTACGCCTCCGCATCCCAGGACTTCGACTCCATACTGTTCGGCGCTCCGCTCCTGGTCAGGAACCTGACCATGACCGGCAGGCGCAAGGTCCCCGGAAGGAACGTCTACCGTGACGTGAAGACGGAGGTCATCGACTCCCCCGGCATGCTGGCGGAGCTCGGCCTCACCAGGGAGCAGCTGGTGGACGTCTGCATCATGATCGGGACCGACTTCAACCCCGGAGTGTCGGGGATCGGTCCCAAGAAGGGCCTGAAGCTCATCCAGAAGCACGGCTGCCTGGAGGAGGTCATAAAGGCCCAGGGGTTCGACATCCCCGAGTACGAGGACGTTAGGGCCATCTTCCTGGACGGCCCGAAGTCCGATGACTATTCCGTCAAGACCGGCGAGATCGACGGCGACGGCGTCATCGACATGATGACCGACTACGGGTTCACCGAGGAGCGCGTGGCGGCCGTCGTAAAGAAGATCGAGACCGCCAGGAAAGCCGAGTCGGACCGCAGGAAGCAGAGGTCCCTGGACCAGTGGTTCTGATCAGCACCTGACAGCGAGCCTCTCAAGGCTGCTGCCTTCCTTGAACCTGCGGACGAACACGTTCTTGCACTTCTTGAAGCACTTGAACCTCTTCTCCGCCGCCAGGACGTCGCCGTAGACCTTCCAGCATCCGATGCACTTGCAGCACCTGCCCTCGTTCTCGATGTAGCCTATCACGTCCTCCACGGGGTAGTCGAGGAATATCCCGACCTCGGGGGGCATGGGGCAGCGGGCGAAGCGGAGGGTCAGCTCGGATATCGTCGAGGACACGCTCCTCAGGCCGTATCCGTACCTGGCCAGGAAGTCCTTCACGGCGGGATCGGCGATCTTCGCCTCGAGGAGCTTGGGGCGGTACACGTAGAGCAGGCATCCGGAGTCGTCCACCTGGAGGGCGTCGATGCGGACGCCGCGGTGGGAGAGGGTCCTCTCGAGCTCGGAGACCTCGGAAAGGATGTCATGAGGGTCGGAGTTCAGCCGGAACATGCTCCCGCACTTCATTCCGGCCAGCGTCGGGGCGCAATGGCGGACGACGCGCATCTGCAGGTCGAGGACGGAGGTTTCGGGTCCTTCTGCACATGTCAACTCGAAGGAACCAGGCTCATGGAATACTATGTCGGATTGTCCCGATCCGTTGCAGATGCTGTCCGGCCTCATGATGTTTAGGTGTACCTAAAGAAAGTATATAATGATTTTTAGGAACGTCTAAACTGTTACCGGCCGTTAGATGTACTCATCGTTCCATTTCGACAGCCTGACATGCCTTTCCGTCAGGTCCGTGATGCGCTTCTCGAACTCCTCGTCCCGTCCGACGGGGATCCACGCACGGACGTCGACCTTGTCCGAGTAGGCGCAGTCGGGCTTCTTCGCCATCAGGTCGCGGCATTTGGCCTCGAAGACGCTGTACCATTGGTAGTCCAGGGTGAACGTGTACACGGCGCACGCTGTGAACTTCTTGACCTTGATCCCCTCGACGGCGATCTTCGACGTCTCGGAATAGGCATGGACGAGCCCGCCGGTCCCAAGAAGAGTGCCTCCGAAGTACCTCACCACGACGACCATGATGTCGGTCAGCCCGGTCCCCTTCACCACGGACAGGATCGGCTTACCGGCTGTCCCGGAAGGCTCCCCGTTGTCGCTGGACCTCTCGCGCCTCTCGGAACCGTTGAAGACAGCGGCCCAGCAGTAGTGGGTGGCGTTCCTGTACCTCGCCGACACCTCGTCCAGGTTCCTCTGGATGGATTCTTCGCCGACGCAGGGCATGGCGATGCCGATGAACCTGGACCCCTTGAGGGTCATCTCGTCCTCATGGGTCCCGTCGATGGTCTCGTAGTCGGAGATGCGCGCCATGGCATCCCCAATCGGCGATATGATGAAAAAGGGAACGGCCCCGGAGGGCCGAAAGTGTTTCACTCGGCCTCGGGGTCCTTGTAGGCCTGGGCGGCCTCGAACTCGTCGATGGCCTCCTGGGGCGGGGGCGAGGTGAGCAGCGCCACGACCACTCCCACGATCAGGGATATGAAGAACCCGGGGAACAGGGAGTACAGGTTCGTGAAGCCCATGAAGGTCTCCCAGAACACGACGACCGCGAATCCGGTGATGATCGATGCCATGGCTCCCTGGAGGTTCATGCGCTTCCAGAACAGCGCCAGGATCATGACCGGCGAGAACGCGGATCCGAATCCGGCCCATGCGTAGGACACGAGCTCCATGATGTTCTTGTTCCCGGAAAAGGCGATGACCATCCCGATGATCGAGATGATCACGACGATGATCCTGGAGATCCATGTGAGCCTCCCGTCGGTGAAGTGCATCTTCTTGCTCTTCCTGAGGATGTCGTTGGTGATCGACGACGCGGAGACGAGGAGCTGGGAGCTGGCGGTGGACATGACGGCTGCCAGGATGGCGGCGAACACGATACCGAGGATGAACGGCGAGAACAGCTGCTGGGCCATCATGATGAAGACCCTCTCGTTGTTCGCGTCCGGTCCGGAGCTTATGATCTCGACGCCGTGCGCCGGGAGGTAGACTCCGGCGATGACGGCCAGCAGGGCGATGAAGCCGAGCGCCAGGATACCCCAGATGAGGGACACCCTGCGTGCGACCTTGATCTCGTCCACCCTTCTGATGGACATGTACCTGACCACGATGTGGGGCATCCCGAAGTATCCGAATCCCCATGCGAGCCCGGACAGCAGCACGGCCGCGGAGATGGCGACACCGTTGTTGAAGAACGGGTTGACGTACTCGGAGGGGACCACGTTGGACTCCCATCCGGCGACGATGTTGTCCCATCCGAAGTCGCCGATGGCGGCCAGCGGGACGAAGACGATGACGCACACCATCAGGATGGCCTGGAAGAAGTCGGTCCAGCAGACCGCCTTGTAGCCGCCGAGGAAGGTGTACAGGATGATGACCAGGCCGCCGATGACGATACCGAGGGTCATCCCCATGTCGTCGATGAGCATCTCGAGGACGGTTCCGCAGCTCTGGAACCCGGATGCGACGTAGATGGTGAAGAAGAACAGGATGACGACCGCGCAGATGATCCTGAGGTATCCTTTCTCGTCGCCGAAGCGGTTGGAGAAGAACTCGGGCATGGTGAGCGCGTTCTTGGAGACGAAGGAATGTTTTCTGAGCCTCTTCGCGACGAAGAGCCAAGAGCAGTACGATCCGATCAACAGACCGACACCGATCCAGACCTGTCCGAGGCCTGCGACGACGATGGAGCCCGGGAGCCCCATCAGCAGCCATCCGCTCATGTCGGACGCCTGCGCGGACATCGCGCTTACGTACGGGCCCAGCGATCTCTTCCCGAGGATGTAGTCCTCGAGGCTCTCGTCCTTCTTCTTCCAGAAGTGGAGTCCGATGAGGATGAGGGCCACGAAGTAGATCACGAAGGCCACAAGGGTCGATGCTTCCATTATACCGGCATATGGCAAGAGGGCAAAGATTAAAACATAGACCCTGCGGAATGGAATATAATAACGGCGTTAAGGTGGTGATGTGGCCCGGACTGCTGTCCGGGCCTGGATGGAGCATCAGATCGCGCTGACGTCTATGAGGGCCTTCCTGGTGTCGGCCCTGCCGAAGATCCCGCCGTAGATCTTGGTGAACGACACTGTGGCCTTCACCAGCTCGGGGTCGACATCCTCGTCTGCGTACAGCATACCGACGATCTCGATCGGCTTCTTCTCTCCGGCCTCCTTGAGCTGTTCCAGATCCTTGCGTTTGAGTCTGACGACGCGGAAGTTCATATCGGTCTCTCCTATCAGTTTGCGTTTATTCCGTTTTCTTGGGCGGTGTCACGACGAAGCCCATGGTGTGGAGCTCCTGGTCTTCCGATCTCTGCTCGAAGTACGGGGCCATGATCCCGTGCAGCTCCTTGCGGAGCTCCTCCAGCTCTTCCGTCGTGGCGTATATGGGCATGCTGAAGAACCCGGAGCCGTCGCGCTTTATGTCGATGGAGTCGCTCTTGGAGTACTCCTCGAACGACCTCATCAGGTTGAACGCGAAGGCTGCGAACAGCCGGAAGTACGAGTCCCCGTCGTTCTCGGAGATCATCTCCTTGATCTTCCCGGGGAGCTCCTCGTTGAACGAGTAGGTCTTCTCGACCATCGCCTTGACCTTGGTCTCGGCCACGATCTGCAGCACGTGGCAGTCCTCCATGCTCTTGAGAGCACGGTAGACCGTCGCCTGCGGCATCCTTGGGTCCTTCTCCATGAGCTGCTTGGGTGTCAGCGGCCCATATTCCTTCATGAGGATCATTATCCGGGCTTTCAGCGGATTGCCCAGACATTCCATGATGCTCTCGTTGTGAGCATCCCGGCTATCACTCATGTCAATCAGATAATGTTATCTGGTATATAATGTTATCAAATTGATAATCAAGGCTCACGGAACATGCCGCTGGCATATACGGATGAAGAAAAGGTAAGGGGGAGGGGACGGGCCCCTCCGTTAATGGTTGGTATGTTCACTCGGTGTCCTTGGACGCCTTGCGGGCCTTGGATCCCGGGCCCTTCCAGTTCCAGTCGCCCAGCAGGTGCATGACGGCCGGGACGATGTACGTCCTGACGAGCAGCGCATCGACGA
>CAVHQB010000007.1:0-26570 GCA_963637895.1 Lachnospiraceae bacterium
GTATGTGATTCCATCGTTCGTCCTGAGGTCCCGTGGGCGGATGACAGTGGGGTTCTTGACGATCTTCTTGTATTTCGCGACGAACTCGTCGAGCGATGCACGAGGGGTCGAATTGGCCGACTTCACTTCGATGGGGGTGACCTTCTTGCCGTCCGCCAGGATAAAATCCATTTCGTAGAGATGGCGATCGTCGCCCTTCCTGTAGAACTCGTGGAAATGCAGCCCTGCTCCCGCGGCCTCAGGTCATGCGCGAAAGATGAAGCAGCCGCACCGGAGAACATCCCGGCACGGCTGCGCTGTAAAAGGTTGGGGCACGGGGCGGAGCCCCGTGCATCGACCGTCATCACGAGGAGCGGATCTTGATGGACTGCTCCACGGGGATGACGAAGATCCTTCCGTCTCCGGGGTTCCCGGTCTCGGAGAACTTCTTGATCGTGGCGATCACATCGTCCACCTTCTCGTCCTCCACGACGGACTCGATCTTCACCTTCTCGATCTCGTCGACGATGAACTCTCCGACCCTGTTCGTGAACTTCAGCCCCATCTGCTCCCCGCGTCCGGTGACGCGGGTTATGGTCAGCCCGTTCACGCCCATGTCCCTGAGCCCGTCCTTGACGCACTGCAGCCTCTCGGGCCTTATCACAGCCATTACCATCTTCATCTCATTCACCTCACATCAGGTAAGCGGGTTCTCCGTGCTCGACGATGTCCTGTCCGATGAGCTCCTCCTCGGAAGAGATGCGGACCTCCTTCATGAGCTTCCCTATCACCCATATGATGATGTAGGACGCCACGAAGCAGAACACCAGGGTGAACACGACTGCGACGATCTGACCGACGAACAGGTGCCAGTCTCCGGAGTAGACGAGCCCTCCGTTGGCCTCCGTGGAGAGCAGCCCGGTGGCGAGAGCTCCCCAGATACCGCCGATACCGTGGACGCCCATGACGTCCAGGGCATCGTCGAGCCCGGACTTCTTCCTCATGAATATGACGCCGAAGTAGCACACGACTCCACCGATGATACCGATGACGACAGCATCGACAGGGGTGACGGAGCCTGCGGCGGGGGTGATCGCGACCAGTCCGGCGATGGCACCGGCGATGAGCCCGAGGACTCCGACACGGCCCACGTGCAGGTACTGGGTGATGGCCCATGCGGCCATGGCGCAGACCGCGGAGATCTGGGAGACCATGATGGCGTTGATGGCGACGTCGTCGGCAGCGAGCCCGGAGCCTCCGTTGAACCCGAACCAGCCGAACCAGAGCAGGAAGCATCCGATGAAGGCCATCGGGATGCTGTGGGACCTGGTGGAGATCCTGCTGCTCCTCTTGCCGAGGTACGCTGCGAGCGCAAGGCCGGTGGCTCCTGCGCAGATGTGGACGACGGTCCCTCCTGCGAAGTCGAGTGTCTGAAGGTCGAACGGGAGGTTCGCGAGGAACCCTCCTCCCCAGACCATGTGGGCCATGGGGGCGTAGACGACGATGGACCAGATCGCCAGGAACCAGGTGATCGCGGTGTACTTGATCCTCTCGGCGCATGCTCCCAGCACGATGCCTGCGGTGATCAGGGCGAACATCCCCTGGAATATGGCGAACTCCATGTCGGGGACGAAATCGTTGGTGGTCATCTCGGTGGCCGAGACCCCGTTGAGGAAGAAGTAGTCCAGCCCTCCGATGAACGAGTTCCCGCTGGAGAACGCGAGGGAGAAGCCGACCGCGAACCAGGAGATCCCCATGACGGCCATGGCTATGAGGGTCTGGGCGATTATGGACGTCATGCTCTGCTTCCTGAGCATTCCTCCGTAGAACAGGGCGACTCCGGGAGTCATGATGAAGACCAGGATGGAGCAGATCGCCACCCACGACACGTTGGCGTAGTCCGCAGGGTCGTCTCCCAGGGCCTTGGCCGACACGGAATCTCCCGTGAGGGTCAGGACGACTGCCGCAATGGCGAGCACTGCGAACGATATTCCGACAATTCTCTTGAAGTTCATGATATTCCTCGACATTTGTCTAATGAAACTTGTTGATTGTGAGCATATCTAGGAAATATATAATGATATACGCTGTAAATGGGCATTTTTGTCCATTTGAATCGCCAAAAACCAGTTGATTAGACAAATGTACAGTCGAAAGAACCATGAATCGTTGCACGCGAGTAACGGGCCGCGGATGATTGAAAACGGAGAAGAAGGAAAAGGGACAGGGGGAGGCCCCCGTCCGGTTCAGAGAAGGGATTTGGCCTCTTCGGGCGACATGTCGAGGGCCTTGAGCATGTACTCCAGGGCCTTCTTCCCGTAGGGCGCGCGGGCCTTGGGGTCTTCCATGATCTCGCCGTAGGTGGCCATGACGTTGTTGTAGTACTCGATGGCGAACTCGGAGAACAGGGAAGCGGACATGGACTCGTCCATCTCTGCGGCCTCGCAGTACGCCTTCTCGGCCTCGTCGTACTTGTTCACGGAGATGCAGAAGAGCCCGTAGGACTGGTAGTAGTCCACGCGCTCTCCGTCGAGCTCGATCGCCTTCTTGTAAGCGTCCATGATCTCCTGGGTGTCGACCTTGGCTCCGAACATGCCCGATGCGTAGTTCCCGCATTCGGCCTTGTAGTACCAAGCGTCCGCGTTGTCCGGGACCTCGGTCACGAGCTTCTTGAATGCCGTGTATGCTTTCTTGAAGTCTCCCTCATCCATCGCCTTCATCGCGTTGGCGATCTTCTTCTCGGGGGTAGCCTCTGCCATGACATGGTGAGTTCCACGGACCTTATAAATAGGCTTTGGACGGGCGGTTGAGACAGGTGAAGCCGGGTGTTCCGCCGATGGAATGCGCTGGCTGCGATTGACGTTTATATTCGCCCACGGCAATCCAGGCTCAGAAGGAGGCTCCGGTTTGGACATAGGCAGGCTGCAACCGATATTCATCATGGCCGCAGCGGCCGTAGGGATAGCGGTGGGGACCTTGGCCGATGTCGGGGATTCTGCGACAGCATTGATAGAGCCGTTCCTGATGGCGCTGCTCTTCGTTCTGTTCCTGTCCGTCGACGCCCGTGCCCTCGGGAGGTCGTTCCGCAATGTCCGTTTCACGGCTTCCGCCCTGTTCCTGAACTTCGTGCTGACGCCCGTCATCGCATACATCCTGGGCGCCGTGTTCTTCTCCGGGTCCGTGGACCTCCGCATCGGCCTGATGATGCTGCTGGTGACTCCGTGCACCGACTGGTATCTCGTGTTCACGGGCATGACCAAGGGGAACGTGGAGCTCGGAGCATCGATCCTCCCGCTGAACCTGATCCTGCAGATCGTCCTTCTGCCTGTGTATCTCCTGGTGTTCATGGGCAGCGACGTGTCCTTCGACGTGCCGTCCATGCTGGCGGACATGTGCTTCGTGCTGGTGGTCCCGTTGGCCCTTGCGGTCGTCGTCAGGCTGGCCTTCTCCCGCAGGGAGGGCTTCTCCCGTGCGGTGTCCGAGCACGGGGACAACGCGCAGCTGCTGTTCCTGTGCATCGCGGTCGTTGCGATGTTCGCGTCCGAGGGAGGGGCGATGGTGGAGAACCCCGTCCTCCTGGTCGAGCTGTTCGTGCCCCTGGCGATCTTCTTCGCGCTGCTGTTCCTGCTCTCGCAGGCCGTGGGACGGGCGATCGGCGCCCCGTACAGGGACAGGGTGGCCCTGACGTTCACATCCATGGCCAGAAACTCCCCTCTGTCCCTTGCGATAGCCGTGGCCGTGTTCCCGGACCAGCCCCTGATATCCCTGGCGCTGGTCATCGGTCCGCTGATAGAGATCCCGATCCTGTCGCTGACGTCCTGGTTCCTGCTCCGCAGGGCTCCCGAGGATGGTGCGGAGCCTGCCGGCGCAAGCTGACCGGACCGACAGGGATATCCGTCGCCATCGGGATTCGCCATGCATGACATCCGCAGACGACGTCCTGAGCGCTCCGCGCTTCTCCAAGTACACCATATTGAAAGGCCGGGTGCCCGTCCGCGACGAGGAGGCGGAGATCAGGTGCAGGAAGCTCTGCGAGACCAACGAATGCGGGGACTACGGGGCCACATGGGCATGCCCTCCGGCGTTCACCGACGATCTGGACTCCATGGCGGAGAGGTTCTCCCGCACCGTCGTCATGAAGCGCACGTTCTTCCTGTGCCCCACGGACAAGGAGGCGGTGGCCTCCGCCACCGGGGAGATGCAGGAGGACGTCCGTGCCGCCGTGGAGGCGGTCAGGTCCACTGGCGCCGACTGCATGGGGTTCGCCGACGGCAGGTGCAGGTACTGCGGGATCTGCTCTTATCCGGAGCCCTGCAGGTTCCCCGAAGCGCTGGTCCCTTCGATATCCGCCCTGGGCCTGAGCATGGGCGACTACCTCCCCACGGTGGGGGAGAGCCTTGGCTTCTCCGATGACAAGGTCACCTTCTACGGCCTCCTGTTCATCAAGGACTGACGCTCTCAGCGTCCGCATCCTGACGAACGAATTCCCGTACGAGGCGTCCATCATCGGCCTGATGGCCACCGAGCGCAAGAGGCATGAGATCCAAGCCGACCGCGAATCGGGGAACGGACACTTCGATATCCGCATGAGGAGCCTCTCCGGACAGGAGCCCAACATGCTCCTCGAGAAGAACGCCAAGATGTCGATGGACCAACTAGCCCAGAGCACTCTGGAGAAGATCCACAAGAACGGGTACGCCTATGGTCTGAAGGGCGACACGATCCTTTCTCAATGGGCGGATTTCTAAAACAAGGCCCTATCTATAGAATAGATTATAGCGGACGTCAAGGATTAGTCCGCAGAAGGTCTGCCAATGGACAGGGAAACCGTATCGAGGGTCGCGCGCACAGCGCACATAAAGCTCACTGAGGAGGAGCTCGACAGGTACAGCAGGGATCTCAGCGAGATCCTGACATACTTCGAGCTCTTGGACGAGGCTCCGGGCTGCGAGTCCTACGGGCTGAATCCGATCGAGGTCGCGGACGTCCTCAGGGACGACGAGCCCAAGATGGAGCTGGATGCGGACATCCTCCTGAAGGACATGGACACCTACGAGAGGTACGTCAGGGGGCCCAGGCTGTCATGAGCATGAGATCAACGCTGGAAACCCTGGAGAAGGTCAACTCCAAGTACCTGATGTTCCACGCCAAGACCGCGGACACGGATCCCGGGGACGCGAAGTTCCTGTTCTCCGCCAAGGACAACCTCACGTCCAAGGACATGGAGACCTGCTCCGGGTCCAGGATCCTGGAGGGATACTTCCCCGCCTTCGACGCCACCGCCATCGACAGGATGCGCAGGGCCGGAGGGAAGCTGATAGGCAAGACCAACATGGACGAGTTCGGGTTCGGGACCTTCTCCGCCAACTCGGGCCTGGAGATCCCCAGGAACCCCTACGACCTGGAGAGGGCCTGCGGAGGGTCCTCCGGAGGATCCGCATGCGCAGCGGCCGTGTTCGAGGACCACGTGTCCCTCGGAGTGTCCACCGGCGGCTCGATCTGCTGCCCCGCCAGCTTCTGCGGCGTCTACGGGATAGCGCCCACTTACGGGCGCGTGTCCAGGTACGGGCTCATCGACTACGGCAACTCCCTGGACAAGATCGGGGTCATCTCCGCCAAGGCGGGGGACCTCAGGAGATACACGAGGATCATCGCCGGCAGGGACGAGAAGGACCCCACCTCCTGCGCCCAGCCGGAATTCAAGGACGAGACGGTCAGGATGAAGTCCGTGGCCGTCCCGAAGGACGGATTGGAAGGGCTGTCCAAGGACGTGGAGGCAGCGTTCAGGAGCTCTCTCGAGGAGCTCAGGTCCATGGGCATCGATGTCGAGGAGGTGGAGATGCCCTCCCTGAAGTACGCCATGCCCGCCTACTACGTGCTCGCCACATCGGAGGCGTCCACCAACCTCGCCAGGTACGTCGGGATGAGGTACGGCCGCCAGGGCGGCGACCTCTCGCTGAAGTTCGACGACTACTTCTCGTCGATCCGTTCCGAGTACTTCGGGGACGAGGCCAAGAGGAGGATCCTCCTTGGGACGTTCACCAGGATGGTCGGGTACAGGGACAGGTACTACTCCAAGGCAAGGGAGGTCAGGCAGGTCATCATCCAGGACTACAAGCGCGTCCTGGCGGACCACGACGCCGTTCTGGCGCCGACAATGCCCTTCGTCGCCCCCCGTTTCGACGAGATATCCAAGATGTCCGCGCTGGACTCCTACAAGGCCGACTACCTCACCGTCCCGGCCAACATCGCAGGCACCCCGCACATGTCCGTGCCCTGCGGGTACAGCTCCGAGGGGATGCCCATCGGCATGCAGTTCGTCACCGACCACTGGAACGAGAACCTGCTGTTCACCATGGCCGAGGACTGGGAGAAGAGGTTCGACATAAGGAAGCCGGAGGTGTCCGCATGAAGATAGGATTGGAGATCCATGTGCAGCTCCCGACCAAGTCGAAGATGTTCTGCTCCTGCCCCACCACGGAGGCCCCCGGGCCGAACACCCACGTGTGCCCCACATGCCTCGGCATGCCCGGGTCCAGGCCCGTGCTCAACAGGAAGGTGCTGGAGTACGGGATCATGCTGGCCAAGATGCTGGGGTGCAAGGTCGCCGACACGACCTGGTTCTCCAGGAAGACCTACTTCTACCCCGACATGTCGAAGAGCGTCCAGATCACGCAGTACGACAACCCCATCGGAGAGGGAGGGGTGTACTATCTCGGGGACAAGCCCATCAGGATCACCAGGATCCATGTGGAGGAGGATCCCGGGAAGACCAAGAGGGTCGGGGACCTGTCCTCGCTGGTGGACTACAACCGCTCCGGGATACCCCTGGCGGAGATCGTCACCGAGCCCGACATCAAGACCCCCGCTGAAGCGAGGGAGTTCCTGGGCCAGCTGATCTCCGACATCAGGCACGTCATCGACCTGCCCGGGGACGGGGAGAGGAGCATCCGCTGCGACTGCAACATCTCCGTCGGGGTCGAGAGGGTGGAGGTCAAGAACGTCACCGGACTGAAGAACGTCGAGAGGGCGCTGTCATTCGAGGTCATCAGGCAGACCAAGATCCTCAAGGCCGGCGGGAAGATCGACAGGGAGACCAGGCGCTTCGACGAGGAGCGCGGCGTGACCATCTCTGTCAGGAAGAAGGAGTTCGAGGCCGACTACGGCTACATAGACGAGCCCGACCTGGGGATATTCCACATCAAGGAGATGGCCGACGCCATCACAATCAGGGAGAGCCCTCAGAAGATGGCAGTCAGGCTGTCCAAGCAGTACGGCATCGACCAGAAGATGGCCAAGCAGCTCATCGCCACATCTTTCGAGCTGGCGGAGATCTTCGAGACCGTCGCGGGAACGTGCGGGACGCAGAACGCGGTCAAGTGGGTCGCGGGCCCCGTCAGCGCCAACTGGAAGGCCCTGGAAGCATCGGGAGCCGACCCGAAGGGAGTCATCCCCCTGATACAGGAGTTCTCTGAAGGGAAGATGACCGACACCGAGTGCGGCATCCAGATAAAGTGCCTCATGACCGGCGAGGATGCAGAGTCCGTGAAGGGCGCCGCAGGCGACCTGGACAAGATCATCGACGGATTCATCGACCAGAACCCCGGAGTCGTCGCCGATTACCAGAAGAACGACAAGGCCGCCAACAAGATCATCGGACAGGTGATGAAGGCCACCGCGGGAGCGTACTCCTCTGCGGATGTCGTCGCGGCTGTGAAGAGGCTCATAGAGGCCAGGTTCTGATAAAAGGATCCCTGACGGGGCTTCGACGGCCCCGCCGGGAAAACGATTTCATTCTTTCTTCTTGCTCTTCATGACTTTGGATCCCATGATCATGGATTCCGCCTCCGGTGGATGTATGCCGGCCATGTACTCGATGGCCGGCAAGTGCCGATGATCCGGCACGATGTCACTTGCGTATGCATTCCTAAGTCTGTATATAACAGTTTAGGTTTTCCTAAAAACAAATCCGTCAGCATCTCCGGAGCAGATGGATGCAGAGAACGATGCCCAGGCGGGATCCCGGGGGAGAAGAGGTTGAGGAAGGGCGCGGGATCCCGCGCCCTCCGTGAGATCATTCGTCGGACTGGTCCTCTACGTCGGAGAAGTCGATGTCTCCCGCGAGGGAGATGATCTGGAGCTCCTCCAGCTTGGAGTCGTCGACCTTCTCGGGGGACCCGTCAAGGAGGGACACGGCCCTCTTGTTCTTGGGGAAGGCTATGACTTCCCTGATGGTCTCCTTTCCGAGCAGGATGGCGCAGAGCCTGTCGACTCCCACGGCGATTCCTCCGTGGGGAGGCGCGCCGTAGCTCAGGGCATCGACGAAGAACCCGAAGTTCTCCTCGATCCTCTGGTCGTCCAGGCCGAGCTTGTGGAACACCGCCCTCTGGAGGTCGGCGTTGTGGATACGCAGCGATCCGGACCCCAGCTCGTTGCCGTTCAGGCACAGGTCGAAGCATGCGCCTCCGACGTAGTCGTCGTCCAGGTCGTTCTGGGGCAGGACGAACGGGTGGTGGAACGCGTCGTACTTGCCGGACACGGGGTCGATCTCGAACATGGGGCACTCGTCCATCCAGAAGAACTGGAAGACATCCTTGGGCACGAGGTCCAGGTCCTCCGCGATCTTCTTCCTGAGGAACCCTCCGCCCTCGTAGGTGGCCTTCCAGGGGCCTGCGATGATGAACAGGAGGTCGCCCTCCTCTGCGTTCATCGTGGTCTTGATGTTCTCGAGGATCTCGGGCGTGAAGTACTTCACGATGTTGCTCTCCAGCTTCCCGTCCGTGCACCTCATCCAGGTGAGCCCTCCGAGCCCGACCTTCTTGGCGTAGGCGATGTACCTGTCCACGTCGTTCCTTCCGACCTTGGATCCGGCGATGTCCGCCTTCAGGTTCATCCCTGCGACGATGCCGCCCTCGGAGAGGATGTTCTGGAAGATCTTGTACGGGGCGTCCTTCACAACGTCGGTCAGCTTGGTGAACTCCAGGCCGTACCTCATGTCGGGCTTGTCCGATCCGAACCTCTCCATGGCGTCGCGGTATGCGATGTGGGAGAACGGGGTCTTCAGCTCGGAGCCGTAGAGGCCCTTCCAGATGTAGGACATCATGCCCTCCATCAGGTCCTGGATGTCCTTCATGTCCACGAAGGACATCTCCAGGTCCAGCTGGGTGAACTCGGGCTGCCTGTCCTTCCTGGAGTCCTCGTCGCGGAAGCACCTGGCGACCTGGTAGTAGCGGTCCATGCTGGCGACCATGAGCATCTGCTTGAACAGCTGGGGGCTCTGAGGCAGGGCATAGAACGTGCCGGGGTGGACCCTGGACGGGACGATGTAGTCCCTCGCTCCCTCGGGGGTGGACCTTCCGAGCATGGGGGTCTCGATCTCCAGGAACCCGTTCTGCTCCAGGTACTGCCTGGCAAGGTGGACCAGCCTGCTCCTGAAGACCATGGCCTGGGCCATCTCGGTCCTCCTGAGGTCGAGGTACCTGTACTTCATCCTGATGTCCTCGTCGGGGAGCACCCCCTCCTTCTGGTCGCCCAGCTCGAACGGGGGGACCGCGGACCTGTTCAGGAGCTCCGCGTCGGTGATGAGCACCTCTATCTCGCCGGTGGGGTTCCTGGCGTCCTCGGTGCCCTCGACCCTCTTCCTGACGATGCCGTTGATCGACACGCAGGATTCCCTGGAGAATGTCTTCATGACGGCGTCCAGATGCGCAGAGTCGGCTCCGGCGGGGAGGTCCTCGGGATCGAATACGACCTGTGTGATGCCGTATCTGTCGGCAAGGTCGATGAAGGCGACCCCGCCGTGGTCCCTGGAGAACCTGACCCATCCCTGGAGGCATACTTCTTTCCCGAGGTCGGAGGACCTCAGCTCGCCACAGGTGTTTGTTCTTCTCATGGAACGTTCCTCTCAATGCGGTTGCGATTAGGCATAGCCTATATAAGGGGTGCGCAGGCGCGCGTCTTGAAATAGGAGCGACTGCAATAGTCCGGTCGCAATGAGATACGAGCTGATGCACAAGGACGTGGTCGTGGCCGATGTTTCTCTGACAGGCACTTGCTACATGTACAAGGTGAACAAAGTCGAGAGCAAAGACCATATGCCGTTGGGGACGGTGCAGGAGGGCTACACATTGTCCAACGAGCTGTCTAATTGGTGGTTCAAGCGTTCGATTCCCGCATCTCGTAACGGCTTGCAGAACCTGTTGGAATCACTGGGGATAGAATCTCCGTCCGAGCTTCTGTCCAGATCCATGGGGCTCAGCCTTTCGGACCAGTATTGGATCAGGCCGACCGGCTCGGACATCGAATGGAAGGATGTGAATTTCTTCGACAATGACTTCTCGGATGACGTCGGTGATTTGCTGTTTGGTCATCCGGTCAGAGAAGGCCAGATCGATTTGTCCTCCCCGGACAACACTTCGGACGGGATCCTCAAGAAGCGGTGGAAGATTGTCAACGGGGCTCGCTGTCTCATCAAAAGCGGAGGCGTCCTGAGGCAAGAGCCTTACAACGAGGCCATAGCATCCGATCTCATGAGGCGCCAAGGGATCGCTCATGTTGACTATTCTCTGGTAGAAGTCGATGGGGCTGTCTGCAGCATATGCGAAGATTTCATCGACGGGACCACGGAACTCGTGCCTGCTGCAATGGTCTTCAGATCCATGAAGCGTGACAATAGCAGTTCGGTCTATTCGCACTACATCTCGTGCTGCGAGGGCCTGGGATTAGATGTCGTCTCGGACCTGGACAGGATGATTGTCGTAGACTACCTGATGTTGAATGGCGATCGTCATCTTGGCAATTTCGGACTGGTTCGTAACGCGGACACGCTGGAATGGATCGGCGCGGCACCGATCTACGACACAGGCACATCGTTGTCATGTGAAGTCCCGACGAATATGTTCGATATCGGGGAAGAATGCGTTTCCAAACCGTTTGCAGAGTCATTCGATGATCAGTTGAAGCTAGTCACGGATGTGAGCTGGTTCGATGTCCAGAAAATGGAGGAGACCATCGCTGCGACGACGGAGATGCTCCGTGGTCAGAAGTGGTTGAGCGGTGGCAGGGATGAACTGATTCCAAGTCTTCTGTCACATCGTCTATGGAGCTTTGTCGGAGCGACCGGGGTCCGTTGAGACCCTTCATCTCTCGCCGAGTATGGGCGGGATGTAGGTGAACGGGTCCTTGTTGATCGCCAGGATGACCGATGTGCTGGTCTTGTGGACGTCGGGGATCTTGTTGATCTCCTTGACGACCTCGGAGAACTCCTCCCTGTCTATGCAGGCGATCCATGCGACGCAGTCGCTGTCCCCCGTTACGTCGAAGATCGAGACGACCTGGGGGATCTTGGCTATCTGGTCCTGCACCGTGATGACGTTGTCCGCGATGATGCTGACCAGGCCCATGTAGTCGAACCCGAGCTTCATGTAGTCCACGCTGGCCCTGTAGCCTTGGATGACCCCCTTGGATTCGAGGTTCTTGACCCTCTGGATGAGCGTGGTGGGGTGGACGTCCAGCTGCTTCGCCAGCTGCCTGTAGGAGCCCTGGCTGGACCTGCACATGAGTTCGATTATACGTTTGTCCAGTTCATCGTAATCAGAGAGCGACATCTGTATCCCAATCGCCCTTGGATTACTGACTATGTTTATTAAGGTTCTCCGACGTGGGGTGATGCGATACGATGACCGACGAGATCTTCAGGCATGATGGTTACGGATTCGAGTTCGAGGCCAATGTGGCATCCGTCAACGGGGAAGAGGTGATCCTCGACAGCACCGCCTTCTACCCCGGAGGCGGAGGGCAGGTCTGCGACACGGGGGAGATCCGCGGATGCAAGGTCACGGAGGCGTTCTACAACAAGGACGGCGACATCGTGCACCGCGTGCCCGGGAACGATCTGAAAGTCGGCGAGAGGGTCTGGTGCAGCGTGGACTGGGACAGGCGCTACGACCTGATGCAGGGCCACACAGGGGAGCACCTCCTGTTCTGCTCGCTGAAGAGGCAGTGCCCGGACCTGACGATCACCAAGATCATGATCTCGCCGGAGAGCAAGTACGTCATCGTGAACCACGACCTGACCTGGGAGCAGATCAGGGCCGCCCAGAGGTTCGCCAACCAGGCCATCGTGGACAACCTGACCGTCACCAAGAGCATCATGGACCGCGACGACCCGGAGCTGGAGAACGTGAGGATCAAGCTGGACAGGATCCCGGAAGGGGAGGAGATCTCCGTCGTGGCCATAGGGGACATCGACCTCTCCGCGTGCAGCGGCGTCCATGTGATGGAGACCTCCGAGCTGGAGATGATCTTCGTGGACAGGAAGGTCTCCGCAGGGAAGGACGGCGTGGCCATCCATTTCAAGGTGGGCCAGGCCGCCAAGGACGCGGCCGCGGAGCTGTCCTCCATAGCATTGGAGGTCGTGGACGAGATCGGATGCAAGGTGGAGGACTCCCCGAAGGCAGTGGCCAACATGAAGGCGTCCTCCGAGCTGTCCTCCAAGCTTCTCAAGCATGCCGCCAGAGAGCTGGCAGCCTCGGTGAAGCCGGAGGCCGTGAACGGCGTGGAAGTCTATTCGGCCATCCTCCCGGGCACCGAGAGGTCCGTGCTGACGGATGCCGCAGAGGCCGTGAAGTCCAGAGGAGGCGTGGCGCTCATCGTGGGGATGACGGACACCCTCTCGGTGATAGCCGCATCCGGATGCCCGAAGGTCGATTGCAAGAAGCTGTTCGCAGACGTCCTCCCCGCATTCGGAGGGCGCGGAGGCGGGAAGCCCGACTTCGCCCAGGGCGGAGTGCAGGACGCGTCCAAGGCCGGAGAGGCGCTGGACGCCATGAAGGCCTGGGTTTCGAAGACGCTTATATAAACGAGAAGGAGGATTGAGGGTACATGGCCGGAATGAGGATGAATGACCGCCAGATGAAGCAGGCGATGAAGAAGATGGGGATCAAACAGGAGGTCCTCGACGGAGTCACCGAGGTCATCATCAGAACGAAGGACAAGGAGCTCGTCATCACCGATGCGGAGGTAATCTGCGTCGAGATGGGCGGCTCCAAGAGCTATCAGGTCTCAGGCGCCGAGCAGGAGCGTCCGCTCGGATCCGAAGGCCCGTCGGCCCCCGTGTTCCCCAAGGAGGACATCGAGCTCGTGATGTCCCAGACCGGGTGCGACATGGAGAAGGCAGTCGAGGCCCTCACGGCGGCGGAAGGCCAGCCCGCAGAGGCGATCCTGAAGATCATGGTCGGGTGATTCAGATGTGTCTAGCAGTTCCCGGGAAGATCGTGAGAATCGAAGGCGACATGGGCGACGTGGACTTCGGAGGAGTGACCAGGAAGGCCAACCTCTCGATGGTCGACGCCAACGTCGGCGATTGGGCCGTCGTGCACGCTGGATTCGCGATCCAGTTGATGGACGAGGAGGACGCCCAGGAGACCATCCGTCTCTGGAACGAGGTCCTCGACAGCGACGTCGTCACCTTCGAGTGATATAAACCCAAAACAAAGATGCGGGGCCGGGGAACCGCCCCAGTCCCGCTTTTCGATCATTTCTTCTTCTGTATCTTGCCGTCCTTCTTGAGACGGACCACATGCGTCCCCTGGTTGGCGGCGACGCTCTTGGCATATTCCTCGGCTTCGGCCTTGGTCTTGAACCTCTTCAGGGCCTTCTGGGCGTTCGCCTTCTTGACCTGCCATCCGCCGTCGGGATGGGGCGAGACGAAGTACGCTCCGTTCTTCGGCTTCTCCTGCGCCTTCTCCGGTTCGGGAGCTTCGGTCTCTGCCGGCTCCTCGACCGCGGGCTCCTCTTTCACAGGCTCTTCCTTCTCTGTCGCTTTCTTCTTCAAGAATGCCATGTACATCCCCGATTCGTCATCGCCCTCTATGCTTAAAACGCCTGTCATCTGCTCTTCGTTCGGATATATACGGTACATAGGAGTCCATAATCTATTTCGACAAGGGATATCAGCGTCGCAGCAGTGCATGCTATGGGGATGGAACAGCAGATATGCGACACACGGTCTCCGTATTCTCCTTCTTCATCCCAGCAGGTGACTTGATGGATTATCACAAGACGTCTGACATGTTGGCCTTGGGGCTGTTCATGCTGTTGGCCAGTTCGATCATGAGCATGTTGCCCGGAATGCTCACGTACACTGTGAATGTCGATCTGCAGTACCGTCTCTTCGATGAAGGGCAGCGGATCTTCGAGATCGGCGGGATATTCACTGTGATCGTTCTGATCAGGTGGGCTTACAGGCTGGCTTTCGGCCCGTTCAGAGCCAAGTGTGAGAAGCTGGACGACCTCGAAGAACAGGAGCACGGAAAGGCAAGGGAGTGAGCACTCGCCAACGACAGCTCCTTCCGAAGGAGGGCAGGCGATTCCCCGGCATAGGAGCCATCGAACGATCATGCAGGGGCCATTCTTCCATGTCTCTCCCTCGCCAAGGACAAAACCCTTCAGTTAATTTTATATACTTTGCAGATATCCCATGTTTCGGTATGACGGCCATAGCGGCGGGGTCACACCCGGTCCCATTCCGAACCCGGCAGTAAAGTCCGCCCGCGTATCTGTCTGTACTGTATTGCGCAAGCATACGGGAACTCAGACACGCTGTCAGCCACTTTTTCCATTCTATCATGTGGCCGAGAGGCCGTCGATTGTCGTAGAAAAGACACTTTTATAATGGAACCATAATGCGCCATCGATGATGTTGATAAAGCTGGGTGGGAGCGTTATCACTGACAAATCCCAGTACAAGACGTTCAACCGCGAGCAGGCCGTCCGTCTCTGCCAGGAGATCGCCCAGTCCGGGCGCGGGACGGTCATCGTCCACGGAGCAGGCTCCTTCGGGCACATGCTCGCCAAGAAGTATTCTATCCAGAACGGGCTGGTCGATTTCGGCCAGGTCCCCGCAGCCGCACAGGTCCATCACGATGCCATGGAGCTCGGGATGCTGCTGACCCAGGTGCTGATCCAATGCGGCATCCCTGCCGCGTCGGTCGCTCCGGGGAGCTGCTTCGTCATGGAGGACGGCAAGCTCGTCGTCAAGGACGACGAGGCCATCCGTGCCCTGGCCCATCTGGGCATCATGCCCGTGACCTTCGGAGACGTGGTCATGGACCGCAAGCGCGGCTTCGGCATATGCTCCGGAGACCAGCTCATGGAAGCCATGTCCGAGATATTCCGCCCGGACAGGGTAATATTCGTCTCGGACATAGACGGCCTGTACACGGCGAACCCCAAGACCGATCCGGACGCGGAGTTCATCCCCGAGGTCACCCCCGAGACCCTCGACAAGATATCGTCGGTCTCCGACGTCGACGACGTCACCGGCGGGGTCCGCAACAAGATGGAGGCCATGCTCCGCATGTGCGGAGAGGGAAGGGACTGCGTGCTGGTCAACGGCACCGTCCCGGGAAGGCTGCTGGCGCTGCTGAAGGGCGAGGAAGTCCCCTGCACCGTCGCAAGGATGTGATCGTATGATGCAGATCAGAGACAGGAAGGCAGACCACATCAACATATGCATGAACGAACGCATCGCACCGGGCTACTGCTACTGGGACGATGTCAGGCTCGTCCACAACGCCCTGCCCGAGATCAACGCCGACGACATCGACATGTCGTGCATGCTCTTCGGGAAGAAGCTGGAGTTCCCGCTGGTCGTCACAGCGATAACCGGCGGGTTCCCCGGAGCGACCAAGATCAACGGCAACATCGCCGAGGCCTGCGCAGAGCTGGGCATCGGGATGGGCGTGGGGAGCGAGAGGGCAGGGGTCACCGGAGTGAACCCCGAGAGCTATGCCGTCGTCAAGGAGTACGATGTGCCCCTGGTCATCGGGAACGTGGGCGCGCCCCAGCTGGTGCCCCAGAAGAGCAAGGACCTCTTCAGCTCCGAGATGGTCGGGCAGGCCAGGGACCTGATCGACGCCGATGTCATGGCGATCCATCTGAACTACCTCCAGGAGGTCGTGCAGCCTGAGGGCGATGTCAACGCCGCAGGCGTCACGGACGCCATCCGCGGACTGGCGCGCGAGCACAGGATAATCGCCAAGGAGACCGGCGCCGGGATATCCCGCGAGGTCGCGGACAGGCTCAAGGGCACGGGCATACTCGGGATGGACATCGCCGGGATGGGAGGCACCAGCTTCTCCGCCGTGGAGCTCTACAGGGCCATGGACGCCGGCGACGAGGTCCGCACCAACATGGGAGAGACGTTCTTCGACTGGGGGATACCTTCCCCGGTCTCTTTGCACGAGGTCCGCGGCTGCGGGCTTCCGATGATCGCATCCGGCGGGATCCTGGACGGGGTCCACGTGGCATGCGCAGTGGCGATGGGCGCGTCCTGCGCCGGAGTCGCCAACGCCGTCCTCAAGGAGGCGACGCAGTCGGCGAAGGCCGTGGAGGAGAAGCTCACGGTCATAAGGGAGGAGCTCAGGGCCGCCATGCTCCTCACGGGATCCAAGGATCTCGCGGCCCTCTCGAAGGCCAGGCATGTGGTCCTCGGACAGACAAGGCAATGGATTGATGCGCTATGATAGACGCCAAAGAGTATCTGAAGAAGATGTCCGCCGAGCTCGACGGACCGATAAAGAGCTACATCGGCAACGAGGAGCCCTCCAACCTGATGGAGGCCTCCCGCCAGTACCCCTACGCCGGCGGCAAGAGGATGCGCCCCGCGATGGCCGTCGCCTGCTGCAAGGCGGTGGGCGGAGACGGCTCCAAGGCCGTCCCGCTGGCGGTCGCCGTCGAGTACATCCACAACTTCACGCTGATCCACGACGACCTGATGGACGGAGACGCCGTCCGCAGGGGGATGCCCACCATCCACGTCGGATACGGCATGCCCACCGCGGTCCTCGCAGGGGATGCGCTGTTCGCGAAGGCCTACCAGATCATCTGCGGCCTCGATGTCCCCGCCGACAGGATGAGGGATGCTCTCAAGTACGTCAGCGACGCCGTGTGGGACCTTGCCCGCGGGCAGCAGATGGACGTCAACAACGAGGGGCAGATCGTCTCAGAAGAGGTCTACATCGAGACCATCAAGCTCAAGACCAGCGTCCTGTTCGCCGCCGCGGCCGCAGGCGGAGCCGTCGTGGGAGGAGCGGACGAGAAGACCGTCAAGGCGATCAACGAGTACGCCCTCGATGTCGGGCTGGGATTCCAGATGTTCGACGACTACCTCGGCATCGCCGGGGACCCCGCCAAGACCGGGAAGTCCGTGGGGAACGACATCCGCAAGGGCAAGTGCACCTGCATGGTCACCCACGCCATCCGCTCGATAAAGGACCCTGAGGAGCTGGAGGAGTTCAGGTCCATCCTCGGCAACATGGACGCCACCGACGAGCAGTGCGCCCGCGCCATGCAGATCATGCGCGACGCCGGCTCCATCGACTACGCCCTCAACCTGGCGAAGGAGAAGGTCGAGTCCGCCATCGCCAAGATCCAGTTCCTGCCCGAGAGCGAGGACAAGGACTTCATGATCGCGCTGGCCAGGTTCGCCATCGACAGGGAAGTCTGAACGCCCTCAGCAATCTTCAATCCCGGTCTCGGTTATCCGGTACCGGGTCTTCCTCCCTTCGGGGAGGCTCCTGTGCTTCACGATGACTGCCTGGCGCATGCCCTCGTACTTCTTCTCCAGGAGGATTATGGTCTTCGCGTTGTGGTGGAGCGCATGCCCGCCCAGGAACTCCACTCCGCCGGTGCCCATGTTGGCGTAGACCTGCGACGTCACCACTATGGCGATCTCGTACTTCCTGGCGGTGTTCAGGAGCACCTCGGTCTGCCTGATGAAGTCGTTCCTGGTCCTCGGATCGTCATGGTTCAGGCGGTAGAACATGGTGAGGGAGTCTATCACGACCAGCGAGATGGATCCCGCCGCGGCGAGCTTCTCGATCTTGTCTATGCGGTCGGACTGCTCCTCGAAGCTGTGGACCTGGAAGATGAGGAGGTTCTTTATGCCGTCCTCCTGGCCCGCGAACACCTGGGAGAGCCTGTCCGCGGAGAGCCCTTCGGTGTCGATGTAGGCCACTTTCTGGCCTTTGCATGCGACATCGCGGGCTATCTGGAGGCAGACGTTGGTCTTCCCGACCCCCGCCTCTCCGTAGAATAGCGTAACGCTTCCTTTCTCGACCCCTCCGCCAAGGAGACGGTCGAACTGGGGGCAACCCAGCGGTATCCTGTCCACGCTAGGGCAATCGCGACCGGCAATAAAACCGTTGACATCCTGCTCCGGGGACGCCCCGCGGCGCGACATCAATATCTACCCTGAACGGGTTCGGTGCATCCATGGGATCCGGGTCGGAGCATGCTCAGGGCGCTGAAGCCGTCATAACGGAGGCTGAATGCCTGGGGAGGAGGGCTGTGGTCAAGCACAGGCCTCCGAAATCGTACAGGCTGCCCGAGCTCGACCGCCACATCCGCACAACCCGCACCAGGAACGAGGCCCGCATAATGCATGAGGCCAGGGCCGCAGGCGTGAGGACCCCCTGCATCTACGACATAGACCTGAAGGAGTGCTCCATCACCATGGAGGAGATCCGCGGCGCCACCGTCAAAGACCATCTGGACGCGCATCCAGAGGAGGCATCCGACGTATGCCGCAGGATCGGGGAGACCATCGCCAGGATGCACACCGCCCGCATCTGCCACGGTGACCTGACGACATCCAACATGATCATCACGGACTCGGGGGAGATCTGCCTGATAGACCTGTCCATGGGCTGCACCCGTGCGGAGACCGAGGACATCGGCGTGGACCTGAGGCTGCTGGAGCGGGCGTTCACATCCGCCCACACGGAGCTGGATCAAGCCTTCGCGGACATGATGGATTCCTATTACGCCAACATCCCCGACCCGAAGGCCGTGAAGAAGAAGGTCGAGGACATCAGGAACAGAGGAAGGTACACATGAAGCTCAAGGTCATCACATCGAATCCCGGCAAGGTCGCCGAGTATCAGAAGGAGCTGTCCGATCTCGGGATAGAGATGGAGCACGTCAGGCTGCCCTACGACGAGGTCCAGACCTCGGACCTGGAGGAGGTCGTCTCCAAGGGGATGGACGCTATCATCGCACAGGGCGTGAGGGATTTCATCATCGATGATTCCGGCCTGTTCGTGGACGCCCTCAAAGGGTTCCCCGGAGTCTGGTCCGCCTATGCGCAGAAGACCATCGGGAACAAGGGCCTTCTGAAGCTCATGGACGGGGTCGAGGACCGCGGTGCCGAGTTCAGGTGCTGCATCGGATGCGATATCGGCGGCAAGAGGATCATCGTCACCGGCGTCTGCCGCGGATTCATCACGGAATCGGAGCAGGGGGACGGGGGGTTCGGGTTCGACCCGATATTCACGCATGACGGAGGGCCGACCTTCGCGCAGATCCCCATGGACATGAAGAACAGCGTCTCCCACAGGGGGAACGCCGTGCGCCTGCTCATGGAAGAGATGAAGAAGGTGCTCTGAGAGCAGCTTCGATCCAGGACCTTCCATCTGCCTCCGCGAGCGGGGCCTTCTCTGGCTAGCCTGCTCTCGGAGATCAGCTTCCTGGTCATCGCATAGGCCTTGTTGCGTGAGATGCCCATCTTGGACGACAGTTTGTTCAGAGATATTTCGCCGTCATCTCTCATCAGTTTCAGCATCGTTTCTTCAGCGTTGTCGGATCCTTTGACGACTTTCCTGAGGTCTACTGTTATCGTGGTGCGGGACGGTTCATAAGTCTGCTCGATCCTCGGTGCATTGAGTTCGGAAGACTTTATCTGAACGATTGACCGGTTCATCCCAGTTCCTGCGCTCTCAATGGCTCCGATCAGTCCGAACATGCGGAACAATGTCGGATTTCCGGGGTTGCTCCTGCCACCTTTACGGCATCGTCAACAGATATCCTGAACAGCCCGGGGTTGGATATGGTGATATTGTTCGGTCTCATGTCGATGACAACGCCCATTTCTCCCAGATGATCGGCATGGGCTGTCGTATTCGTGATGAGCTCCCTCACGGCCTTGCGCAGGTCCGGATGGTGTGCAGACGATCTTCACCGCCATGAGGCTCTGAGGGTCCTTGTCGGCGTGCAATGGATGCCAAGGCCGCTGTCTTCGAAGCGGATGCCACACAAGATGATGAATGCAGGAAAACAATGGATGGAGGCCCCTTTCGGGGCCTGTCATCCGGTTCAAAGGATATTGTTGAAAGGCTCGTTGATGAACAGGATGCAGATACCGAGCGCAAGCATGAGGAACAGCAGATAGTTCCCGAGCATGGACTTGGTCTCCAGCATGTCGACCCTGAACTTCAGCGCGCCCAGGATCTTCGTCAGCAGGGCGCACACCACGAACGAGATGATCGTCGCGAGCCACCACAGGCTCCTGTCGGCGTTGCAGATGACCGCCCCGATGATACCTACGATGATGGCCAGCACTGCGACTACCAGGAAGACCTTGGTCATGTACAGATCCTTGAGGATGAACTCCCTCTCGTTGAACTCCGTGGGAGTGAAGTTGTACTCCTCTTCGGGCTCTTCGACAATCCGTCTCTTCTTCTTTGCCATCGAAACCGCATCCTGATTCTGTTTAAATAACCTTCAGTCGTCTGCGAACTCTTTCCTGGAGTATTTCAGCGCTTCTATCACGGGCAGGGGCTCTCCGAGCAGGAAAGTCTCCAGGGCGCCTCCTCCTGTGCTGACATAGGAGAACCTGTCGGCCAGGTCGAAGCGCTCCGCGGCTCCGCCGGTGTGGCCTCCTCCGATGACGGACTGCCCTCCGCTGTCGACCATGGCGGTCATGAGGATCCTGGTCCCGATCTCGAAGCCCTCCTTCTCGATCATCCCGGCCGGGCCGGACATGAAGCAGGTCTTGGACGACTCGATGACCTTGCGGAACTTCTCCGCCGTCGCATCCCCTATGTCCAGTGCGGGCTCCTTCGTCGGCAGGTCCCCGATGTTCACGGACACGCGCTTCCCGTCCCTCTCGACTGCCACGTCTACAGGGAGCAGGACCTTCTGACCGTACTTGGCGAGGATGTCCTTGGCCGCCTGGAGGTTCTCGGGCGTGAGCTCGTCCTCCAGCACCTTGCGGCTGGCGTCTCCGATGTCGACGCCCCTGGCGAGGAGGTATGCGTTCCCTGCGAGCCCAACCAGTATGATGGAGTCCGCCATGCCGCTCCCGAGGACGCGGTCGATCATCTCGGACACGTCTCCGAACTTCGCTCCTCCCAGGATGAACACGCAGGGCCTGCGGGGGTTGCCGAAGATGGCGTTGAGCGCGAAGATCTCCTTGGCCATGAGCCTCCCGGACGCCGAGGGCACCTTCAGGGGGAATCCGACCAGGGAGCACTGCGACCTGTGGGCCGCTCCGAACGCATCGCACACGTAGTAGTCGATGAGAGGGGCGAGCTTCTCCACGATCTCGCCCTCGGACTGCTTGAACATGTCGCCCTTGGCGGTCTCGCTGTCCAGGGACCTGACGTTCCCGAGGAGGACGACCTGCCCTTCCCCCAGGCCCTTGATCGCTTCCACGGCCTCGTCGCCGATCACGTCGTCCACGTACTTCACGGGCATGCCCAGGTGCTTGGACAGGTGGTCCGCGTGCTGCTCCAGCGGGATGAAGTCCCATCCGCCCTTGCGGCTCTGGTGGGCCAGCATGACGACCTTGGCCTTCTTCCCCACGAGCTCCCTCACGGTGGGGACTATCCTCCTGATCCTGTTGTCGTTGACGATCTCCAGGGTCTCCTTGCTCAGGGGGCAGTTGATGTCCACCCTGAGGAGGACGGTCCTCCCTTTGAAGTTGAAGTCCTCCAGCGTGTTGAACTCCTTGACCATGCGGATCACTCACTGCTTCTCCGGGATGCCCAGGGCCCTGTTGGTCCTGGAGACGGACGCGGAGGCGTCCTGCTCCATCTTGCACATGGACCTGATGCAGTCGATGTTCTCGGGGATGACGTCGGACTCCTGGTGGACGGCCTGGTACATGTAGAGCGTGCTGCCGACCACTTTGATCCCGTCCTCCCAGACCACGATCTCGTACATGTCCGAGCGGTCGCGGCCCAGGTCCCTGGCCATCTCCATGATCTGGGCGGTGGTCTTGATGCCGTCCTTGGAGCTGACGAGCCTGACCCTGGGGGCCTTCTTGAGCACTTCGATGACGTCCGCGGTGGTCGCCTCGGACCCCAGCTCGGCCACGATGGTGTGCACGTGCATGAGGGTGGTGGACGCTTTCACGGCCATGGTGCTGATGTCCAGCCAGGGCATGATGCTCTGCACGTCGGGGCCGTGGTGGGTCGGGAGCTTGACGGAGGGCTCCAGCCCGTTGATGGGCCCGTTCTTGCTGTCGCCGGGGTCCGCGGCGCGGCGCACGATGGTGACGAACGCCTTCTTGACCTTGAACTGCTTGTCGATGGGGCTGAGGGTCCTCAGGAGGCCGGTGGTGTTGCATGAGACGACACGGGACAGCTGGGCTCCCCAGGACTCGTTGTAGTTGGCGGTGGAGTTGAACGATATGCCTGTGAGGCTGTGGTCCTCTCCTCCCTGGAAGATCGCCTTGACGCCTGCGGCCTTGTACTGGTCCCTGTACATCTCCCCGACGTTGCCGGGAGTGCAGTCGACCACGATGTCGACCTTCTTGTACATGTCCTGGAGGGTCCCAGCTATGGGGACGCCGGCGTCCTTGAAAGCCTGGACGCTCTCGTCCGGGACGTATATGTCGAAGCCCCTGTCCAGGGCGGCGCGCGCCTCGAAGTTCGGTCTGGTCTTGGTGACCCCGACGAGCTCCATATCGTCCTGTTTGGAGACTGCGGATGCAACTCTCTTCCCGATGGTACCGTATCCGTTGACTGCTACCCTGACCTTGGCCATGATCTTTACCTGGTCGCAGGATTGCGTCCGGTTCTAATAATGTTGCGGGGAGGGCGGATGCGGGGAAGCTCATCCTTTCGGAGGGATCCGGTCGCCTATTGCGACCTTGGCCGTGTGCTTGCGGAACGCTATCCCGGCTTCGATGTGGCATTCGTCGATGTTCCTGGAGTAATCAGTCTTCCTGATCTGCTCCAAGGCCTTCCTGGCCAGACTGTCCAGGTCGCACTCCTTGTCGGAGTACTTCAGCTCCATCAGGATCCCGGGCTTTCCGTCCTTCCCTTTCGCGTAGATGTCTATGAAGCCGTCTCCGGAGCCCAGCTCGGCCTGGTACCTGTATCCTGAGAACCCCAGCAATGCGGACATGAACGTCTTGTGCACAGATTCGTCATAGTGGTCGCGGGGGGACATCCCGTCGAGGATGCGGTTCAGCTCCCTGGTCGCATCGTCGGCCTTCATGCTGCAGATGCTCTTGATCAGATTCGATGGTGGTCTCATTGACGATTTTCATGTCTCTCATCATGGTGTCGAAGGCCTCTGCCGTTTCCAGATTGGGAAACGAGACGGTGTATACCCCAAACACAGTATCTGCGGGTTTGAGATAGCCCGATGTCACCATCAGCGTGATCACGGCGGTGCTCAGGTCGTCGGGGTCGTCGGACGAGAGTTTCCCGAAGTCCATGTACAGATCGATGTCGCTTTTCAGGATGTTGTCCGAAACTCTCAGATCAAGGATGCGCTCTTTGAAATCGGGCGCAGTGCGTCTCAGCATATCTGCGATGAGGGGCACATCCTCCGATGGGGTCCAGAACGTTTTCGGTTCACAGTCTCCACGCACACAGCCCTGTAGATAGTTCACGATGCTGAACGGATTGTACATGTCCTTGTTGCCGAATCTGTATCCGCCATAGTGTTCTCTTGCGGTGTCCAGGTATCCGGAGGGCAGGCCGGTGCGCGATATCAGATCTGTGACCTCAGATTCTGTGAATCCGAATGTCTCAGCGAACTCGTTGTCGAAGATATTGAACTCTTTCAGGTTGTTCAGGCCACCGAAGAGTGATGCCATGGAGACATGGGAGACGCCGGTCACGATTGCGAATTTGTATGCCTGGTTCGTCTTGAGTGAAGCTTCCATGAACGACCTGAATCTGATTATGAACTTCTGGAAGAAGCCCAGCTTGCATGCCTGGATGGCTGGTTTGTCATACTCGTCGATGAGGATCACAGCTTTAGCTCCATAGACCTGCTCGATCCATTTCGACAGTCTTAGAATGGAGAGCATCAGTTGTGCGTTGTCCGCCTTTTTCGTGTGCAGTTCTTTGAACAATCTGCGATCGATAGCATCTATCTTCTCTGATGTGGAAATCTCCTTGAAATTGCCGAATGTCATCGAGATCATGTTCTGGAGACGTATCATGAAATCATCTGCGTCTGAAGATTCGAGCATCGAGAAGTCGAGGTGCACCACCTTGTACTTCCCGAAGTGCGACATGACCTCTGGATACTCGGAGACCTTCAGCCCCTCGAAGAGCCCGCGGTTCTCGGGATGGCCCATGTCGAAGAAGCATTCGAGCATGCTGAGGTTCATGGTCTTCCCGAACCTCCTGGGGCGCGTGAAGAGGAACGGCCCGTTCATGTACGACACGATGTCCTTGATCATCAAGGTCTTGTCGACGAACATGTATCCTCCGCCGGCGATGGTCTTGAAATCGCTCACGTTCGTGGGGAAGCACGGGTCCATGCAGTGCGATGGGCCTGTCCGGATATAAAAGGGTGTTGCGCCGATGCCGTCCCGGCCAAATATGCTTATTAAGAATCGTCGCGGTTCGGCATCCAGAGGTATCGACTTGAAAGGCACCAAGGCACTGCTGACAATGCTTGAGGAAAAGGGCGTCGACACGATCTTCGGATATCCCGGAGGGAGCGTCATATCCATCTACGACGAGCTCAACGACTCGTCCATCAGGCACGTCCTCGTAAGGCACGAGCAGTGCGCGGCCCACATGGCCGACGGGTACGCCCGCGCCAAGAACCAGCCCGGGGTCTGCCTGGCCACCAGCGGCCCGGGGACGACCAACCTGGTCACCGGGATAGCGACGGCCTTCGCGGACTCGTCGCCCATGATCGCGCTCACGGGGCAGGTCGCCGCAGGCTCGCTGGGCCTGGGCGCGTTCCAGGAGGTGGACGCCTACAGCCTCCTGATGCCCATCACGAAGCACAGCTACAGGGTCCTGGACGTCTGCAGGCTCCCGCACGCCGTCTCCGAGGCATGGGAGATCTGCCAGATGGGCAGGAAGGGGCCGGTCCACATCGACCTGCCCGTGGACCAGATGAACGCCGACATCGATCCGGCGCTGCTCGGGGAGGAGTTCGGCGTCAAGCCCCTGAAGGAGGACCTGTCCGGCCTGCAGGAGGCCGTCCAGTGGATGAAGGAGGCCCAGAGGCCCGTCATCCTCGTGGGCGGAGGCGCCATCGACGCTTCCGCAGAGGTCATGGAGCTGGCACGCAGGCTGAACGCCCCCACCGTCAACACCCTGATGGGGATGGGGATAGTCCCGTCGTCCTACGAGCTCAACCTGGGCCCGCTGGGGCTCCACGGCAGGCTCTCCGCGCTGGAGATGACCCGTGACGCGGACCTGATCATCTCGATCGGCAGTAGGTTCTCCGACAGGACCTACAGCAGCCACGACCGCATGGAGTGCCCTCAGGGCAGGGTCATCCACATCGACATCGATGCTACCGAGTTCAACAAGCACAGGCACTGCTGCGTCAACCTCCAGGCGGACGCCGCCAAGGCCATACGCGCCCTCCTCGGCGCGCTGGGGGATTCTCCGGTCACATGGGCGCAGTGGACCGAGCATGCCAGGAAGGTCAGGAAGGACGACAGGATCGACACGGACATCCAGACGGTCCCCATCGCCCCGCAGAAGGTCATGCACGAGATCAACAAGGTCCTGAACGACGACGTGATCGTCACCACCGACGTGGGCCAGAACCAGATGTGGGCCATGCATTACCTGGACATCGAGAAGCCCAGGCAGTTCATCACATCCGGGACCTTCGGGACCATGGGGTTCGGGCTGCCCTCGGCGATAGGCGCCAAGGCCGCCATGCCGGACAAGAAGGTCATGACGGTCACCGGGGACGGAGGCCTGCAGATGGTCATACAGGAGCTGGCGACGTCCGTGGCGGACAAGCTGCCCGTCACCGTGGTCCTGCTGAACAACGGGTGCCTCGGCATGATCAGGCAGATGCAGAAGTACTACTGGAACGAGAGGTACATCTCCGAGGAGCTCGGAGCGGACCCCGACTTCGTCACCGTCGCCAAGGGATTCCATGCCAAGGGCATCCGCGTGGAGAAGCCCGGCGAGATCGCCGAGGCGCTCAAGGAGGCCATGGAGTCCGACGTGACCACGATCGTCGAGGTCATGGTCGATCCCGGGGCGGACATCCTCCCGATGCTCCCGCCGGACCCGAAGAGGCCGATCATCACCGGCAACTGCCATTACTGAACGTTTTCAGAAGAGCCTGCGGGCCCCCTCGACGGGGGGCCTGGCGGTCTCGATCATCGGGGTCGATCCGCCTGAAGGCCACCGTGGCCTTCTTGGACTTGAAGGCGACTCCGTATGCCATCACGGTCCTTTCTGTCCCTGCAGTGTACCGCTTGTCGATGATCTGCTCGAGTGCTTCCTCCGCGATCTTCTCGGGGGATTCGTTCCTCTTGCACCTCTTGAGCTCCATCAGGACATCGACTCCCGACCTCT
>CAVHQB010000008.1:0-25029 GCA_963637895.1 Lachnospiraceae bacterium
AGACGGAGATCATCGGGAGCGAGGCGACGATGTGCGCACTGTGCGATGCGATGGGGGATGTCCTGCTGGAGATGGACGATGTCGCAGTGGGTCCTCCTGCACCGTGCGTCTGCGGGGAGGAGCATCCCAAGGTCGCGGATGTGTCCAACGAGTTCAACCGCTTCTTCCGTGTGGAGTGTCCGAGATGCGGTCTCCACACGGCGAGATACCATTGGATGTCGGATGCGCTCTTCGACTGGCAGCACGAGGAGTACGAGAATTGGGATGAGGTCAGGGAGAAGATCGAGGAGTTGAAGGAGGACCATGACCGATTCCAGACTTAACACCGATACAAATGTTCAAGTCCCGAAAGAGCATAGCGGTCGTATGGAAAATCCCGACAAATCGTCGTTCAGATTGTCTGACAGGGAACTCCATCAACTCTACGCCGGATTGGTCCTATTCCTCGGGACCTTCCTCACCGTCACATTCACGGCATTCACCAAGGACACCCTATGCGGCATGATCTTCGAGGGCGGAGCTCTGCTCCTCGCATGGTTCGTCGCCACCCAAACCTCTTCTTCTATCGAGGATTGATTCTCATGCAGTTCCAAAAGATTCTCAAGGTCGACAGCGCGAAGAAGATCCTGGACATCCTCGACCCCATAGTGGCGGTCGCAGGCAAGGACGGGAGCTTCATCCTCACCTTCTCCTCCGACTCCATCTCCAGCATCGTCAAGGACGGGAGCTCCGTGATGATGTGCATGATGGAGGCCGACATGAGCGGTTCCGACTACTCCCCGTCATGCATCTCCCCTCTGGAGATCCCGGCGCGTCCCATCGTCGAAGCGCTCAAGGCCGTGGGGGATGACGAAGAGGTCACCATCGGCGTCACGGCATCCGGTCAGATCCTCGTCTCCACCGAGTCCAGGCGGAGGGTGTTCAACTCCATCAAGGCCGGCACGGTCCCGAGGGGCATCAACTTCTCACCCGAGGTCTCCATAAGCATTACCAAGGACCAGCTCATGAGGCTGTCCGGATTGGAGAAGATAGCGGAGACCGTCTACATGCAGGTGAGCGAGGGAGGACTCCGCGTCATGACCGCGGGGGAGACGGAGACGGACGAGATCATCATCCCCACCCAGACGGTGTCCGATGCCAAGACCGCAGTGGGCGCGACCTACCTCACCGAGATTGTCAAGCGCATCAGGGCGGACATAGCGGACATCGGATTCTCCGACAGGTCCCTCTTCCGCCTCGCATTCACGACCGGATGCGCATGCTTCGACGTCCTGATCGCTCCGCGTGTGGAGAGTGAGTGACTTGGACCCCGGATGCGCGAGGATACTGGAGATCGTCAAGGACTGCAACATCCGCGGTCAGGAGATCTGCCAGAAGGACATCTTCGACCTCAAGCTCGCAGCTCCTCCGACGGTCAACAAGAAGATTCGGACCATGCTGGAGGACGGGGACCTCATAGGGATGCACGTGCAGACCCCTCACGGGACCAAGAAGCTCCTATTCGTCCCCGAGTGCTATGCGGATGCGGACCAGGTCGTCACGCACCGTCTTCTCGCCACGATGAACTACCAGCTCAGGCGGATAGCCGACTCCCTAGAGAAGGCGCAGGGCAAGGATCCCGGCAGGAGGGACGACGGCATGGTGCAGGTGTCGCTATGGGAGGGAGATGAATGAGCTGGATCTGCCCGAGGTGCGGGAGCTCCTACGTCACGAAGACCGGGAGGGTCATCTCATGCTCGCAGTGCAAGACCAAGATCGCGGAGCTCGACGAGCCGGAGCATCACAAGGTCGTCGCTCCGAGGAGTCGGGCATGACCGCTCCGAAAAAGGACACGACAGAGGGCAAGAAGAGGCAGAGAGCGAACCTCGAAAACGGGAAGGCGACACAGTTCTCTAGCGGCGAGCTAGCGGCGAGAAATGGCGCGAAGGGCGGCCGGAAGAAGGCGCAGAATATTCACGCTCGCAAGACCTTCGCCGAGGCCCTGAATCTCCTCCTGCAGATGCCCGTGAAGCCGGGAGAGGTCACTCCCTTGGAGGACGTCCTCACGATGGAGGACGGCAAGAAGGCCAACCTCACGGTGTCCGACGCCATCATGCTCAAGGTCATATGCAAGGCCAAGGCAGGGGACATCAAGGCGATAGAGCTCCTGAGGGAGCAGATCGGGGAGGCCAAGCCCATCCAGGTCGAGGCCAACGTCCGCATCGTCGACGAGGCCAAGCTCAAGAGCTTCAAGAAGCGCATCGACAAGGACCCCGAGCTCCTCACCGCATTGACGGGACAGCATGGCGACGAGAAGTAAGAAGCCCAAGCTCGACCTGACCGACGCCGAGCTCCAAGACCTCATGTGGACCTATGAGCCCGACTCATGGGCCGAGGACATCATCCAGCCCGTGACCGAGTTCGAGCTCGACCCATGGCAGAGGGAGTTCCTGCGGGACATGAGGAAGAAGCTCGTCCTTCTCGTCCATCGTCAGGGCGGGAAGTCCACGGCTGTGGGCATCAAGGCACTCCATCGCGCCATCTTCCGCGAGGGTCAGACCATCATCCTCGTCTCCCCCACACAGCGTCAGAGCTCCGAGCTCCTGAGGAAGATCCGGGAGCTCATAAGGCAGATCCCGGAGTATGCGGCCATGTCCATCACGGACAACGCCCTGAGCGTCGAGCTCTCCAACCGGAGCAGGATCATCTCCCTCCCCGCCACGTCATGGAATATCCGCGGAGTGACGGCCAACCTCATCATCGTCGACGAGGCGGCGGGTGTCCCCGACGAGATCTATGCCGCGCTGTCCCCTATGCTCCTGACCACGCACGGTCAGTTCATCCTCGTCTCGACCCCGCTCAGCAAGAGCGGGAAATTCTACGAGTATCACCAGTCGGACCTGTGGACGAACTACGTCATACGCGCGTCCGAGAATCCCCGTATGCAGACGCCTGAGATGCAGGCCTTCCTGCAGGACGAGCTCATAGGACTGGGAAGCAGGATCTACGGGCAGGAGTACGAGTGCGACTTCCTTGACGACATGGATGTCGGACGCATCAAGAGGAGCTGGTGGCAGTTCTACGACGTGGACTCCGTCACGGAGCTCCGTGCGCAGAGCTCGGACATCTACATCTCATGGGACACGGCGCAGAAGGTCAAGGAGTTGTCCGACTTCTCCGTGGGGACCGTATGGCTCCGCATCAGGGAGGACTATTACCTCCTGGAGATGGTGTGCGAGAAGCTTCTCTTTCCCGCCCTAGTGAGGACGGCGATAGAGCTCAACAACCGCTACAGGCCGGTGTACAACCTGATCGAGGACAAGTCCTCCGGAGTGTCCCTCATACAGGAGCTCCGGGAGAAGCGTCCGAACATGCCCATCAAGCCGGTGGATCCCGGGAGGATGGACAAGGCGCAGAGGCTAGACATCGCCACCCCTGCCATCGAGTCGGGAAGGGTTCATCTTCCCGCATCCGTCCTCAGGGACGGCGGAGTGGAGGTCATGGTCCCGACGTCCACGGCGCAGGCCGTCATGGACAATCTCGCCCAATTCCCCGAGGGGGAGCACGACGACATCACCGATTCGGTGAGCCAATTCCTCGGCTATATCCGCGAGCATGGCGCGACATTGCACATCGAATGGTTGTGAGTGATGACAGAATAGGAAACGGGGGCATGATTCGCACATGGGTATCCTAGGAGTATTCACGCGCAAGGCGGCATCCTCCGGCACGCCGACGAAGCCGTTACCTCCTATGCGCTTCCTCACATCGTCACAGCTCATCAGCAAGGGCATGTGGAGCCAATTCCTCGATGGCTTTGAGCGCAACCCCTACGTCTTCTCGTGCGTCAATCTCCGCGCGGGCTCGGTGTCCTCCGTCCCTCCGATCATCTACGACGGCTCGGGCAACGAGATCACCAACCCCGCGCATCCCCTGCGGAAGCTCCTGGAGCGTCCCAATCCCAAGCAGTCCTGGGCGCAGTTCGTCGGCCAGATCGAGACCTATCTGGGCATCAACGGAAATGCCTTCATCTACCCCGTGACGACGCACTTCTCCGGCGTCGCCGAGCTGTGGGTGTTCTCTTCGGCGGAGGTGTCGCCTCAGAGGACCAACAACAAGTTCGAGCCGGTGTCTAGCTGGACCCTGAATTTCGGGGACAGTACCAAGACCATCGAGCCGGATAAACTCATACACATCAAGCTCAATAACTCCTCGGACAAGCTCTTCGGTGTGTCTCCGATGTACGTCGCACGCATCAACGTTGAGATGCAGAATGCCGCAGGCGTGTGGAATAAGAGCACACTGGAGAACGGCGCTCGTCCCTCCATCGTCCTCAAGGTCAAGGGCTCCCTCAGCAAATCCCAACGCAGAGGGCTCAAGGAGGAGATGAGGGCGGGTTATCAGGGGGCGGAGAACAACGCCAACGCCATGATCATCTCCGACGAGATGGAGGTCATCCCCAACGGCTTCACGGCTGTGGAGATGGACTTCGTGGAGGGGATGACGATGAACTCCCGTGCGATCTGCGTGGCCTACAACGTCCCCTCCGAGCTCGTGGGGGATGTGGCCAATAAAACCTACGCAAATCTCGCCGAAGCGCGCTCGCAGTACGCCAAGTCGTGCATCCTCCCGGAGCTGGAGCTGATCTACTCTGAGCTCGCCCACTTCCTCCTCCCTTACTATGAGGACGTGGCCGAGCTGACCTACGACGTCGCCAAGGTGCAGGACCTCTCCGGAGACCAGACCGCCATGTACGCCGCCATGACCAACTGCGATTTCCTCACGACCAATGAGAAGCGTGAGGTGTTCGGCTACGGCGACGTCGGGGCCGATGGGGATGTCATCCTCACCAGCATGTCGAGGATCCCGCTCAACGAGGCGGCGGTGGCCGTGCAGGTCCAGCCTATGGCGCAGGGTCCGGAGGATGGAGATGACCCTGAGCAGGGCATATGAGACGGCACCGCACATCAAGCTGGTCGGAGGCATGACACGCGCACAGCGTGCCCGCGCCTACCGTCAGATGGAGCGCATCCGCAACGCCTACGAGCGCTCGGCCAAGTCGATGCTCAAGTCCGTCTTCGACGCGGAACGGCTCGCTGTGGAGGCGTTGGAGGACCCGGACGAGCGGAGCATCCTCCAAGCCGTCAAGTCCACGCAGAAACAGAAAGAGCGCATCTTATCGTGGCTCTACACGTCCGTCGCCGAGGAGGTCTACCCCATGGTCGACGAGGACATGACCGCCAAGGCATGGAGGGACAGGCTGGAGCGCAAGGCGTCCGGCATGTCCGAGGAGGACGACGTGTGGCTGGTGGCCATGCGCAGGTGGATCCTGGAGAACTGCGGGGAGAAGATCGTCCAGATCGACGAGACCACTCTAGAGGAGATCCGCAAGATCTACTATGCCTCGGAGTCTGTCGTGGACTTCCGCATCCGTCTCGACTCCCTCTATCTCGACCAGATCATCCCCAACCGCTCCTCGGTCATCGCACGCACCGAGAGCACGGCGGCATCCAACCGCGCATCCCTGGAGACGGCCAAGTCCCTCGACTCCGCCAGGACGGAGTACAAGATGTGGAATACCGCATTGGATGCGGAGGTCAGGGACACGCACAGGCATCTGGAGGGCCGGAGCGTGGAGCTCTCCGAAGCCTACCGCTGGACGGGCAAATTCGGGCAGATCGTGATGGACTGCCCGGCGGATTCCACGCACGGAGCTCCTGCCGGCGAGGTCGTCAACTGCCGTTGCTTTATCACATTCCACACATGAGTGTGATGATAGAATAGCCATCATAGGGCATCTCTCCCACATGACGGAGCTAACACACAAGCACTTCACGCTCCAGGAGTTCAAGGCCGCCGATTCCGAAGGAAACTTCCGCGGGATCCTCTCGACCTACGGGAACGAGGATATGGCCGGGGACATCTGCGATCAGGGATGCTGGACCGACTCCGTCAGCGCGAAGGGCGGGCAGTTCCCTCTCTTATGGCAGCACGACATGACGGAGCCGATAGGGTCCTTCAAGGTCGTCGATACCACGGCGGCCCTCGTCATCGAGGGTCATTTCAATCAGGATGTCCAGCGCGGGAGGGAGGCATACGCTCTCCTCAAGGCGGGGGACATCCGGGGATTGTCCGTGGGATTCAACATGCTCGATTGGGCATATGTCGACGGCGTGCGCCATATCACGAAGGCGGACCTCTGGGAAGGATCGTTCGTGACCTTCCCCTGCAACACCCTCGCATATGCGGAGGCGAAAGCATTGGCCCAGAAGAACGGCGTAGCGATACGCAAGAGCCTGTCCGCTCTGCCCGAGTTCAAGGCCCTGTCGGAGGAACAGCAGGAGAAGATCCTGCGTGCCATCGACGAGGCCGTGTCCGAGGAGCCTGCTCCGGAGGACAAGGAGGGCGAGGGCGAAGAGCCGAAGGACCCCGAGGCGGAGAAGGAGTCGGAAGACGACGACCCCGAAAAGGAGTCCAAGAATGACCCGGAGGATGATTCCGAGGTGCAGAAGGCCATGAGGGATACACTGCTGGAGCTCAAGAGCTCCATGCAGGACCTCGCACAGAAAATCAAGGATGTGCAAATATGAGCGATTTTAAAGAGATCGTGTCTGAACTCGCTGCGATCAACGCGGCAGTCAAGGGCATCTCCCAGGACTTCCAGGGTCTCGGCATCAGATACGATGAGGCGAAGAGCTCCATGCAGGAGCAGCAGAAGGCCATCGACGCCCTCAAGCAGGCTGTCGACGGCATAGACATCAAGATGGGCAAGAACGGACAGTACGGCGTCACCACCAAGGCGCAGGTGTTCGCCATCCCCGAGGTCAAGAGCATGTTCGACGTCATCCGCAAGGGAATGGCCGTCAACAACGGGCCCTCCGGAGGATACCTCGTCCACACCGACTACCTCAACTACGTCTTCGAGCAGGTCAGGGACATCGACGAGATCCGCGCCAACGCGACCGTCCTGTCCACCGGATCCGCCGCCATGGAGATCCCCGTCGAGGACAGCGATGCCGGCCTGCAGTGGGTCGGAGAAACCGAAGAGAGGGACATCACCACCGCGCCGGGGTTCGGCAAGGTCAACATTCCCATCGTCGAGGCCAACGCCAGGATCCTCATGACCAGGGTCATGAGGGACGACGCCAGCTTCGACGTCGAGTCCTACATCACACGCAAGCTCATCGACAGGATAGCACGCGGTGAGGGAGAGGCGTTCGTCAACGGCAAGGGCACCACAGTCCCCGAGGGTCTGTGGCAGTGCTCCTCCATCGAGTCCATCACCTCGTCCAAGAGCGGAGCCATCACCGCCGACGACATGCTGGACATGACCGCCAATGTCCCTTGGGCTCTGGAGTCGGATTGCGCTTTCATCATGAACAAGGGCACCGAGGTCGCCATCAGGAAGCTCAAGGACTCCAACGGACAGTACCTCTGGAACCCCAGCCTCGTCGACGGCATGCCCTCCACCTTCGGAGGATACAGGATCGTCAAGGCACCCTCGGCACCGAGCATCGCATCGAGCGCATGCCCGCTGATGTACGGAGCGCTCAAAGACTACGCCATCGTCGACAGGACCGGAGTCAACCTCCTCATGGACGAGATCTCCCAGGGTCTCAGAGCCAAGGGACAGGTCGAGTACCAGTTCACCTGCCGTCTGGGAGCCGCGGTCGTCCAGCCCAAGAGCTTCGTCAAGCTGGAGGTGAAGGCATGACCACCTACGAGCTCGCATCCGAGTCCGAGGCGATCTATGCCAACTCCGCCGCCATCTCCGTCGAGGGATGCCTGGAGCTGAGCTTCATCTGCTCCGGCTCCGCCAGCGGGGACGTCTCCGTCACCCTGACCGAGTGCGACACCGCCGATGGGACGTACACCGACGTCTCCGAGGAGGACGTATACGGATCCTTCACCCTGTCCTCCGCCGATTCCACCCCGAGGGCGGGCATCATCGGCTACAAGGGATTCAAGAACTACGTCAAGGTCAAGATCACCAATGGCGCCAAGTCGACCGACCTGGCCATCGTTGCGCTCAAGACCGGATGCAGACACTGTCCCACTCAGTGATCATCAAAAACCGAGGGGGAGACCCCTCACCTTCCTTTTATTCTGCAACTGATGACAGTTACTCTTTTCATCCGTTGATTGTCGCATGATGGAGATAACCGTCACCTACGACGATACGACCCGTAGGCTCAGTCCTCCTGACAGCGACTTCGGAGGAACGACGCTCGACGCCAACTCCACCAGGATCACCGTCGACGGACTGCCCGAGGGTTACGACGCACGCTTGGAGTTCGACGTGGCCGTGGAGGTCCAGGGCTCCAAAAAGAAGGCCAAGCCCTATCTCAACCTCGATGCCGACGGCTCGTGCATCATCCCGCACACGATCTTCCGGGGATGCAAGTCCGACCTCAGGCTCCCCGTGCAGCTCGTCCTCTCCAACGACGAGATGGAGTATGCCTCGGCCAACATCCTGATCTTCCGCATCACCAAGGCGATCTGCGCCTTCGACACGGTGCAGGATTCCTACGGCCCGAAGATCGGGGAGGCGTTCTACGACGTCACCGAGGAGGGCGGAGTCATAACACTCTATCGCCTGGACGGGACCTTCGAGACCGTCCACGTGGACGACGACTTCATCGCCTGGAGCTCGGTCGTCACCTCATGGCCCGAGATGGCCACCGACGACATGCTCCCGACGGCCAAGGCCGTGGAGCAGACTTTCCTCAAGTCCAAGCAGTCGGCCGTCGGCAGGATCCTCATGACCGACGATGACGGCAGCATCGGAGCCACCGGGCCGAGGGTCACGGACACATGGACGGACCCCTCGTCCGACGACATGCTCCCGACGGAGAAGTTGGTCAAGGGGGAGCTCGACAGGAAGGCCGAGGATGCCGACGTCGTCCATGTGGACGAGGGCACTCCCGAGTGGGATTCCATCGTGACCTACCACTCCGGCTCCACCGTGGTCCACAAGCTCAATCTTTACATCTCGCAGAATGAAGGCAACCGCGGCAACGACCCCACCGCCGAGGGCACCGTATGGTGGTCCCTGGTCAAGGGCGACGGCGGAGGCGGAGGGGGCGACGAGCCGGGGGCCTACAAGATCTTCACGCTCGGCGACGGTGTCAGCACGAGCTTCGTGTGCAACCACGGATTCAACACATACAACGTCGGCCATCTCCTCTACGAGAAGGAGGGGCGCATGAGGGATTCGGACTCCGTCGTGGAGCGCGTCTCCAAAGACCATCTCAAGATAACCTTCCACTCGGCGCCTTCGCAGGCCGAGTGGATCCTCATGGTCTATCGTCCCGGTCTCGGACCTGAGACCGTCGTTACGAGCGTCAACGGGCAGACTGGGGACGTTGTCATCGACCCCTTGGCCCTAGGGTGCCTCTCCATCAACGCTCAGACCCTGACAGACACGCAGAAGGCCCAGACGAGGGAGAACATCGGTCTGGGCACGGCATCCACCAAGGATGCGGGAACGGCCTCGGGCAACGTCCCGACGCTGGGTTCCGACGGCAAGCTTCCCAACTCCATCCTACCTCCGCTGGCCATCTCCGAGTGGCTGGGGACGGTCGATTCCAAGGCCGACCTCGTCACCCTGTCCGATGCGGAGCAGGGGGATTGGGCAGGTGTCACTTCGGATGCCGACGTCAACCTCGACGGCGTCTACATGCTCAACGGCGTCTACTCGGACCTGACCTCGTGGGTGCAAATCGTCGGGCCCGGCTCGGTCATCTCGGTCAACGGCAAGGGAGGAGTCGTCATCCTCAAGGCGTCCGACGTCGGAGCGGTGGACATCTCCACCACACTCAACGGCAAGACCCTGGAGGGTGCCGTCGTCCTCGATGCGGACGACGTCGGAGCCGTGACCAAGGTGGACGGCCTGACTGCAGGGGAGCATCCAGTCGTCAAGTACAACGCACAGGGTCTCGTCCTGGAGGGACGCGACCTGACCGCCGACGACATCCCCGGACTGCCCGGCTCCAAGATCACCTCGGGCAAGGTGGACGTCCAATATCTTCCGACGGGCAACGCCGCCGATGTGCTGGTCAAGCTCCCCTCCGCAGGTCAGAAGGGGCAGGCCCTCAAGCTCAACGACGCGGGCACCGCATGGGAGTGGTTCACCCCGTCCTCCTCGGAGCTCGCCATGTACACGGGGACCATCGCAGGGGATGGGTCCTCCAAGGTCTTCACTCTCACCCACGGGCTGAGCGGGACGCCGGATCCCGTAGTCTACGACAGCACAGGGCGCAAGATCCCGGGAGCGGACGTCTCCGCCACGGACAAGACGATCACTGTGCGCTTCCACACCGCTCCGGCGAGCGGTGAGACCTATACGGTCAGAGGTATAGCATGAGCGAATATCAAGCGAACAACAGCTGGGCCGTCGACGGCAAGATCTCGGCGACGGAGCAGGCCAGTACAGCGGGCGACGTCCCCATCCTGGATTCGGACGCGAAGCTCCCCGGCGCCATCATCCCCGATGTGGCCGTGGCCTTCACCGTCCCTGCCGACGCATGGACGGGCGAAGGGCCCTACACGGCGAGCATCACAGTGTCCGATGCAGCGGAGATAGCCACCCCGATCATCGGAGCGGATGCTCCCGACGGCGACGCACGCGAGGTGCTGGCCGAGGCCCAGATAACGGCCACGGCCATCTCCTCGGCGGGAGTCATCACCCTCGTCGCCGACGGGGACAAGCCGACCGCCCCCATCAACTGCGTGGCGACGGGGACGAAAGGGACGCAGACGGGGAAGCTCCTCTCCGCCTTCGGTGCGGGAGGAGGCTCGACGAGCTTCTTCCTCAACATCAGCATCATGGCATCCGCAGGGTCTCCGGACCTCTCGGGCATCACCGTCACGGCGGTCCCGGGATCGGGAGCGACCGTCACAGGCACCACGACCTCCGCGGGCACGTGCACCCTGACGGTGAAGCAGGGAATGACCTACACCGTGACCTGCAGCAAGACGGACTTCACCTTCTCGCCGAGCTCGGCGACGGCGACCATCCAGGACACGTCCTCCTCGCTGGAGTTCTCCTGTTACGAGGCTCCGAAGCTGGCCATCACGTGCGCGGGCACGGACATCTCCGGGAGGACGATCACCTGCACTCCCGACGACGGCGACGTCATCACGGCGACGACGGGAATGGACGGCAAGGTCACCATCAAGCTGGAGATAGCCGAGTACACCGTGACCGTCGACTATCCCGACGGTCAGGGAGTGTCTCCGACATCGGCCACCGTCTCCGCATCCGCAGGAGGATCCTACACCAAGACCTTCTCCATCCTGACCAAGCCGACCCTGGCAGTGGCGGTCACGGACAAGAGCTCCGCCGGCTATCAGTCCGGGAGGACCGTCACGGCCACCCCGACGACGTCCGGCTCCACCGTCACGGCGCAGACGGACAGCTCGGGCACCGCGAGCCTGACCCTCATGGCGGGCACGTCCTACGTCATATCGTGCGACGCACCTACGGGCTATGTCGTGCCCTCCTCCTATCCGCTGACGCCTCAGGCCGGACAGGCGTACACCCACGGCTTCGACCTCTACGAGGAGGCCAAGGTCGTCGTCACCGTCACCCCGTCGGCCATTGCATCGGGCAGGACCATCACAGCGACCGCCGACGGCATGTCCCCTATCACTAAGACCACATCCTCGGACGGCACGTGCACGCTGTCCCTTCCTGCAGGATCCTGGACCATCGCATGCGATGCGCCGGAGACCTACTACACGCCTGCATCCAAGACGCAGGTGACGGTCGCAGGAGAGACGTACAGCATGAGCTTCGCGCTCGATGCGCATCCCCTCCTCAACGTCACCGTCACCCCGCAGGCATCCGCGGGGAGCCTGCTGGTCAAGGCCATCGGCGACACGACCAAGACCGCCTACACCACGAGCGCGGGGACGGCCACCCTGATCCTGGAGGAGGACGACTACACCGTGTCGGTCTCCGCACCATCGGGCTATCTCACCCCTGCGACGCAGAGCGTCACGGCGGTCAAGAATCAGACCTATCCTATGACCTTCGAGCTCCTGGCCAGACCCATCGTCGTCGTCACCGTGACGGACTCCTCCGGAGGCACGGGGGGTCAGGGCAGGACGGTCAAGGCCACATCCTCGGACGGGAGTGACGTCGTCACCGCGTCCACGGGCACGGGCACATCGGCCACGCTGACGCTCAACGGCGCGGGGAGCTACACGATCTCCTCCGATGCACCGGACGGGGCGACCTGCGATCCCGTGACCATCACCGTCGAGGGCGGAGGATCCTACACGGCGGCTTTGACGCTGGCCTTCGGATGGCTCCACTCCATCGCAGTCAACACCACCACGATGCAGACGGACCCCGAGGCGGCCATCACCTATGCCGACGACTGCGCGGGCTTCACCCCTGTCAGGGGGACGGGGAGTTCGCTGGCCAAGTGCTCCCAGGAGGGGGAGTGGGCATTCGACACGGAGACTGGGATGGACAATGAGGACATGTTCTACGCCACCTTCCAGACCGGGTCCAGCGGGCAGTTTTTCCACCAGCTCCTCAACCCCTACAACCTCACTCAGGTGCTGGCCACATGGGACGACGATGCGAAGGAGTGGGACTACACGCAGACGGGATCCTCGGCGATCACGTCCGAGAACACCATGCTGTGCATCCCGACCCAGTACCGCAAGGGGCAGGATGGTAAAACGTCCCATGCGTCCAGATCCTCCGAGGGGACGGCATATGCCCACACCATCGGCGGGCACACCTACGACTACCTGGCCATCGGAGTGTACCTCGGATACAACCAGTCGAGCACCTTGAAGTCCATATCCGGAGTGACCGCGACGGGCAACGTCACACGTCCGAACTTCCGCACCTACGCGGCCAAGAACACCGTCAGGGATGGGAAGGCGATGCAGTGGAACTACCACATGTGGCAGCTCATGAAGGAAAAAACGTACATGAGGTCCAAGGGATTCAACGTCCCCGAGCTCACCGGAAGAGGAGGGCTCGCCTACGGATCATCGACGACCGGATTGTGCAATGCCCTCGGACCGTATGCGGGGAACGTCGGCTCCACAGGCAACGCGCACAAGTTCCTCATCGAGAACTTCTGGGCGTCCATGCGTCAGTGGATCGACGACGCATACTACTCCGGCAACTCGCTCTTCGTCGGACAGAATGCCACGCCGACGGACGACACGTCCAATAAGACGGAGATCTCGGGCTTCGACGCGAGCATCAACGGCACTCCGTTGACCATCAAGATGGGCGATCTGAGCTGGGGGATGGGTGACACCGCGGGCGGAAGCAATACCACGGGGCTCTGCGACTATCAGTACCTTTCGGCCAGTTCGTCGTACGTGGCTCCGTTCGTCGGGGGCACTTCGGTTGACTCTTCCGGGTCTGCTGGTCCAGGTTTCTTCTACCGTAACTCTGTCTCCAGCTCCGACGCGCACCTCGGTGCTCGCCTGGCCTTTGTGTTCGATGTGTGAGCGCGTCCCCGCGCGAGACGAACCGCAGGAGGATGGATATGGACCATAAAGCGCACCGGATGGGCATCAGGAGGTGCGCCTAAACCCCTTATCTCACAGTCCATGACGGACAGGCCAGTGGAACCGCAGCTCCGGTCAGTTGTTTTCGGCCAATTCGTCGAACGTGGCTCCGAACGTCGGAGGCAATTCGAATGAATCTTCCGGGAATGCTGGTCCAGGTTACTTCAACCGTAACTCTGTCTCCAGCTCCAACACGAACCTCGGTGCTCGCCTGAAATTTACCTCATCAATCCTCACTAACTCTCCATTCGGCCTCACCCCTTGGTGGAATACAAAAACGAAAGTGGACCTAGTAACGGCCGATCGGCGGTGAACGTGTCTGCGACTAGGTAAAGGCGGGACACGGATGGTCAAGAGGCTCAAGAACAAGATGAAGGACGTCGTCTCCTCCGACAACCTCCTCGAAGCCTACAGGCGGAGCAGAAGGGGCAAGACGACCAAGCCTCAGGTGGCGAGCTTCGATACCGACCCCATCCCGCGCCTGGAGGAGATCCAGAGATCCCTCATCGAGAAGACGTACAAGAGCGGGGAGTACCGCGCGTTCACCATCCGCGAAGGCGGCAAGGAGCGCGTCGTATACGACATAGACTACGACCCTCACCGTATCGTCCATTGGGCACTGATGCTCCAGATCAGGCCGATGATCATGGATTATATCGGCGAGGGGCATTCCTTCGCCGCCATGGAGGGCAGGGGCTCCCATCAGGCTCTCCAGAAACTGAGGGATGCCCTGCGCAAGGACCCCGAGGGGACCGTCTACTGCCTCAAGATGGACGTCCGCAAGTTCTTCCCGAGCATCGACAAAGACATCATGATGCGCAAGCTGGAGCGTCGCATCAAGGACAAGGACATCCTGTGGCTGTGCGGGGAGATCATCTACGGCTTCCCCGGCGACGGACTGCCCATCGGCAACTACACCAGCCAGTATTTCGCAAACTTCTATCTGGCCGATCTAGACCGCTACATGACGCAGACATGGCACTGCAAGCACTACATCCGGTACATGGATGACATCATCATCCTCGGATCGTCCAAGGCTTGGCTCCACCGTGTCAGGCGCAAGGTCGACGAGCTCCTCAGAGCCGACGGCCTGGAGATGAAGGGCAACTGGCAGATCTTCCCTGTGGACGACAGGGGCGTGGACTTCGTCGGCTACCGCACGTTCCGCGACCATGTCCTCCTCAAGGAACCGACGGTCAAGCGTCTCAAGTCCAAGTGCAAGGCCATCAGGCAGAAGATGGCCGACGGAGGGACCTTGGATATCCACGACCTCGGCAGTCTATGCTCATATAATGGTGTCCTACGCTGGTGCGATGGATATCATTTAGCCAACCAAACGATTTACACTATAGTCGAAAGAGGTAACGAACCATGGAGATCGTTGATGGAATTTCAGACACCAAGCCTATCGAGCTCGTCTCCGGACCTACCGTGACCCTGTATAGATGCGGAGTCACCAGTGAGACCGCGGAGGACGAGAACGGAGTCACGAGGACCACCTACCTGTACACCGAGTACAGATTCAGGCCAGGCGAGTACGAGCGCATGCTCGAAGGCATCCTCCCGGTGGGAGCGAAGTGGGATGAGAACCTGCACGAGAAGTACAGGAACACCCTCCACCGCAAGACCGACGACCTGTACTCCGAGGCATACAGATCGAGACGCATCGCCACCGACGATGCCGCCACCGCATGGGATGAGTATATCACCGCGCTGGACAACTGGAACGCCAAGGTCAGCGCGATGGCCAAGAAGATGGCCACCAAGGTCCCGGAGCTACCCACCAAGCCGACGGCATGACAAACCCCTTCCCCAAACCATTTATTCAGTGATTATACGTGTGCGAACCCAAGCATCGCTTATCGGTGAGTAACATATGTCACCGAAATCGAGAATTAGTCTAATTCTCGCCGTGGTCGCATTCGCAGGGGCATTCTGCATCGTCGGCGTCTCCGACGTCGACGCACTGGAGGAGCCTCCGGCGACCACCTACGAGATACAGTATGAGGTCGAGGGGGCGACCCAGAGCTTCACCGGCACATCCCAGACCGTGACCCTCAAGTCGCTCGCCGACCTGGGGCTCACGGCTCCCGAGGGCAAGACCTTCGCAGGGTGGCAGCAGTCCGACACGACCATCACCGTGGCCGTCGGATCCGTCGTCACCCTGACCTCAGGGGCCCCGATGAAATTCATCGCGCAGTTCACCACCACGCAGTTCGACATCGTCTTCGTCGACGGCTATACCCTCGTCTCCGAGGGCGTCTACAAGACGATCTCCGCGTCCAAGGTCGACTACGCCGGGACCGTCTCCGCTCCCGCAGACCCCGAGAGGGAGGGCTACGTCTTCGAGGGATGGTACCCTGAGGTCGTCTCCTCCGACATCAAGGCCGACGCGACCTACACCGCGCAGTGGAGGGAGATCTTCGACGTCACGTGGATAGTCGATGGGACTGTCATCTCCAAGGGGACCACCGAGTCCATCCTGACCATGATGATCCCGTCGGACCCCGTCAAGACCGCCTTCGAGTTCACCGGATGGTACGACTCCGAGGGTGCCGTCTACGACGAGGACTACGTCTTCACCGAGGACGCAACCTTCACCGCGGCGTTCAGGGCGGACACGTACACCGTCACCTTCGTCTACGGCGATGGCGACGCGCAGACCGTCTACGCCACATCCACCGTCGAGCACGGCTCCAAGGTCGTCGCTCCGATGCTCCCCTCGGGATACACCGCATGGGACTTCGACTTCTCCACCCCGATCACCGGGGACCTGACCATCAAGGCCGTCCCCGCCGAGCCTGCTCCCGGCATGAGCACCGGAACCCAGATCCTGCTCTACATCGTCGGAGTCATCATCGTCATCGGCATGCTGATGGCCGCATGGGGACTCAAGACCGGGAAGATCAAGGTCAAGAAGAGGCAGAGCTGAATGAGGAGCACCGCGGCACTCGTGCTGGAGGTCCTGTCCTCCCCGCTGACGGCAGGAAGCAAGATCGCTCTCACCGCCGCGGTCGTCGTCCTCATGAACAACGGAGGGACAAGAATCATGGACTACAGTCAGATCATGATCCCCGAAGCTTCGTGGATGGTCGTCGTGGCGCTCCTCGTGCCATTCGGCATCCTCTTCGGAGTCTTCGTCGCCATGCGCTCCTACACGGAGATGCTCAACGCCAAGGGATGGACCGCTCAGGAGCATCCCTACACTCTGAACTACGCTCTCGGGACGATTGTCGGAATCGTCCTCGGAGAGGGGCTGGCCTTCATCTGCGCCGGCTTCATCGTCGCCTATCTCGGGATCGAGAACGTCCCCGGCTTCGCCTATGCGATGCTGGCCGTTCTCCTGGCCCTCGCTCTCGTGTGGATCTTCGTCACCGTCGTCCACAGGGGCATCGAGACCACGCTCAAGATCATCAGGCAGTTCGCCAAGGTCGTCAAGGACGAGGTCCCCGGCACCATAGACGAGGTCGTGGACGCCGCCAAGACCGTGGACTCCGCAGTCAATAACCACAAGCTCCCGTGAGCTCAAACCAAAAGCCGACCGTCATCATCCGGCGGTCGGTCCTTATTTTCTACTGTGATTATATCTGATGCACTCGGTCGTTGAATGACCATCGCATCCTGTCCGCATACCTCCCGGGCCGGATGCGGGAGGATCCATGTTCATATCGACCGATGAAGACTTCGAGGAGCCTGTGAGCTTGGAAGGGCTCAAGGCTTATCTCGCACTGAGGGACACCGACCGTCCCGACGACAGCTATCTCAAAGGGCTCGTGACCACCGCACGCGCGATGCTGGAGGACGAGGGCGGGCTGGAGCGCGTCATCGTCCCGAGGAGCTTCGAGCTGACCTTCTCCGAGGAGCAGTGCACCGGTCAGGTCCTGCACCTCTATCCATCCCTCATCGAGGTCGAGGGCATCACCTACACGGACACCGAGGGGGAGGAGCAGGAGATCTCGGAGTACGGCGTCGAGACCGGGCCCAGGGCGGAGCTGTGGTTCGAGTGGCCAGAGGACATCTCGGGGGACGTCACCGTGCGCTTCACCTCCGGATATGAGCAGTACCCGCAGTGCATCCTCCTGGCCATCAAGATGATGTGCAAGAGCATGTACGCGAGGGCGGAAGGCTCCCCTCTCACCCCGGAGGTCCGCGACGTCATCCGCTCCGAGGTGGTGTACTCCGTATGAGCTCCACCGTCAGAGTGGTCCACGTGGTCGACCTCAAGAGGTTCGCAGACCAGATGATGACGCTCCGCACCGACTGGATCCAGATGCGTCAGGCGCTCCATCTCGCCATGCTCAACACCGTGGACGGACCCATTCAGAGACGCATCCCTCAGTCGTCCCGCAAGAGATACCCGCACAGGGTGGATGCGGGGAATCAGACCCTCAAGAAGTCCTATCATCTCAAGATAACCAAAAATCAGGGGACGGAGATCAAGATCTTCCTCGGCTCCGAGGGCGTGGAGTACGCTCGGTATGTCAACGACATGCCGGATCCTCTCCCCAACGGCAGGAGGGTCAACTGGACCAGGAGGGGCAGTGGCAATCATTTCTTCCTCGTCCCACTGGAGGAGCACGGAGAGGAGGTCCCCAAGGACTTCTCCGACGAGATAGACGCCAGACTGAGGAGGATGGGATTATGAGCTCGGTCATGACGGACCTCATATCCTATCTGCAGGACCTCGGAGTGGTCGAGCGCAGCATCGATGCCTACACGGAGGCCGACCTCAACGGGTGGCCCGACCGTCCGTCCCTGTCCATCTTCACGATGTCGACCCCTCCCGAGGAGCCGTCCCTGACCGCCGACGTGGACACGCACCGCGTGGTCATCGCCACGGTGTCGGGATTGGGGGAGATGGGCTACCAGCAGACCGTCGACATGGCCGAGAGGATCTACAAGGCCCTCAGGCCCAAGCCGATGGGCGTCGTCCTGGACCAGGTCATCAACGGCACGCTCTACAAGAGCATCCGGTGTCTCACTCCTCCCTATCTCGTCAGCTTCGACACGGAGCGCAAGACATCGCAGTACAATATCGACGTGGAAGTCACACGCTACACAGGTGATCAGACATGGGCATAAAGACAGCCGGGGCGCTCAAGCCTCTACAGTACATCAAGGAGAGCACCTTCGGGACGCTCCCCTCGGGGACCCTCGCATACGGAGGGAAGATCAGCACGCAGTCGCAGTCCAATAGCTTCGAGATCGAGACCTTCTGCTCCGATGGGAGCAGGACGACGGAGATCGTCAACTACGGCGCACAGGAGGTCGGGTTCGAGTGCGAACTCGGGATCTATCTGGACAGCGGATCCTACTCGTGGACATGGCTCCTGGGGATGGCTCTCGGGACGAGCTCCGCGAGGGCGGACATCCCGTCATTCTCCGCCCTCTTCGAGGCGGCTCCCGACCAGCACTATCTCTACAGGGGATGCAAGATCGACGGCCTGACCCTCTCCGCGTCCGGAGTCGGCAAGATGGTCGTCGCACAGGTCACGGCCAAGGCCATGAGGGGACAGGCGGGGAGCTCCAAGAGCGAGCTCTGCAGCAACGCCGATGCCGACGTCCCCGCGCTCAACCCCGTGACGCACAACGCTTATCCAGTCATCGAGCTCGGCTCCTCAGACCTGATCGTCCCCGCCAAGAGTTGGAGCATCTCCATCGCCAACGGCCTCAAGCTGGAGGAGGGCATCGTGGATGGCAAGGCGCTCAAGGCCGGGAGCATGATCTACCCGGACGGACTGCTCGACATCACCCTGGAGTACACCATAGCCTCGACGTCCCTCGTGTGGGACAGGCTCAAGATGCTGGCCGACGAGCAACCCCGCTTCACGGTCGAGCACACCATCGGAGGCTACACTCTGACCTTCTCCGACTGCTGGCTCCAGCCTGATGACATGCCCTCCCGCGCACAGTCGGGATACGACGAGACGATCACCGTCAAGGCGTCCGACGTCTCATGGAGCAAGGCATGATCTCGGGAGAGCTCGCCGACATCTCCGAGATGCCGGAGACCGTGACCGTCCCCATCGAGGACATCCTCAGACAGCACCGCAGGCGCTTCATCATCCACACTCGGGCGCACGGCGATGTTGTCATGAGGTACATGACGAGGTCCGCCAGGATCCGCATGGATGCCCTCAGACAGGAGCTCTATCCGGAGCTCCCGTACTGGGAGGACGAGCTCAACACCAAGGGCCCTCTGGCCGTCCTGCCGGATGCGTCCGAGGAGATACGGGAGGATGTGGAGGCGGTCATCTCCAAGCTCCTGCCCACGGTGGACATCTATGCTCTGGCCTGCGTAATCAAGCCGGAGCTCGACCACGTGGAGGACCTGCATGCGTTCCTCGATGCGCTGGAGCCCGACGAGGCGGAGGCGGTGCGTCAGATCCTGATGCTCTGCACCGCGCACGCTCCTCCCGTGGAGGGGGAGTATCTGGCCATCGCTGAGCGGTTCGGCGTCTCGGTCATCGACCCCGTCCTCCTCGACAACATGACCATGCAACAGCAGGAGGTCCTGACGAGCATCCTCAACGCCGAGCGTCAGCAGGAGAGGGAGCTCATGCGTAAGATGGGGATGAGGACATGATGACCTCGGCGATCTACGACATGTCCGGCATGAAGTCCGGACTCGACGGTGTGCAGTCCGGCGTGTCGCAGGTGTCGGGGGCTCTGCAGTCCCTCGGCATCATCAACGCGGACACCGCCAAGTACCTCCAGATGGGCGCAGGAGCGCTCCAGATAGCGACGGGGATGTTGGGCATCGCCCAGGTCCTCCATGCCCGCGTGATGGCCAAGACAGCGGAGGAGACGGCCAAGTCCGTCGCGCTGGTGGCCGCCAACTCGTGGAACCCCGTGGGATGGTCCAAGATCGCCATCGCCACGACAGCCACTGCGGTCACATCCGTAGCGATGTACGCCATCATCAGGGAGATCAAGGCCGACCTGTCCACCCCGACCGGGAGACAGCAGGCCATCAGGGAGGCGACGGCATGACGGACCTCGACAGCAACATCCGCTACGTGTTCACCATGACGGACAACGTCTCGCAGTCCACGGACGCCATCGCCGACAGCGCGGTGGAGGCGCAGAATCAGCTCCATCAGGTCAAGGCACAGCAGGAGCAGGTCACACAGGAGGTCGACAAGACCACTGTGGCCCTGTCCAAGCAGCAGAGCCAATTCCTCGTCAACACGGCAGTGCTCATGAGCATGCAGTCGGCGGTGTCCTCCGTCAGCAACGGACTGATCTCGATGGGCGTCGTCACGGGGGATGCGGCCAAACAGCTCCAGACGCTCAACGCCGGGTTCCAGGCCCTGACGGGCTTCGTGCAGGGCGTGCAGGCTCTGCAGGCGGTCTCCGAGATGCTCAAGACCTCGGAGATGGGATTGGCCCTCGTGGAGACGTTCCGCTCGGTCATGGAGTCCCCGTGGAAGGCGGCCCTCGTCGGCATCGGAGTGGGTGCGGCGGGAGGTGCGTTGGCCGCGATGATGGCATCCTCCGGCAACGGCACCGCGTCGTCGGCATCGACGACCAACTCCACCATCGTCATCAACAACACGGCCAGCGACAGCCTGTCCACGGCGAACGGCATCAATGCCGTCATCTCGGGAGGCAAGGTCCTATGAGCATCACGGTCAAGGTCAACGGGTCCACCGTCTCGGGCATCACATGGGTGTCCATGTCCCCTCTGGTGGCCAACCTCAAATACAAACAGCACGAGATCGACGGCGCGAGCTACGACGTATATCACGTCACGGGGAAGAACTCTCCGACGTGCACGATCGTCGGAGTCTATGCCCGGAGCTCGTCCCTCGACGCCACCATGCGCTCCCTGCCGGGATCCACCCTGACGGTGACGCATCCCCTCGATGGAACGGTGGACGATCTCCTCTGCCTCTCATGCACCCCGGCGGTCAGCCAGGGCGGGTGCTTCGTGACCCTATCTCTCACGGCGGTGCAGATATGACGCTCGGAACGACGCTCAAGTGCATCGTGAGGCTCTGCAAGACCTCGGACACCTCGTCCCCGTACATCGACCTGGCGGATATTCAGGGCCCGACCCTCAAGATGGTCGAGAACTACGGGACGACGGGATCCCTGACGATAGTCAACGAGATCGACAGCTCCTCCCGCAATCTCCTCTCGTCCTCGTGCTCCAGATGGAGCTCCGGGACGGGAGCGCTGACTCCGGGGATGTTCCTCCACATATGGCACACGTCCAGGACGGATGCCAATAAGTTGGGGGTGTTCATCATCACGGAGATCTCGCCTTCGGACGACGTCATCTCCGTGACCTTCGGGGATTGTGTGCAGGTGCTGAGGGCTACTGGGGCGGATCACTTCCGCAACTACTACGTCGGGACACAGCAGCATTCTGATGAAGATGCCTATGGCGGATGGGACTCGACTGCGGAGAAGCTCTACCTCGTCAAGCCGGCTGGAGTGACGCTGGATGCGAGCCAGGGAGATGTAAAATGGGCAGTCAACAGCTCTCTTTCATATCAGACCGAGAACGAGGACTATAGTCGCTCCTTCGACAGCACGAAAAGCGACACCTCATTGACCTTCAGCTTCACCCTGGATGCGGATTGGCTCCACTCCATCACACTGACGAGGTCCTACTCAGTCAGTGCGAGAGTTCGGATCTACGTCGGAGGGTCCTTGGTATGCACCAAGACCTATGCAGAGACCAGCTACGATGCTTCAGACATCCATAGGACGATCACACTGGATAGTCCATCCTATGTGAGGAGTCGCACGGTAAAAATCGTCATCGACCAAATCCTCGGATTCGGACCTTATCTCCGCTATGCGGAGTTCAGTGGAGCCAGCTTCACCTATGTCAACATGATAAAATCAGGGGGAGGAGGCGAGCAGATGTCGGGGACAGCCTATGGAATCATGCTGATGTCCACATTCGCCGTGTCCTCCTACTCCTATGCCACCTCCGGCGAGGTAAGCGCCAACGACGACACGATCTATTACATCACCGGGATCGAGGGAGTCTCGACCATTGACTCGTCCTACGGATCTCCCGCCTATACTGGACGCGCCAAAATCACCTACCTCGTGACCGAGGGGGGCATGCTCATGTCGGAGATCTTCTCCTCCATCTGCGATGCGGCGGGAGTAAGCTCCACGGTCATCACAAGCACCCGTCAGGTCGGTATCATGAGGTGCGGAGGCGCGGACTATTTCTCTTACCTCTTGGCCCTGGCCGACATGGAGGAGCCGTCGGGATCCTACGCCGGACGTCAGCATGCGTTCCGGGCATCCCGCACGACATGGGGCTCCATCCGTCTGGGCTACCGCTACAAGGCCGAGGACACCTCGGCCAAGACGATCTACTATGCCGGAGACGGCAGTCGGTCGGGGGAGCCGTTCATGGCCTTCATCCCGACCAAGACCATGCAGTACCGTCCCTATCTCGCCATCACCAGGGGGACCAAGGACGACGGGACGCCGATCATCCTCGCCATGCGCGACCCCGACGTCTCCGTCGGCTCCGCGAGCTCGCTCGTGGACGGCACCATCACCGAGGTCACGGATGCCGCGCTGTCGTCCTACTCGGAGATAGCGACCAACCGCTCCAAGGATTGGGAGGGGAGCGTCAGGCTCTCCGGCATCCACCTCGACCTGATGGCCGAGGGGACCTATGTGGGAGGAGTCCCCGTCAGGATCTACGACACGCGCTATGGTATGTCAGGTTATGCCGCGAGGGTCAAGGAGGTCACGTTGGACTTCACCGAGCAGACGACGCTCCTGACGCTCAACAACTTCTCCGAGATGTACGCCAACTCGGTCATCGACTCCTCCAAAATGGCCTACAGCGCAGGAGGATTGGCAGTCGAGGCATCGTCCTCGGATCTCTTCACGCTCCAGTACGTCCGGCTGGAGTCGAGCACGTCCCTGAGCTCCGCGAGCTCGCACACCATCGGGATCTACACGGCGCAGACCGGATGGGTGACGACCTATGCCGACGTCGTTAGTATCGTGGACCTCGGCATAGCCGTGCTTTCGGCGTATTTCAAGCGCGGCGTGGCATCCACCACGGCGCAGTATGGTGTCACCCAGGTCAGAGTGGATGGAGGCACGGCCATCTCCATCCCGATGACCAAGCGTCCGGACAAATACTCCAACCAGTCTCTCGTGGTCAACATCCAAGTGCCTTTATGAGCAGAGACCTATGACGTACACTATGGGACCGAAACAGATTCGCATAATCCAGGTGCTCGTCCTGGTGATCGTCATAGGTGTGGTCATTGGGGCATATCTGATGCTCAATCAACCGGAGGAAGCGAAAGATCCATCCATAGTCGTGACCAATTGGAGCACAGAAAGGCTAGACAGCTCGGTCGGGACATATGTCGATGACCTCGGCCAAGTCATAATAGAGACATGGGATGGAATGGAGAAAAGCCTCGTCACCCTATGGGGCTCGGAGCACGGCATGATGGGTAAGGCTATCATCGTCTCATGTCGCATCGAATTTCAGGCGGATCCCGGCACGACGATCAGTGCCGACAGGGTCACGCTCTGTCCGGATACAGTAGCTTGGGGCACGACATATGGCTCAGTCAGCGCATATATCTCATATGAGGACAAGGTCTTACACAACTCGAAGAGCAGCACTATCGTAACCGCAGATGCGACCGGGCATGCCTCAATGGAGCTCATCATCCTCAACGACGAGATTCACAACGAGCTCTACTTCGATGGCCACCCCATCAAACGCTCCACCTGAATCCCAAACCCCTTCCCCGCTCCGGCGGGGGAATTCTTCACAATTCGTCATAGCTCGTCGGATGACGAGTTCCCTCCCTCCGAGAAAGGATCCTTTCTTCGGGGATGCGTAAATTATAAATACACATAATGGATACATTATACTGTGAGGGGGAAACCCCAGGAGTGAGTGAAATGGACTACACGACATACACGGACGAGATCGAGGGGACTTTCAGGACCTACACCGGGGCGCATGTGACCGCCACTGTGCAGGAGTTCGACGACGGCGCCGCCTACCTTGAGCGCATCGACGTCGACGACGGCTTCCGTGGACAGGGCATCGGCACCTCCGCCATCAGGGAGATCCTGCAGGACTTCGACCGCCTGTACGCCTCCCCGGACAACGAGGACGCGGGCAGGCTCTATGCCCGCCTCGGGACCAAGGTCGTCGGAGAGGACGTCGAGGGTGCCGCACCCCTCGAATGCCTGTACTACCTCGACCAGGGCTTCGGCGTCTACGAGGTGGCTTGAATGACCGCCATCATCGCCAGGATCGCGACGGGACGCGACGAGCAGATGACCGCATCCGAGGCGCGTGACCGCATGCTCGCCTACGACGCGACCCACAAGTCGCGGCTGCAGGTCAGGGTGGCCTACGACCTCAAGGCCGGGGCGTACCGCGTCTGGGCGACTCCCACCCACATGTACAGTCCCGTGACTCCCGGCTATCAGTCGACGCAGAGGGGATGTTGGCATACGACGGCCTCGGTCTACCAC
>CAVHQB010000008.1:25039-26256 GCA_963637895.1 Lachnospiraceae bacterium
GTCTACCACCTCGGACGCCTGGACATCGGCTCCAGAAGCACCCCGGCCTACGACCGCCACGTCGAGGAGCTGGCAGACATCGAGGCCGACAGGATGACCGCACGTGCGGAGGAGGAGCTGGACGCCTACCTCGCCAGCATGGAGTGAGGATCCTAATCCCCACTCTTAGAAACCTTTTTATACCAATAATGTTTACATGATATTGCAAGAGGCGAACAAGATGGCACACTACATCATGATCGAGGACATACGCACGAACAACACCAGCACCGTCGACTCCGACCTGATCGGACCCTTCGGGACCGTCGAGGAGGCCACCGCCGAGATGGTCTCCCGTTGGGGACGCCTGACCCGCTTCGACCGCCAGGGACGCTCCATGAGGGTCTGCGTCTGGAGGGACGAGGAGCAGATGGAGTCCGGGGACATCGAGCAGGTCATCGACCTCGACGACGTCCTCCAGGCGAGGGTGGCCGCCAACGGCGAACCCCGCCTCACCGGAGCGGAGATCGCGGAGGCTCTGCGCCAGCACGCGGACATCGACCCCAGGTGGGTCCTTGAGGACTGCGCCGTCGGCAGGCTCGTCGACGGCTTCGCCGTCCTCATGGAGGACGACATGGGCAACATCGTCTGCCAGGAGGTCATCCCCGAGCCGGAGGATCTGGACGAGTGCATCGAGCAGCTCGACGCGGGAGACTCCCCTCTGCAGTGGTGGGACGACGTCCTGCCCGACAACGGCTACGTCGTCCTCGCACGCGAGGAGGTGGCCTGAATGGTCGACATCGGCACCCTCCGCAGGGTCATCGCCTCCTCGGAGTACGCCGGGGGCGAGACGCACCCCGAGGGCGACAGCGTCCAGTACAGGACGGCTGACGGCTACACGGTCACGGTCCACCTGTCGGAGAGCTTCGGGGACGTCGCACCCTCCGACGAGGACGTGCTGAGGACGGCCGTCCGCGCCGGGATCGCGAGGGGGCCGACCTCCTATGAGGAGGCCGAGGAGGTCACCTCGCAGGCCGTCGTCGAGACGGTGGCCAAGGTCACAGCCATCGGTACGTCGCTCGGCGTGTACCTCACGAGGGAGCTGAGGGCGATGGGGCTGGAGCAGGGGGACCACGTCAAGGTCAGGCTCGAAAGGGTCTGAGGAGTGGGAGAAGTCCCGCCGCATGATGGGACCGTGGCGGGACCGAAGGCAAGAAAAGAGATTGGCCGGGTAGAAT
>CAVHQB010000009.1:0-26158 GCA_963637895.1 Lachnospiraceae bacterium
TGTCCGATATATAACAAGGACGTCGGTCCCCGGAGAACGGATGGCCTGTTACACATCCTGTAAGGAGAACGCACGATCGTCGAAGGTCATGCATCGTCAGAGCATGGACATCAGATTCCTGCGGCTCGCATCCATGGCAAGATTGATATGAAAGGCAGTCGTCGTCCGCCGCATGTTGGATGTCGTGGCAAGATCCCAGAGAGGAAGGGTCTGCGAATTCTCGAGAGACGGGCAGGTTCTCAGAACGCCCTGCATAATCGGTTCCGATACCGGGTCGCCTGTGAGCGTCTCCGTGGGCGCATCGGGCAGGACGCTCAGGTTCTTCGGCTCCGAAATACCCCTCGAAGAGGGGCTGCTGACCACGGCATCGTCCGGTATGGAGTCCCAATATACTGTCAAGGACGGCGTGGCCGTCGTCAGGCTCCCGATCCCGGAATCCTTGACGTTCGACGATTCCGTCGAAGCCGTCGTGGTCCCCAACGCGTTCGAGCTCAGGAAGGACCCCCGCAAGACGGTCGGCAACATCGTCGCTCTCAGGGAAGCGGCCGGGTTCAACAGGCTCCTGATCCTCATGGGCCTCGGAGAGCCCTCCGACGCGTCCATCCTCTCGTACATGGGCGTCGACGCCTTCGACGACTCCCTCCCCCGTGCGGCCGGCCTCAACGGCATCAGGCTGATGCCCGAAGCGGAGGTCTCCACGGGGTCCGACGAGACAGAGTACAACCTGAAGGCTATGGAAGAGGAGCTGGAGAAGGTCCGCATGTTCATCGTCGCCGACAGGCTCAGGGAGCTGGCCGACCAGAGGTCCTTCTCCTCTCCGTCCTCAGTCGCTCTCCTCAGACTGTTCGACCAGGACGCCTATGCCTACGAGGAGGAGTGCTGCTCCACGGTCGGATGCAGGTTCTCATGCAACACCACCCAGGCGCTCAGGCGCCCGGACCTGAAGAGGTACCGCGACCGCATCGCGGCGTACAGGAAGCCGGAGCACAAGAGGATCCTCCTCCTGCTCCCCTGCTCCGCCAAGAAGCCCTATCACATCTCCAAGAGCCACCGCGCCTTCGCGTCCGCCATCCACACCGCCCAGCACGACACGCTGGTCCACGAGGTCATCGTCACCTCCCCTCTGGGCATAGTCCCCAGGGAGCTGGACGCCTGCTATCCCGCCAACTCCTACGACATCCCCGTGACCGGGGAGTGGAAATGCGAGGAGAAGCGCATGATCCGCGAGATGGTCGGCGCCATGATCGCACAGGGCTACGACAAGGTCATCTGCCACCTGGGAGAGGACTACGAGCTGGTGGAAGGCCTGGCCGACATGGAATGCACCGTCGTCGGGGATCCCACGTCCCCCAAGTCCCTGGAGAACCTGGACAAGGCGCTCAGGGCGGCCGCCAAGGGCATGGAAGGGGTCGATTACCTCATCGACAGGAACAACCAGGCCCGCAACGTCCTGGAGTTCCAGTTCGGGAAGGAGGTCTCGGACGTCCTCATGGACGAGAACACCTACGCCATCGGCAAGTTCCCCTACTGGAAGTACATCAGAGAGGACCCGCAGGACCGCAAGAACAAGGTCCAGCTGGGGATGATGACCCCCGAGAGGGGGATGATGTCCCTGACCCTCGAGGGAGCGGAGATTGTCGCCTCCCTGGGATTCGGAGTGGTGGAGATCATGGACTTCGAGCTCAAGGGCAACCTGTTCGCCGTCGGCGTCATCGATGCCGACCCGAGGATCCGCATAGGCGACGAAGCCATAATCGTCTGCAACGGCGAGGTCCGCGGAGTCGGGGTCGCCATGATGTGCGGCCGCGAGATGAAGGACCTCAAGAGGGGCATCGCGGTCAAGGTCCGTCATAAGAGGAAGGCCTGACCTTTCCTATCTACATATAATATACCGGCCCGGCCGCTTCCTCATACGACCGGGCTGTAAACGGTTTCAACCCTCATCCAGGGTTCAAGCGGACTTGGCCTTCTTCGACTTCATGTAGATGGCCGCTGCAGCCACGATGACGATGACCACGATCACCGCGGCGATGATGGCCATGTTGCTGTTGCTCTTCTTCTCGTCGGCATCCTGCACCAGGAGGTACGAGGAGCACTCGGAGAGGGGCATCACGACGTATCCGTTCTTCACGACCGCGCGGCTGGAGTAGTCTGCGGTACCGGCGGACTCGTCCACGTGGTAAACGGTGACGTTCTCTCCGTCGGAGAACACGTTGCCCACGTAGTACTTGAACGAGGAGTTGGCGGGCATGTCGCCCTCGGCGGAGAAGTCCAGATAGACCGACTTCTTCCCGTCGGCGATGTCCTTCAGGTACTTCTTGTCCGGAAGGTCCGTGGACTTCACCAGGGGAACGATCTTCCCGTCGGAGGCCTCCGATCCGGATGTGAGGCACCACTGGTACGCCAGGACGCCGTCCTTGTCGAACACGTTCACGAACAGGGTGTTCCCGTCGACGAACAGGCTGTTGTCGATGACGGTAGTGAGCCTCTCGTCGCCGTCGGTCATGATCCAAGCTGCGATCCCGGACTCGTAGAAGTCAGACTCTGCGGGGCTGTTGCCGGCGACCTCCTGGGCGAACACGGGCGTCAGGACGAGGTCGGCCCTCACAGGGTAGTTCTCCTTCCAGAGGTTGCCGTCCTCGGTCAGCCATCCGCTGAACTGCTTCACCGAATAGTAGTCGGTGGGGAACTCCGCGGTCTTCCCGTCGGCGACCTCGACCTTCTTGAGGACGCTGCCGTCCTCCTTCAGGAAGGTCACGGTGTGGGCGCCGCTGAAGTCGTCGGACTTGTTCTCGGACCTGATCTCGTTTATGTTGTTCCATACGGTCTTCTTCTCCGCATCGGTGAGCTTCAGGCTGTCGCCGACGAGGAGCTCCGCGGGGATGTCGGGATCGGCCTCGAAGGGGTATGTGTAGGACACGTCCGAGATGCTGCTGGAGGTGTCGATCACGGGGACCATCAGCATGTAGTCGCCCATGTCGACCGCTTCCACCTCCCACTCCACTGTCTGCACGTCGTATCCGACGTTCTGGTGGCTCTTCGCTCCGTCCACGTCGAAGGTGGAGACGAGGGCCATCTCGACGGTGTAGCGGACCTTGACGGTCTGGTCTATGCCAGACCCGTCCACGGAGATGATCTCGATGGGGCTGTAGGGCTGGATGAGCACGTTGCCCTCTATGGCGACCCTCTCGTCCACTTCCCTGAGGTCGTCGGCGAGGACGGTCTCGCCGTCCACGACCGTGATGTTGGTCTTCCCGTCGACGGAGGCCGCGACGGTGAAGTCCACGTCCGCTTCCTTGATGGCGAACGTGCTGGTCGTCTCGATGACTGCGGTGTACGTCATGTAGAGGTACAGGTCCAGGCCGTCGAACATTAAGGTGCCCATGTCGGGGTCTGTGACGGAGCCCGTCAGCGAGATGTCGACGCTGGCCACTCCGTTGGAGGCCACAATGTATCCGTCGGACGTCTTCTCGGTCACCTCTGCGATGGCCCAGGCATCGATGTCGCAGCCGATCTCGGTCAGGTCGCTGTCGATGCCCTGCGTGGCGAGGATGGTGTTCACGGCGTCCTCGATGGTGTCGAATCCCACCGGGATCTCCGTTAATTTCTGTAAGAGCTGGTTGATGTAGGCGAGGACGTCGTCCTCGTCCATGTCCGCGCCCATGCCCCATGCATCGCCCACTTCCTGGTCCACGACTACTTTGCCGGAGACTTCAGAGGAATCGGCCACGGCCATCGTGGCGCACGAGAATGCGATCATAAGGCAGAATGCAACAGCAAGCGTTTTGCTTCTCAATATATCACTCCTGGTTTAACCGTTTAGATACCTGTATATCAGGTATTAAAAACGAGATGCAGGCAGATATGGCCGCCAACCGCCCGGAGCACGCGAAAAGGGCCGGGACGGGTTTTCGGGGGTTTTCGGAGGCAGCCAGACATCCGGAGGGGCCGCACCCTTTTCGGTCCACCCCCCTGATTCCGCTTATATACCGTCCCGCGGATGGTAATAGTGAAGGCAACAAGTGCATCACCCGCTACTTGAGTGTCTCCGAGGCGGACGGCATAAAAATCCATCCATCCAACCATCCATCCTATCCCGCCGCCTCGGATTTTTATCCCCATCTCCGAAAGTCCAATATCCCCGTAGCCCATCATACGCCCATCATGGCAGACATAATGATTCGCAAGCGGAAGAGGATGAGAAGCAAGGAGGTCAAGGCCCTGGCGGACGAGCTGGAGGCCCTTTTCGGCGTCCCGCTGTTCTCCGAAGCGGACGGAGTTGACATGGCCGAGAGCTCGGACTACCAGCTCATCTTCGTCAAGAGCGACATACTCGGGATCGTCTATGAAGGGAAGCCCTTCCTCACGATCAGGGGGATCCTGAAGTACAGGCCCCAGAAGAGGTCGGTCACCGTCGACATGGGAGCGGTCCCCTTCGTGACCAACGGGGCCGACGTCATGGGCCCCGGCATACTGGACGCCGACCCGGACATCGCCGAGGGCGACATGGTCTGGATCAAGGACGCCAAGAACGGCGCCCCCCTGGCGATCGGAGTGGCCCTCCGCTCCGCTCAGGACCTGGCCTCCAAGCAGCCCGGCAAGGCCATCAAGACGATCCACTTCGTCGGCGACAAGCTCTGGAAGACCGGTGAGTGAGTTGCCCCGCTCCAAGGTGGTGCAGGACCCGGTCCACGGGACGATCGAGGTCGGAGGCGTCTTCCTGGACGTCCTCGACAGGCATGAGATGCAGAGGCTGAGAGCAGTCAAGCAGCTCGGCCTGGGGAACCTGGTGTTCCCCTCGGCCAACCACTCCCGTTTCGAGCACTGCCTTGGAACTTACCACCTGGCGGGCAGGATGGCGTCGGCCATCGGCCTGGACCGGGAGGACTCCGACTCGGTCAGGATGGCCGGATTGCTGCACGACATCTGCCATCCGCCCTTCTCCCATGCTCTGGAGCCCTTCATGGAGAGGGCCACCGGCATGGACCATATGGAGCTCGCGAGGGCGCTGATATTCGGGGAGATCCCCACGTATCTGCCGAGGGACGAGGACCTCTTCGGAGGATGCGGGACCATCGCCGAGGCCATGGAGTCCGCAGGGATCTCTCCGGAGTCGGTGTGCGGCTACATCTCGTCGCCGGTGTCCACCGGGGAGGAGGCGCTGGACCGCTTCTGGGACCGGCACGAGTTCTTCCCTTCCAAGGATTATGCGCATCAGATCATCCACGGCCCGGTGGACGCGGACCAGATGGACTACCTCATGAGGGACGCGTACCACACCGGCGTCACACACGGGGCGATCGACACCGAGAGGCTGATCAAGACGATGATGGTCATGAACGACAGGATCGTCCTGAGCAGGGGCGGGATAACCGCCGCCGAGGGCCTGATGGTGTCCAGGTCGCTGATGTACACCTCCGTCTATTTCCACGAGACGGTCCGCATAGCGCAGAGGATGCTCTGCAAGGCTGCGGAGGCTTCCGGAGCCGACCTGTCGGACATCTATCTGATCGGGGATTCCGACCTGGTGTCCAGGATATCGGAGACCGGAGGAGTTCCTTCGAGGATCGTCCGCAGGGTCATGGCCAGGGACCTGGACAAGAAGGCGTTCGCGGTCTACAGCGACGAGATGGACGACGAGAAGGCAAGGGTCCTGCTGCAGTACACCGACAAGGGCGGAAGGGACCGCCTGGAGTCGGAGATAGCCGACGCTGCCGGAATGGATGTCATGGACGTCTGCGCCGAGCTGACGTCCGCGTCGAACCTCCAGGGGAGGATGCGCATAGGGAAGACCGATGTCGCGATAGCGGACAGCGAGGGCAAGATAAGGTCCCTGACAAGGTTCTCTCCCATAGCTAGGGCCCTCCAGTCGAGGGACCCGTTCGGATGGGCCGTCATCGTCTCGGCCCCTAAGGGAAGGACGGAGGAGGTCCGCAAGGCGGCCTCCAAGGTCCTCGGATTCTGAAAATCGATCTCAGCCTTTGATCACGCCTATGGGTGTGAGCTTGGCGACCTTGGCGGTCAGCCCCGCGTCGCAGACGACGGAGATCACCTCGTCCACGTCCTTGTACGCTTCCGGAGCCTCCTCCAGGACGCCTTCGTCGGAGCCGTTCCTGAGATACACTCCTTTGTCGGACATCTCCTTCATGACCCCTTCCACGGTGAGGGACGATATCGCGGCCTTCCTGGACATCTTCCTCCCGGCTCCGTGGCAGGACGACCCGAAGGTCTGCTCCATCGATCCCTGCCTCCCAGCGAGGACGTATGTCCCTACGCTCATGTCTCCGGGGATGATGACGGGCTGCCCCACATCCCTGTACCTCATGGTGATCTCGCTCCTGCCGGGCGCGAACGCCCTGGTGGCGCCTTTCCTGTGCACGAGGACGTCCTCGTGATGGCGGTCGATGTCGTGCCTCTCCTTCTTCGCGATGTTGTGGGCCACGTCGTAGACCACGTCCATGCCCATGGACTCGGCCGAGTCGCCGAGGATCTTCTCGAAGGATTCCCTCACCCAATGGGTGATCATCTGCCTGTTGGCCCAGGCGTAGTTGGCGCCGCAGCACATCGCCTTGTAGTAGTCGTCGCCGAGCTTGGAGTCCAGCGGAGCGCAGGCCAGCTGCCTGTCGGGCAGGCTGACCGAGTTCTGCTTGATGTAGCGCTCCATCTCTTGGAGGTAATCGGTGGCGATCTGGTGGCCGCATCCCCTGGATCCGCAGTGGACTGTTACGGTGACGGTCCCCTCTTTCAGGCCGTAGACCTTGGCGGTCCTCTCGTCGAAGACGTTCTCCACCAGGTCGAGCTCCAGGAAGTGGTTCCCGGACCCGAGGGACCCCAGCTGAGGCAGGCCCCTCTTCCTGGCCTTGTCGCTCACCGTGGCGATGTCGGCGTCTTCCATGTGCCCCTTCTCCTCGGTGACCTCCAGGTCCCTCTCCCAGCCGTAGCCGTTCTCCACGGCCCATTCCGACCCTCTGGCGAGGATCTCGTCCAGCTCGGGATACCCGATCTTGGTGAGGCCCTTGGACCCCAGCCCGGACGGCACGTTGCGGTACAGCTCGTCCACCAGGATGTCCTTCTTGCCCTTGAGGTCGTCAAGCGTCAGGTCGGTCTTGATGAGCCTGACCCCGCAGTTGATGTCGAAGCCTATCCCTCCGGGGGAGATGGAGCCTTCCGAGCTGTCGACCGCGGCCACTCCTCCGATGGGGAACCCGTATCCCCAGTGGATGTCGGGCATCGCCATGGAGCTCCCGACGATCCCGGGGAGGCAGGCGACGTTGGCGGCCTGCTGCGGAGCGTTGTCCGCTCTGATGGAGGAGATCATCTCCTCGCTTGCGTAGATGACGGCGTTGGTGCGCATCCCCGCGGACTCGTCCATGGGGATCTCCCATCTGTTGCCGTCGATTCTGTTGAGCTTTCCTTCCCAGGTCATTTCGAACTCCGGAATCGCGGATGCGGAGCTGTTTGAAAACGGTTGCCCAAGGATATGCGGTGATACTGCAAGGATGTGGCGTCTCCGGTGCCGGCTGCGACGAGCTCTGTGATGTACACGGAGGGCTTCCCTCCCTGGACGGCGTCGTACTTGCTCTGGCACATGGGGCATCCGACCACTATGATATCGGCATCTTCAGCGGCCTTCTGCCTCTCGGCCATCATGGGCACGGCGGCCTTGCGGGACCTCTTCCCGCAGCATCCCGGATCGTTGCCGACCCATTCGAATCCCATCTTCTCCACCACTTCGCGCATCTGGCCGAAGAAGTCCAGGGCGGAGCATCCCGGCTCCAGCGATACCTTGGTCCCGTTCCCGAACACCGGGAGGTCGTCAAGGTGCCTGTGCAGGAACTCGATGACATGTTCGCACTGGGACCCGTCCCTCTTGGTGATCTCGGCGCATCCGGGGCACAGCATCACAAGGTCCTTCCCCTCCGAGCGCTCGCACATCCTGTCCCTGTACGACCTGCGCTCCTCGTCGGTCATAACGCCGAACTGGATCGGGTACATGCAGCATGTCATCTCGGGGACCTCGCATGCTCTCATCCCCATCCCTTTCATCGCCGCGGATGCGGAGTACACAACGTAAGGCACATCGCACTTCGCGGTGCATCCCGGCATGACGTACACGTCGTCCCCGTTCCAGACCGGTTCCAGGTCCAGTCCCGGAGCGTTCTCCAGGGGGTACCTGGCCAATCCGATGTCGTGGAACGCCGGGTCGATCGGCTTCCCTATCACGATGCAGTACGCTGCGAGCATCATGTCCTTCGGATGGGTGTGCTCGCACACCCTGGCGCAAGCCCCGCATCCGACGCAGTCGAACACCTTCTTGAGATCGCCTTCCGCAACGGCCACGGGGTCGCATCCGCCGTAGCGGTGGGAAGGGCATACCTCCAGGCATCTCCCGCAGCCGATGCACATGCTGCTGAGCTTCTCGTACTTCTCGCGGGCAGGATCCGTCATATGGGGAGACGGACGCACGAGCCTGATGATAACGGTGTTGGAAGAAACAACGAAGGATCATGGATGAGGGCCGGGACCGAGATTTGAACCCGAGTCAAGGGATCCACAGTCCCCTAGGATAACCAAGCTACCCTATCCCGGCCATGATGTAAGCCCGTCTATCCCGTTCCCTTACATAAAGATTGCCATGCTCTCCTGGCCATGTCCTCGCCAACTATAAGAACGGCGAATCATACTCGGTCCCCCATTGGCTCTTATAAGGCGCGCACGCGCGCTAACGACGGGCCGGAGATGATTGACAATGAAGGCGCTCTATGCTGACGGATCCGTGCGCGAGACCGAAGACGAACTCCCGGTCATCAGGCACACCGCATCCCACATCATGGCCCAGGCGGTCCAGAGGCTCTACCCCGGCACCAAGCTGGCCATCGGGCCCGCCATCGACGACGGGTTCTACTACGATTTCGACAAGGACGGAGGGTTCAGCCCCGAGGACCTGGAGAAGATCGAGGCCGAGATGAAGAAGATCGTGAAGGAGAACCTCAAGCTGGAGACCTACACCCTTCCCAGGGCCGAGGCCATCGAGTTCCTGAAGTCCAAAGGCGAGGACTACAAGGTCATGCTCGTGGAGGACCTCCCCGAGGACGCCCCCATCAGCTTCTACAAGCAGGGCGAATTCACCGACCTCTGCGCCGGGCCCCACGCCCTCTACACCAAAGCGGTCAAGGCGTTCAAGCTGCTCTCCATCGCCGGCGCGTACTGGAGGGGGGACGAGCACAACAAGATGCTCACCAGGATCTACGGGACCGCCTTCGACAGCAAGGAGGCCCTGGAGCAGTACCTCAACATGCTGGAGGAAGCGAAGAAGAGGGACCACAGGAAGCTCGGCAAGGAGCTGGGCCTGTTCGCCATCATGGAGGAAGGCCCCGGGTTCCCGTTCTTCCTCCCCAAGGGGATGGTCCTGAAGAACACCCTCATCGAGTACTGGAGGGAGCTCCACAACAGGGAGAACTACGTGGAGATCTCCACCCCCATGATCCTCAACCAGGCCCTCTGGCTGAGGTCCGGTCACTGGGACCACTACAAGGACAACATGTACACCACCACCATCGACGACGAGATCTACTGCGTCAAGCCGATGAACTGCCCCGGAGGCATGCTGGTGTACAAGACCGAGCCCAGGTCCTACAGGGACCTGCCCATCAGGATGGGGGAGCTCGGGCTGGTCCACAGGCACGAGAAGTCCGGTACCCTGCACGGACTGTTCAGGGTCAGGTGCTTCACCCAGGACGATGCCCACATCTTCATGACCGACGACCAGGTCGAGCAGGAGATCGAGGGGGTCGTCAGGCTCATCGACGAGGTCTACACCAAGTTCGGGTTCAAGTACCACGTGGAGCTCTCCACCAGGCCCGAGGACAGCATGGGGTCCGACGAGGACTGGGAGAAGGCCACCAACGCGCTCATCAACGCCATGAAGCAGATGGGACTGGAGTACGTGGTCAACGAGGGCGACGGAGCCTTCTACGGGCCCAAGATCGACTTCCACCTGGAGGACTCCCTCGGAAGGACCTGGCAGTGCGGGACCATCCAGCTGGACTTCCAGATGCCCCAGAGGTTCGAGCTCGAGTACACCGGGTCCGACGGGGAGAAGCACAGGCCGATCATGCTCCACAGGGTCGCTTTCGGATCCATCGAGAGGTTCATCGGCATCCTGACCGAGCACTACGCGGGAAGGTTCCCCGTATGGCTGTCTCCGGTGCAGGTGAAGGTGCTGTCCGTCTCCGAGAAGTCCTTCGATTACGCCTCGTCTGTTGCAGCGAAGCTGAAGGCGGCCGGCGTCAGGGTCGAGCTGGACAACAGGGACGAGAAGATCGGATACAAGATCCGCGAGGCCCAGCTCCAGAAGGTGCCCTACATGCTCATCCTCGGCGAGAAGGAGTCCGAGGACGGCTCCATCGTGGCCGTCAGGAGCAGGGACGCGGGCGACCTCGGAGCCGTGAACACCGACGAGTTCATCGCCAAGGTGCTCAAGGAGACCAAGGAGCGCCTCTGAGACCGAAAGGAGCGGCCGTCTGCAGTAGATTGCGGCGGCTGCTCCGTTTTCCTTTTTTCATCGACTTTCAGCGGTTCCGATTCTACATGGGGCCTTTGCTGCTAGGCATAAATCCGAAAATGAGCAGATTGTTTTTCTGAAAACGGAAAGATTGATTTTCCTCATGCTGATTCCGGACCATGGTCCTGACTCCCGACGGATATCTGCACCGCTACATGGACGACCGCATCGTGAAGTCCCTAAGAGCATGCGGGGCGGTCTGCATCAAGGGGCCGAAAGGCTGCGGCAAGACCTGGACCGCGCTGAACCATGCGAACAGCGCCATGATGCTGGACGATCCAGACAAGGAACACAGGGCAAGGAGGCTCGCCAGGGAGCATCCTAACGATGCAGTCGTAGGGGAGGAGCCGAGGCTGATCGATGAGTGGCAGGAGGCTCTGGCCGTGTGGGATGCCACGCGCCATCTGGTCGACCGGGGGAAGGAGAAGGGCAGGATCATCATGTGCGGGTCTGTCGCTCCCGATCCGGTCGCAGGGTCCGAGCTGCACACGGGGACCGGCAGGATATGCTCCCACAGGATGCGCACGATGTCGCTTTTCGAGTCCGGCGATTCTGACGGCTCCGTATCGCTGTCATCGTTGTTCGCGTCCGAGGAGGTCAGCACATCTTGGAACGATGTCGACCTGGAATCACTGATATGCCTCATCGTCAGGGGCGGATGGCCGGACACCATCGGAACGGATACCGATGAAGCCCTGGAGCTCAACCGCGGCCGTCTCAGGGCGTTCATCGGATCCGATATCCCGCGCATCGACAGGAAGGCCAATATCATGACAGCCGCCATGCTGATGAGGTCATTGTCCCTCAGCGAGAGCACGGTGGCGAGCGATATGACCGTCCGTACAGGCATGAAGGCGGATGATGACGACCAGGTCATCGCGCAGAGCACCTATGTGAAGTACCGCAGGTATCTGGACAGGCTGTTCCTCCTTGAGGACCAGTCTGCCTTCAATCCCGGTCTCGGATCAGCGGTCCGTGTTGCGAAGATGCCCAAGAGGCATCTGACGGACCCGTCGTTAGCCGTTGCCGCGCTGAAGACCGATCCCGATATGCTGTATGACGACCGCCGCACTCTCGGACGCCTGTTCGAGGCGTTGTGCGAGAGGGACCTCCAGATCTACGCTTCCGCTCTCGGAGGGACGCTCGGCCATTACCGTGACGGAGACGGAAGAGAAATCGATGCTGTCGTGGAGCTTCCTGACGGCAGATGGGGCGCGTTCGAGATCAAGCTGACCCCGGCCGGGATAGAGGACGGTGCCGAGAACCTCCTCAGGATCCGCAGCTACATCGAGAAGAAGGGCGGGCGCGTGCCGTCGGTCCTGTGCGTCATATGCGGCACCGCCGAGGAGGCGAAGCTCCGCGCGGATGGGGTCTATGTCGTTCCCATAACCAGGCTGAAGGCCTGATGAAGCTCCCGAACAGCCAGGTCGATGCGGACCTATGTCGGAAGATGCAACGGAAGATCGGATAAGAACGTCTTTCTGTTGTTTATGAGGAGACAGGGGGGCCGGAGCCCCCATGCCTGTGGTGTATGCACTTAGTTGCTGGTGTCAGATCCCGATCTTCGCGGCCTCCATCCTGGCGGGCTTGGTGATGTTCGGGACCGTGAGGAGCACCATGGCCTCCACGAGGTTGTCCCAATCCTCTTCGTTGATCAGCACAGCATTGCCTGAATCCGTCCTGATGGTGATCTTCTCTCCCATCAGGCACCTGTTGGTGAGCTCTCCAAGCCTCTGACTCGCTGTTTCAACGGTGTACTCCGCCATGATTTAGACAAATGTCTACTAGTATTTGAACTTATTAGTCAGATGGATTGGAGAACCGTTTCACAGCCAAATGACGATGGCCTCTCCGTCGGCGGAATACGCCTTGTACTCCATGGCGCCGTCGAAGTCCACATACGATTCCAGCTTCGGCAGGCAGATCCTCCCGTTCTCGCACACGGCCCCGCCCTCGATGTCCGGTGTGAAGGTCATCTTGGTTCCGTCGCGGGAGATCACGGCCTTGTAGCGGCGCTTGGTGAACAGGTCCGAGACGAGGACGGTGGGCTCCGGGCGGGAAACTTTGCCCATGAGGTCCTTCTTCTCGCTGCGGGCGTCCAGCTCGGCCTGCAGGGATTCTATCTTCTCGCGGGCGTCGGCCAGATCCCGGGCCTGTGACTCGATGTCCGCTTCCAGCTCCGAGCTCCTGTCCTGAAGGGCCGATAGTTCCGAGGACAGCTTCTTGTTCCTCCTCTGCTCCTCTTCCAGCTCCTTCTTCACATCGGCAGGGGCCTCCTTCTGAGGCTTCGACATGGACTTGATGTCCTTGTTGAGCTGATCGTTGGCCTGGCGGAGGGCGGAATTGCTCTGCTTGAGCCCCTCGCATTCCGTCTGGAGAGCTTTGTGCTCCTCGTTCTTCTTCTCGAAGCGCTCCTTGTAGGGCTTGTACTTCTCGGCGGCCTCCTTGCTCTTCTCGAGGTCCTTCACTAGCTTCTCGTTCTCCTTCTTGGCCTTCTCCAGGTCCTTCCTGATGGCCTTCAGGTCCTCTATGGTCTTCTCGAGCTCGTCCAGGTCCTCCGCCTTGGAGCCGGAAGCGCTCGGCGGAGGCGCGGGGGCCCTGAATCCGCTCGGCATGGCCATCTTCTGGAAGCATTTCTTCTCCTCATCGCTGAGGCCTTCCAGCTTCTGGTCTATCATCTCGTTGAGGCTTTTCTTCTTCTTGGACGGCCCTGCCATTCTATCCCTGCGGCGCCTTTATCCCGCTGCTACGACAAAAAGTGCACGGTATTATAGTCGGAAGCCGCATATGGACAGACGATGACCCTGTTTGCAGAGCACAGCTACAGCCGCGTGATGGTATTCATCGACTACCGGAACATCTACGAGAGCATGAGGTTCATGGAGGACCACTGCAGGTTGGACCTGTACCGTCTCACCCAGATCCTCGTCGGGACCCGCGACCTCGTGGGCGCCTACGTCTTCGACGCCAGGAAGATGTTCACCAACAGGGACGACGAGACGATCGCCATGCACAACAGCCTCCGCGAACAGGGATTCAGGGTCATCGCCAGGGAGTCCATGGTCATCCGCGACGGGAAGGTGGAGCAGAAGGAGGTCGACGTGTCCCTTGCATGCGAGATGCTGGAGCACGCCCTGATGAACCATTTCGATGTCGCCATAGTCATAAGCGGGGACAGGGACTTCGTGCCCGCCATCCAGAAGGTCCAGTCTGCCGGGAAGAGGGTGGAGGTGGCGGCATTCAACGACGTGTACAACGAGGAATGCAAGCGCGCCGCCGATGTCTACTACCTGTTGGACGACCTTCCGTTCATGTCCATGTCATCGCCGACCAACATCGCGGGGGTCGATTACCGATGGAGGAGAAGAAGAACCTCCTGGACTACCAGAGGGAGATGGGCTTCACCGGGTACAGGATCGAGCCCGATGTGTACGAGGAGGCGATCAAGAAGCTGTACGTCCTCAGGTTCGGCCTGGACGCGAGGAGGGAGAACATCGTCTCCAGCATCAACGGGATCATCGCGTTCATAGACCGCAAGTACAACGGGGAGGCTGTGGCCGAAGGCGACGTTTGGTTCTGCTCCGGGACGCTGTGGAACAACGTCTACTACGTGATGCCCCTGAGGAAGATCACCTCGTCCATGATCATGGGATTGGGGGACGACATCCGCAACGAGGTCATCGAAACCCTCTGGAAAGCGAACAAGAGGGAGTACGAGAGGATATTCGAGGACCGTTTCAAGGAGACCCTGTACAAGCAGGCCCAGGACGAGGCCAAGAGCCGCAACCAGGGCATAATCGACTCCCTCCAGGACAGGATCAAGGACCTGGAGAGGCAGCTGGAGCAGAGCAGGATGGTCATCGACGGCAAGGGCCGTTCCGACGACGGCGGAGTGGAGCTGTTCTCGGAGGGCATGGAGCCCGAAGCGGCTCCGGAAGCACCGTCGCAGGTACAGTATGTGGTGCAGGCCCCCGTTCCTCCGGATGCGCGCCAGGAGTCGTTCGATCCCCACAACGTCTACGGGCAGTGCGTCGTAGCCCCCGGCATGCCGGAGATGCGCCTGACGGACGGCCTCAGGCAGCCTGTCGGCAAGGTGAAGTACACGGTGTTCAGGCTGACGCCCGAGACCATACAGTCAGACGCCTTCGTGGACGGGAAGTACTTCGTCCACATCAATCCCAGCCACAAGTTCCTGGTGGTCAGGCGCCACGATTACGGGTCCGCCACATGCATCGACCACAAGATCCGCCTGGACGGGCTGGGGACGTACTCGTCGTTCACCGAGAAGCACAAGCTGATGGCCGAGTACGACGACAGGTACGGCGGGATGATCATCCATCTGTGATGGATGTTTCAGGCCCCGGCTCGACCCCTGGCCGATGGCATCCGACGATGCATATGCTGTCGGCGGTATTGAAGGCCGGGCGACGGACGCTCGACAGATGCCGTTCCGCATCACGGACAGCCAGCGACTGTAGTTACATTCCATCTCAGATCGGGGTGCATCGGTGACGGAAGAACCATGCTCTCATAAGGCAGGAAAGGGGACATCCAGGCTGCAAGGGTGCGCGTCCATCCGACGGTTCCCGTCCCGGTGCATCGCCCCTGAACAGTTGAACGAAGGGGCTTATAGTAAGAACGGCAAGCTCCCTCCATGGGATCGAACGACAAGATGTCCAAGGTGCCGAGCCCTGATGCATCAGGGCAGGATCATTCCGCTTTCGGCAGGATGGGAACATCGATTGGAAACAAGCGCATGCAGGTCCGCGAAGGCCTTGGGAATCCTGAACGGTACAGCCTCAACGACACAGACAAGTCATTATCAACTTGCGACGAATTGTCAGATGAGATGAAGAAGGTCAGCCTCGGAGGCCATTCCTTCGCCACTATGCGCGAGAAGGACAGGTACTATGTCGACAAGACGCTCCTGATAAAGGACATCATCGACACCGAAGATGACAGGGTCTACCTGTTCACACGTCCCCGCAGGTTCGGGAAGACGACCAACCTGACTATGCTCGACGCTTTCTTCAATGATAAGTACAAGGGCAACACATGGTTCGACGGGCTGGAGATCTCCAACTATTCAGAGTACGAGGAGTACAAGAACGCCTTTCCTGTTATCCGTCTGGACCTCAGTGACACGGAGGCATCGACCTACGAATCCTTCGTCAACAAGCTGCGCACTGCCGTGAAGAAGGCCTACACGCCCCACGAGCATCTGCTGGAAGATCCCAATGTTAGCCCATATTTCGCAGACATCTTCAGATCCGTGATGAGAAGAGACATTGCAGAGGACTTCCTCGAGACTTCGCTGGACGACCTTTCGGAAGCGATCTTCAGATCCTCTGGGAAGAAACCGGTGATCCTGATCGACGAATACGATGCTGCGGTCTCCCACAACTTCGGAGAGGAATCGCACAGGAAGGTCCTGGATTTCCTGGGAAGGTTCCTCCGTTTGTCGGTGAAGACCAGCACCAACAGGAGCATGGTCTACATGACAGGCATCATGCGGATCGCCAAGGAGAGCATATTCTCCGGGCTCAACAACGTCACTGTGAACAGCATCTTCTCCACAAGGTCCGATGAGAGGTTCGGGTTCACGGAATCCGAAGTGAAGGACATCCTGGAATACTACGGTCATCCGGAGAAGCTGGACGAGGTCAGGGAGTGGTACGACGGCTACCGCTTCGGCGATGCCGAGGTGTACAATCCTTTCAGCATCATGAACTACGTCGATGAGAACTTCGAATCGGCGACGTACTGGGTGAATTCTGGAGGAGACAGCATCGTCAGGCACCTCCTGAAGCGCATCGACAACGAGAACCTGGACAAGATCCTCAACCTGGCCGCAGGGAACACGGTTCAAGCAGAGATCGTGCAGCAGTTCACATACAGCGATGTCTACGCTACCGACGAGTCGCTGTTCAGCTTCATGGCCATGACCGGGTATCTGAACGCAGTTCCGCTGGGAAACAAGCAGTACGAGATCTCGATACCGAACAACGAGGTCATGGAGATCGTCCGTGACATAGCCAAGAGGACCAGTCCGGTCTCCAGCGCGAATTTCGTGAAGTTCAACAGGGCTGTCCTGGACGGGGATGCGGATGCTATCGCGTCCATATTAGAGAAAGCCCTCGATAACATGAGCTATCTGAACCTCACTCCGAAGGCTTATGAGAACCCTTACGAGGTCATGATAGCAACCCTCCTTGTGGGAGTGTGCGAGAAGTACACTGTCAGGACCCAGCGCGAGGCGTCTCTGGGGAGGTCGGACATAATCATGGTGCCGAAGGCCCGGGGCGACACAGGCATAATCATCGAGTTGAAGATTGCCAGCTCCGCTAAGAAGATGGATGCTGGCGTGGACGAGGCCCTCAAGCAGATCCATGACAGGACGTACTTCAAGGAAATGCCGCCTGGCAAGGTCTCGCTGATCGGGATATGCTTCCATTCAAAGCTGGCCAAGGCCCGGACCGAGCTTGTTATGGTTCCCGATCTCTGATTTCAGATGCAGATCCCGAAGCCTCGGACAATGCCGAGCTAATCTCTGTTGGAGATTTAAGGCCCCGGCCCGAACGGGCCGAGGCCGTGCCGAACGTCGCTGGAGGCGGTCGGTCGGAAGATCAGGCTTTAGCGGCGCTCTGCTCTCTGGCGTTGTGCCTCTGCTCCCTTGCTTCCTTCCTCTCTTTCCTCTTCGCGATCGCATCAGCTTTCTTGCCCATTTCACTCACCTTTCACTTCTTCGAAGTCGGCGTGGCGGGAGGGAACTCATTGCTGGTGGGCTTTCTCCTCCGCGGCTCCGATCGTGAGACTGGGCGGGAACGGATATAAAACATGCGATTCCGCATCGCACCCATGCGAAACGGAATTGAGAACCCGTAAATACGGATAAGGAGAAGGTCGGGTTGCGGTCGCCCGCAACCCGATTTCATCAATCCTGGATCACGCGGACCTGGATCTTCTTGTTCTTGTACTTGGCCTTGGGCAGGTCCATGGTCATCCTGTTGCCGAAGTCCTTGTGGACCTCGACGATGGAGGACTCGGGGCCGACGTTGATCTTCCCGATGGAGACGTCCCTGACCCTGGCGTTGCGTATGATGAAGTCCGCGAGGGACACCTTGCCGAAGCCGTCCTTCTTTCCGAGGTTGATCTCGAACCTGCACATGCCGAAGACGTCGGAGATCTGGTCGTAGTCCACGACCCTCCTGATGGTGTCCTTCTGGCCGGGCTCAGCGTCCGGGACGTCCCTCTTCTCGATCTCCATCCCCGTGCGCATCTCGAACTCCTTGACCAGGTGCTCCTCCTCGGAGGTGACGAAGGACACTGCTGTCCCCTCCTTCCCGGCCCTGCCGGTCCTTCCGATGCGGTGGATGTAGGTGTCGATGTCGTCGGGCATGTCGTAGTTGACAACATAGGTGATGTCGTCCACGTCCAGTCCCCTGGCGGCGACGTCGGTGGCGATGAGGATGTCGGTCCCGTCCTCCTTGAAGTCGGCCATGACCTTCTCCCTCTTGGACTGGGGCATGTCCCCGTGGATGGCCTCCACCTTGTACCCGTACTTGGTGAGCCTCTCGTCCAGGGTGTCGACCATCTTCTTGGTCTGGCAGAAGATGATGGCCTTGGGCTTGTCGATGTCCAGGATCCTGCACAGGGCCCAGGACTTGTTCCTCCTTCCGACGGAGATGTAGTACTGCTTGGTCAGGTCCAGGACGACCTCGTCCTTGGAGACGGAGACCTCCTTGGGGTTCTTCATGTAGTCGAAGGCCAGCTGCTTGACGTTCTCCTGCATGGTTGCGGAGAACAGCATGGTGTGCCTCTGGGCGGGCATGGCCTTCAGGATGAACTCGATGTCCTCCACGAACCCCATGTCCAGCATCCTGTCCGCCTCGTCCAGGACCATGACGGAGATCTCGCTGAGGTTAAGGACCTTCCTGGTGACCATGTCCCTGACACGGCCGGGGGTCCCGACGACGATGTCGCAGCCCTCTTTCAGCTTCTTGATCTGGCCCTCGATGCTGGCGCCGCCGTAGATGGGGATGCACACGTGGCCGGAGTACTTGGCGAGCTTCTCGAGCTCGCCGGCGACCTGGTTGGCCAGCTCCCTGGTGGGGACCATGACGATCGCGGAAGGGACCTGCTGTCCTGCTTCGATGGTGGCGAGGACGATGGAACCGTACGCACCGGTCTTCCCGGTACCGGTCTGGGCCTGCGCGAACATGTCGCAGCCCTTGATCCCAAGGGGGATCGAGTTTACCTGGATGGGGGTGGGCTCGCTCCAGCCCATGTCGTCCATAGCTCTGGCGACATCCTCGGGGATGCCGACGTCTGTGAAATTGGAGATCATATGAATCACTGATCTGAAACTCTGCCTGGGACACGACCCAGACGACTTTCCTCTTACGCGAGAGCCGTACCTGTTCATCCTTTATAAATATTATATAAGGGGGCCGGTCTGCGGAGAGGGCATCCTGTTAAATCCCGAGTACGATTCGAGCATATGGAACATAAGAACAGAGTCGTGCTGGCGGTGGCGGCAATCGTCATCATAGCGGCCTTGGTCGCTGCATACGCCGTTCTGCCCGGGGATTCCAACGAGAGAAGGGCCCATGCCTTCCCCCAGCCCCTCCAGGACGGGGACAAGGACTACCCGACGGCAGCCGAGGCCCAAGAGAGCTACGGCAAGGTCATCGCATCCTTGGAATCATCGCTATCTGACAGTTCCCTGGACGCCGATGCGATGAAGGCTGCGATATCGGATGCCGAGCATTCACGGGATGTCCTGATCGACAAGTACCAATGGGTCTCCCTCGACTACAACAAGGCCCCTTCGCGCATGAGCTCCGAGTACCAGGCATGGAGCATCCTGTTCTCCAGTTTGAACGACAGCTTCTTTGCAACCGTCAAGGGCGCGCTGGCCGGCCCTTGCGCCGGAACCGTGGAGGACGCGCTGAAGGCCCTGGGGGAGGATCCTGAGAAGTACCGCAGCTACGATGAGGACACTCCCGAGGAGAAGGCCCTCCTGCAGAGGCAGACAGAGCTCAAGGCGGAGTACGACACGATCATCGGGACGGAGTACAAGGTCACGGATGCCGAAGGCCGCATCTGGACCCTCAAGACCGTCGCCGAGAGCGTCACGCTCACGGACGAGGAGAAGAAGGCGCTCAGAGCAGACATCTACGCCGAGCAGTACACCGATGCCGCAGAGGTGTATGTAGAGCTGGTGCAGGCGAACAACGGCTATGCCAAGCTGAAGGGCTACGGCGACTACGTCGAGTACACTTACAAGACTGTGTACGGGAGGGAGTACACAGCATCCGATGCAAAGAGCCTGACCGCATTGGCCGGGAAGGCCTATTCCCTCAGCCAGAACGGGCTCGCACTCGCAGGGTACACCAAGGAGAGGATCAAGCAGGAGACCGCATGGATCTACGAGCTGGACGCTGGCGGGCTCATCGAGAACGCGTCACCGTTCATACGCTCCCTGAGCCAAGACCATTCCGACCTGTTGGATTACATGGTGAAGTACGGCCTCATCAACATCTGCGAGGACGAGGGCAGGATACGCACGGCCTATTCCGAGGACATCATCACCCGCGGCAGCGCCGTGATATTCCTGGGGACCACAGGCGGCGGCCCGAACACCATGAGGTCGCTCATCCACGAGTTCGGCCATTCGTCCAACAGCTGTTTGACCCCGAACAAGACCGTCTGCTATGATGTCGCGGAGATCCATTCCCAGGGCCTCGAGTCGCTGTACAGTGCTTCGGGGCTCATAGGGAACGGATCCGAGGATGCATTCTCCGTGTACAAGATGAGAGGGTTCGCATCGACATTGTCGTCGGCCCTTGTGCTGACGGAGTTCGAGATATGGGCGTACGAGACGGAAGCCGCAACTGGATCGCTGACGGCCGACCAGGTCTGCGAAGGGTTCTCGGACATCCTGGACAGCTACGGAATCGAATACAGCGTCCCTTACGACCAGAAGTACTACTGGGCCCGGGTGCCGCATCTGTTCTATTATCCGAGCTACTACATCAGCTACGGCACATCCGTGCTCAATGCCATGGAGATCTACCTGGATGCCATCGAGGATTTCGATTCTGCCAAGGAGAAGTACTTCAGCCTCTTGTTCCAGGAAGGCGTGGAGGGCTACGCCGCTGCAGTGGAGAAGGCAGGGCTGTCCAACGCTCTCGATGCCGAGAGGTCCAGCGAGATCCTCGACGGCATAGAGGCTGCTCTGAAGGCGATGAAGGGCTGAGCTTTGCGAACATGCGCCCTGTGGCGGGCATTCCGCCCGGGTGCGCCCCTTATATCGTCGAAACCGCATGGACCGGCGATCCCCATGATAATCGAGTACTGGTCCGACTTCTCCTGCCCGTTCTGCTACATCGCCGAAGCCCGCATCAAGAGGGCCATGCGCGAGATGGGGATAGAGGGCCAGTGCAGGATGGACTTCAGGTCTTTCCGCCTGAACCCAATGGCCAAGCAGGTCCCGTCGCACCCGATATTCGACAGCTACGCCAAGCGCTACGGCCCTGAATCGGCAAGGATGCAGATCGAGCGCATCGAGGAGATGGCCGCCGGCGAGGGGCTCGAGTTCCATTACGGAACGGCATGGAACTCCAACACGATGGATGCGCACCGTCTGGTGAAGCATGCCTACGCCGTGATGGGCAAAGCTTCCGGAGATGCATTCGCCGATAGGCTCTATGAGGCGTTCTTCAGGGAGAACAGGGTCCTGGCCGACCATGCCGTCCTGCTGTCCATAGCGGAGGAGATGGGGATGGATGCAGACGATGCCGAGGAGGTCCTGGGATCGGACGAGCACCGCGACCAGGTCCTGGAGGACGAGGCGGTCGCCCATTCATTCGGCGTGACGGCCGTCCCGTTCTTCGCGGTCAACAGGAAGTACGGGATCCCGGGCGCGGTGGACATCGACGACTTCAAGCGCATCCTGCAGGCAGCCCTGGACGAGGAGGACGCCGATATCTCGGAAGGCTCCGCGTGCGGCCCCGACGGATGCCGCTGACCTCGGTCCGGAGGATTCGATAGCTTTATATGAGATGAGAATATCCTCGGATTGCTACGTGTGGACGTGGTGTAGCTGGTTATCACTTGACCTTGCCAAGGTCAGAACTCGGGTTCGAATCCCGGCGTCCGCACTCATCCATTCTCATTCCCGTTGGTTTTTGACAACTCTTATATCCGCTCTCCGTATCGTGCGCAACATGATTCAGTGTCCGCGCGGCACCAGGGACTTCCTCCCTGATGAGATGGAGAAGCGCAGGTTCTTCGAGAACAAGCTCAGGGAGATGGCCAAGGTCCACGGCTTCAGAGAGACGGAGACCCCGATATTCGAGGATGCGGAGCTCTTCATCCTGAGGTCCGGCCCCAACGTGCTGAAGGAGCTCTACGCCTTCGAGGACAAGGGCGGAAGGCAGATCGCCCTCCGTCCGGAGATGACCGCTCCCGCGGTCAGGATGTTCGTCAACGGCATGAGCAACGACCCCAAGCCGATCAAGATATTCTACTTCGGCCAGTGCTTCAGGTACGAGAGGCCCCAGAGCGGCAGGTACAGGGAGTTCTTCCAGTTCGGCGCGGAGATCATCGGAGGGGCCACCCCCGAGACCGATGCGGAGGCCATCGCCGCCGCGTCCGGCATGATCAAGGCCCTCGGGCTGAAGGACTACAGGCTCAGGATCGGGCACATCGGGGTCCTCAGGCAGAGGATCGCCGATGCAGGGGTCCCCAAGGACAGGACCGCCGAGGTCCTGCAGAAGCTCGACAAGAAGCTCTACGACGAGGCCCGCCCCCTGCTGGCGGACATGGGCGTCTCCGAGGAGGACGCCGAGGACATCTTCTCCCTGACGGAGACCGTCGGGGGGACTGAGGTCCTGGACAGGGTCCCCGGAGAGGCCGGCGACTGGCTGAGGCAGGTCGTCGCTTACCTGGACGCCATGGGCGTCAGGGATGTGGAGATCGACCTGGGCGTCGTAAGGGGATTGGACTACTACACCGGCATGGTCTTCGAGGCCGAGGCTCCCGCGCTGGGCGCGGAGAAGCAGGTCTGCGGAGGCGGATCCTACACCCTGTCCGAGCTGTTCGGAGGGGAGAAGGTATTCTCCACCGGCTTCGCCATCGGGTTCGACAGGGTCCTGCTCGCTCTCGAGAAGGAGGGCATGACCTACGAGCCCCGCGGCATCGATGCATACGTCATCTCCGTCACGGACGATGTCAGGATGAAGTCCGCCGAGATCGTCGCCATGCTGAGGTCCGCAGGGGTGTCTGCGGACATCGACATCATGGGCAGGAAGATGGCCAAGGCCCTCAAGTTCGCTTCTTCCGCCAGGGCGAGGTACGCCGTCATCGTCGGGTCCAAAGAGCTCGAGGAAGGCGCCGTGACCCTGAGGGACATGTCCTCCGGAGAGCAGTCCCTGGTCCCGATATCCGAGCTCGCAGACAGGATGTCCGGATGAATGAACGGTCGGGCCGTGGCACTTCTTCCTTCCACGGCCCGGTCCTTTGAGTTTCAGAAAGGCGCGGGGACGTTCCGCGCCTCCCAAGGTCCTCAGACCTTGTATGTGGTGGAGTTCACTGTTATAGATGACAGCGCACCGTCGGCGAACGTCATCGTGGCGTAATGGCCGCTGTTGCTGAACTCGTAGGTCGTCTTCGTGCCGAGGTCGGTGGGGACTCCTTTGTTGTTGCCGACGTAGTAGTACGTGTAGCTGTCGCTCCCTTTGAATCCGAACACGTAGTTCCCGTTGGTCGAGGTGCTGACGCAGTTCAGGTTCAGGGTGCCGCTCCCGCTGGTGGCCTTCAGGGTCTTGGCCTCGATCCCGGGTGCCTTGTAGTCTCCGAGCTTGAAGTCGCCCGATACCAGCTTCATCTGCATCTCATCCGATTCGACGGAATACACCATTCCATGGAAGATGGTGGTGACCTTCACCTTCATGTTGCTTATTGTGACGTCGTAGTGCCTGCCCTCGGTCTTTCCGAGACCGGGGACGTCGACCTTGATGCCGGTGGAGCTCTTGTCTTTCAGCTGTTCGGACAGGCCCCATGTCGAGACGTACCTCTCGCCGATCATGGAGCAGCTGAGGATGTAATCGTCAGAATACCCGAGCACCGTGGGCGAGGTCAGGTATATGACATCGCCTACCATGCTTATCGAGAGCTCGTACTTCAGCGTGGTTCCCGGCATAGCGTACCCGTCATGGTTGGCATTGGAGCTCGCCACAGCGTACACCGCCGTCCCGGCAAGCGCCACGATCACGACGAGCATCGCGACGATCAGCGTCGATGCGCCGTTATGCTTCTTTTTGTCGAATCTCATTCCAATCGTGAGGAGATGTCCTTCGGTCAAGTTAACCTTGTTGGTCTAATGTGCATACAGCGCCCGTTACTTATATTATGTCTAAAGGGCGATGCACGGTCGATAAAATGTCGATATTTCTGGCAGATGGGGAGCAGGTCATCCGCAAGTACCGCTGTGTATCCGTGGACTACACCTCTTCCGACAAGAGCTTGGACAACATGGGCATCGCCAAGAGGAAGGCCGAGACCGACGGCCAGGTGGTCGTGACCAACAAGAGGGTCATCTACTACGCCGAGTCTCAGAAGGCCAGCAGGAGCAACATGCCCTCGATTCACATGCAGGAGGCGTTCATCGACAAGATCACCTCCACAGAGTTCGTGCAGGCCGATGCGAAGAAGAACCTGGCGTTCCCCTTCGCGCTGATCATCATCGGCCTCCTGGCCGTCATCGCCGGCGTCCTGTCCGACCAGATGATGTACACCGTGCCCGGGATCATAGTCCTGGTCTTCGGCGTGGCCCTCACGGTACTGAGCCTCAGGTCCAAGGACCTGCTGGTCCTGATGAGGGTCAACACCCTCGCCTCCGAGTCCGGTGTCCGCGTGTCCGGGATGAGCGTCAAGGACGAGCAGTCCCTTTCGTTCTACATGGTCCCCACCGAGGAGTTCAAGGCCATGGCGATGGAGCTCGGAGCCCTTGTCGTCGACCTTCAGCAGAAGGGCGACGCCTGCATCCCCATGTGGGCGCAGTGAGGGGAGCCCATGGGCGAATTCAAGCTCGCCGAGGGCGAGTCCGTCGTCCGCACGTACAGGTGCACAGGAGTCGACAGGTGCAAGGTCATCGCAGGCACAGCCATACCCATGAGGTCCGTCAAGAGCGGCGCCACCGGGACGATGCTGGTCACCAACAAGAGGCTGGTCTACCACATGGACAACGCCTCCAAGAACGGCGGCATCATCCACAGGGAGGTCAGGATCTCCGACATCTCGTCCATCTCATCCGTGGTCTCGAAGTTCGGAAGGGACATCCGTGTCCCGGTGGCCCTGATCCTGCTGGGGTTCGTCCTGATGTTCGCACCGTTCGTCTATGCGACGGAGACGGGCATGCTGGATGACGGCGTCGATTACCGCAACGGCTACAACACAGCGCTGGAGTACGCGTACTACGAGGAGTATCTGGCGCGCATAATGGTAGGAGACGCGGAGAACACGATCCCCGAGGGGTACGAGGTGCCCACGATCAGCGAGAAGGGGTCGACAGAGTACGTCCGCGGAGCCGACGCAGGCAAGAAGGCCGGTGCCCAGCGCGCCGATGAAGACGTCGCTGCCGGGAAGGCTTTCAGCGTCCCCGACGACCTCAGGGTCAGCTCGTCCACAGGGTTCATCATCCCGATCGCATTGGTCGGGATGTTCGTGTTCCTTTCCGGTTCGATCGTGCACGTCATATCGTCGAGGACGAAGGACTGGATACGCCTGGACTTCGGAGGAGGCTCCGGAGCAGGCCTGGCGGTCAAGTCGATGTCCGCGGGGGAGGACCGCAACGGCATGTCCCCTCTGATCACCGACGAGGAGTACTACAAGATGATCGGCGAGCTCGGCTCCGTCATAACGGAGCTGCGCCTGACCGGGAAGGTCTCGGAGGCGACGGCATGAAGGCGGCGCATTTCGCGATGGCGGCCGCCGTCATCATGCTTGCCGTGGCGATGGCCGGGGCAGTGCTCACCGAGTCCGAGGCCGATGCAGCCACGACGACTTACAAAGGGACTTGCGGTGCGAGCGGTTCTGCAAGCTGGGAGGTCAGCGGGGATCAGCTGACCATATCCGGCACAGGGGCTGTAGCGATACTGAATATATCCACATCAGCCACTTGGAACAACTGCGGATGGAAGATCGACACATCGTCTTCATCCTCGTCTTCTTCGGATTCTTCTGGAACGACGACCACGCCCACACCCAACGCAGTGTTCAAGGATGTGAAGAAGGTCGAGATCAACACCAAGGGAACTGTGACTGCAAAGGCCCTCAATGGCTTGACTGCGACCACCATATCATTCGGAACCAACCACGACACTATCGAAGAAGGCCTGTTCGAGAGCAACACGAGCATAACCACGATCGATCTCAAGAATGTGAAAGTCCTGAGCAAGAACGCCTTCAAGGGCTGCACCAAGGCCACCACCGTCTCCAACGCCACATCCGTCACCGATGTGAAGGAGTCGGCGTTCGAGGGCTGCACCGCGCTGAAGACCGTGGCCTTCACCACGGCCAAGTTCGCGG
>CAVHQB010000010.1:0-26096 GCA_963637895.1 Lachnospiraceae bacterium
TACTCCTGCTAAGCCGAGGGGCAAGTATTTCTATCGAATGACCATCGAGAGGATCGGCCTCTCGGGTGTTGTTAGCGCATATCCGTAACGAGGCCGCTTCTAAGAACTTCGCATCTGTCGACGGCGTCTCATCCTGCGCTCCGATCCGCTAACTGATACGGCATCCCTCGCGCGTGCGCGCGCGTACAGAGGGAATGGTCGATAACTGATAAGCTCAGGCTCACATCACAGGCCATGTGGCCGATGCCGCCTCGGCCGTGCTTCCCGACCCGGCTGACGGTACGGGCCCCGAACGGCTCCTGCCGATCCCCTGGGCTTCCGGCCGCTTCAGATGAACAACGGGCTCCCGAGCAGGAGCACCACTGCCGACGCTATCGCCAGAGGCAGTATGAACGGGACCATCGGGGTCACAAGGACGTCCTCCCTTCCGAGCGCCTCCAGCGAGTCCAGCTCCTTCTCCTTCTCGTCCATCAGAGGGCGGCATCTCACGACATCCCCTTCTTCAACGCGCTCCAGCAGCCACACGAAAGACGTGCGGGCCTCGGAGATCGGAGCACGGTACGACGTGAGCATCGACCTGGACACGTTGCCGCTGCGGATGTTGCGGCACGCCACAGGGATCACTCCGAGGACCGTGATGACAAGAGCCATCACCAGTATCGAGAACGCAGGGCTCAGCACCACGGACGCGGGGATGCCTGCGGTCCATAGGCTGAATATGTCGGGATACACCGGGAACGCCAGCGCCAAGGCCATCAGGCACTTGGCGTCCGCCCCGCCCGGGATCAGGTTCACCTGATACATCACATAGAACAGGAGCACCAGCACGAAGGCCATCGCTCCGGGCAATCCAGTCTCCGTGTCCATGTGCAGCGAGATCCCCGACAGGACCAGCACCGCGATCGCCATCGGAAGGCCCCATATCCCTGTGATCTTCGGGGACAGCGCCCAGACGGCCACCAGGACCAGGTCCGCCAGGGACACCAGCAGCGCCGCATGGTCGGAGCCGTCCCAACGGACCATGGTCCCGACGGCCAGCCCCCAGGCTATGACGGCGTACCAATAGCAGTCCTTCACCTCGCGGGTGCGGACGTCGGAGACGGCCGCGAGCATCAGCATCAGCAGCGGGACCGCCGCCCAGACGGCGCTCAGGATGTCCATGCCGTTCGAATCCTCTGTGCTGCTTATAAAACTGGTCCGATTGCGAGATGAGCCGGGCCGGACGAGCAGGAAGCCTGTGCATATGCGTCCCGCTGGGAAGGCTGCAGTGGAACTGCCTCCGCAACCTTTATCATCTGGGATCGGGCGCCTGTCGCCCTCGGTTCGGAAGCATGGAAGAACGGGCCGGACCGGCCCTGAAAAGTTTAGAAATCTGGATCCGCCCCTTATGCATCGGGGTGTCAGAGATCGGTGCCGTGGTCTCGGATCACTCCCACTCGGTTATGTTCTCCGAGCGCTTCATGCCCTTGAGGCAATCGCGGTGGAACTCGGGCTCCGCTATCCCTGCCTTCTTCTGTTCGCGATAGTCCTTGTAGACCGCGAACGCGATGTGGGACAGGAGCCCGACGATGATCACGTTGATCAATGCCATGAGGGCGTTGAACGTGTTGCTGATGTGATCGAGCATGGAAGTGCTGACAATGCTCGACAGGAGGATGGTGAGAAGGATCGCGATCCTGACGATGTTGACCATCGTCTCGTTGTCCTTGATGAACCTCACATTGGATTCGCTCATCGTGTAGTATCCGATCATGCTCGTGAAAGCGAAGATGAGCATGAAGATGGCGATGATGGAGTTCGCGATGTCGCCTATGGCGGATGTGAAGATGCCCTGGATGAGCTGGGATCCTCCTTCCGGGTTCAGTGCGTAGATCTGATCGAAGGTTCCGTAGGACAGGACCACGAGCGCGGTGACGCTGCACACGATGATGGTGTCCACGAGGACACTGAAGGACTGTATCATCCCCTGCTTCGCAGGGTGGGTCGTGTCTGCGGATCCGGCGATGTTGGCGATGGAGCCGAGGCCCGCTTCGTTGGAGAATATCCCTCTCCTCATACCGACGTTGATGACTGCTCCGATGCCTCCTCCTATGAGCGCGGGGGCGCTGAACGCGTACTCGAAGATCATGGCGAACGCATTGCCGACATTCCTCCAGTTCAGGGCGATCGCGATCAGTGCGAAGATGATCCAGAGGACGGCCATGGCGGGAACGACCCTGGTCGAGAGCCTGGCGATCCTCTTGACGCCTCCGAAGATGACGATCCCTGCGACGACCGTGAGGATCGCTCCGAAGACCAGGCCGTTGTAGTCGAAATCGAACGCTCCCGTCAGGGCGGATGTCGCATTCGCGGCCTGGACCCCTACGAATCCGATCCCGAAGGTGAGGATGAGCATGACGGCGACGAAGATCCCGATCCTCTTGCTCCCGAGGCCTTTCGTCGCATAGTATGCCGGACCGCCGTAATACTGGCCGTCCTCCTTCTTCTCTTTGTACACCTGGGCCAAGGTGCTCTCCATGAAGCTGGTGGCGGCCCCGATGATGGCGAAGATCCACATCCAGAACACGGCTCCCGGCCCTCCGGCGACGATGGCCGTGGCCACTCCGGCGATGTTGCCGACGCCGATACGGGCGCCCATGCCCATGCAGAAGGCCTCGAACGACGAGACGCCCGAATTCGCTTCCCCCTCGCGGATCCCGGAGAGCGACAGCTTGGCGGTCTCGCGGACCCTTATCACCTGGAGTCCCTTCAGCTTGATGGTGAAGAATATTCCGAGGATGACAAGGAATGCGATGGCCACCCACCATAATGATTCGCCGGCATCGACGAAGAAACTGTCTATAGTGTTAACAAAACTCATCTGATCAACATCCCGACGGACCGTGGACCTCATCCATGGCCCGGACATGGACCGACGGAATCCGCAGGATTGCGGACGACGCCGTCCGTGATGTAATTGCAAGGACAGCCGGCACCGATGCCATCGGCTCTTCCGAGCGCGGGCGCATATTGTCGATACCATCCAGCATGACGCCCCATGACGCTCATTGTTATCAAAGGTTCCTATGTTCCTGTACTGCAGGATCATGATGCCGCAAGGCACCGGGCTGTCTAGGGCCCTCGGGCCCGATCCCCGCCGTTCTTCCCGCCATGCAGGCCTGCCGCCCGTCCGGACCCTTCTTTCCGCTAACGGACCATGGGGCCTGGGGCCGTACATCCATAGCACGCTATTCCCCGAAGCCTCCTGCCATCCGGTTATATACGCATCAACGATGTGGACTCTCCATGAACACCAAAGCCGCAGTGCTCGCGATAATCGCGATGCTCGCTGTCGTGGCGGTCCCCCTGTCCCTGGCGGACGAAGGGGACGCGATCTCCGACCACGGGGTCATCGTCACGGTCAGGGGCGGAAGCGATTCCATCACGATGAGCATAGACGGAGGAGCCACCAAGACCACGGTCCTCTACGTGACCAACACGACGTCCAACTCCTTGGACATGACCGTGCCCTCGATATCCGCGACCAAAGCCACCATCGCAAGCGTGGTCACCGTCGGAGGCTCGTTCGCATCCATGATCGAGCCCTCGGGCGGAGAGGACGTGGCCGTGATCACGGTCACCGTCCACACGGACAGGCTCTCCGACAACGAGACCGCGACAGGGAGCCTGAACCTGAACTTCACGGTCATCGGCACCGGGGAGACGTTCACCATCGCCGTCCCGTACGAGATAACCATAGAATCCATCTACAGCGACGAGGACGCGTACAACAAGTTCTTCGGGATCATCCCCAACACCCTCCCCTCGCCGTTCAACGGCGTGTGGTTCACCTGCATCGCCACCCTGGTCATCTGGATCCTGGCCACCATCGTGATGTGCGGGATCATCATCCCCCTGGTCATCAAGGTCGTCAGGTTCAACAAGAACAAGGAAGAGAGGAAGGACATCACCCGCAGGCTCACCAAGACCATCTCCCTGCTGATGCTGGTCGTCGCGCTCAACGAGTGCCTGAAGATCATAGGCGTCAACGCGGAGATCATGAGCTTCGTGGCGAACTTCTCGCTCGCCCTGTACGTCCTCATCGGAGCGTTCATCGCCTGGCAGATCTACGGGTTCATCATCACCACCCTGTTCAAGGGCCTGGACGAGACCGTGGACGTGGACGGTGTCGACACCTCCCTGGTCCCGCTGTTCAAGCTGATCGGGAAGCTGATAATCTGCGTCGTCGCGGCCACCATAGTCCTCGCCGCATACGGCGTGGACCTGGCGGGGCTGCTGGTCAGCGCAGGGGTCATCACCCTGGGGATCACATTCGGCGCCCAGCAGATCATCAGCCAGTTCTTCAGCGGAATAGTGCTCCTGGCCGTGAGGCCCTTCAAGAAGGACGACTTCGTCAAGATCAACGGGGACGTCTACAAGGTGCACAAGGTCAGCCTGATGTACACCGAGTTCGAGAACTGGGACAGGGACCAGATCATCACCATGCCCAACAACGTCGTGTCCTCGGCCACGCTGGTCAACCTCACCAAGAACGACCAGTTCACCAGGATCTTCGTGTTCATGGAGGTCGCATACGACGCCGACCAGACCAAGGCCAAGGAGCTCCTGATACAGGCGGCCAAGATGCACCCGCACGTGATCAAGGACGGCCCCGTCGCCAAGCCCAACACCAGGCTCACGGCCTTCAACAACTCCGGTATCGAGTACAGGCTCGCCTGCTTCGTCGACGACTTCGACAACAGCGCCCACTACGCCGGCCAGCTCAGGGAGATCATCTACAAGCTGTTCTGCGACAACGGCATCGAGACCACCTACGAGAGGATGGAGGTGGAAGTGGTCAACGTCTACAACGGCGGAGAGCGCCCTCCCATGGAGGCCCGGAACAGCTCCGGCTCCTGAGCGTTCCTGCGGATTCCGCAGGAACCGGAAACCTTTTCCCAACTTCTTCCCGAAAAACCCTATGGAATCCGTTCTTTTTCTGCGGATTCCTATATTTTATATAATTAAATCAGAATGCTCGAGAATATAAACCCGAGAGGTGCCGGAGGTATAAAAATGGACGACCTTGACAAGAGGATCATCGAGATTATGAAAAAGGACTCCAGACGCCCGTTCGTCGAGATCGCCAACCAGCTGGGCGTGTCCGAGGGGACGGTCCGCAGCAGGGTCCACAGGATGACCGAGGAAGGGATAATCCGCGGATTCACCATCAAGACGAGCTCCAGGAACGTGAAGGCGCTGGTGGAGATACGCATCGACGTGAACACCGACACGCAGGACATCGCCAAGGAGCTGGCCGGGTACGCCGGAGTGACCGAGGTCTTCGAGGTCACCGGGGACCAGGACATAATCGCCATAGTGGACGTGGAATCCTCCCAGCATCTCAACGACATCATCGAGAGGGTCAGGCGCTACGACAACATCCTCAGCACGAGGACCCGCCTGATACTCAAGGAGCACTTCGGGGAGGCCTGAGATATGTTTACAGGAACAGGAACAGCACTGATTACGCCGTTCAAGAAGGACGGGGAAGTGGACGAAGAGGCCCTCAGGAGGCTCGTCAGGTTCCAGGAGGACAACGGGGTCGACATGCTGATCCCCTGCGGCTCCACCGGGGAATCGGCCATGCTGAACCACAAGGAGCACCTCAGGGTGATCGAGATCGTCATCGACGAGGCGAAGAAGGCCAAGGTCATCGCGGGAGCGGGAAGCAACTGCACCTCCGAGGCCATGGTGCTGAGCAAGGACGCCCAGGACCTGGGAGCCGACGCACTGCTGTCCATCTCGCCCTACTACGTGAAGCCCACCCAGGAGGGGATCTACCAGCACTACAAGGCGATCTCCGAGGCAGTGGACATACCTGTCATCGTTTACAACGTCCCGGGGAGGACCGGGTCCAACGTCGCCCTCGAGACCACCCTCCGCCTGGCGGAGCTGGACGGCATCGGGGGCATCAAGGAGGCCAGCGGCAACGTGGCCCAGATCCAGGGCATCCTGTCCAGGCGCCCCAAGGGCTTCTCCGTGCTCAGCGGGGACGACGGCATGACGCTGTCCCTGATGTCCGTGGGAGCCGACGGTGTCATCTCCGTCGCGTCCAACTGCTGCCCCGGCCTCATGTCCGAGATGGTGAACAACGCCATCTCCGGCAGCTTCGAGGTGGCCAAGAACATCCACTACAAGCTCATCCCCCTGTTCGGCGCGCTGTTCTGCGAGTCGAACCCCATACCCATAAAGTACGCCATGGGAAGGATGGGATACGGCGACGGGCGCCCCAGGCTCCCGCTCACCCCCCTCTCGGACAAGGGGAGGGCCGTCCTCGACCCCGTCCTCGACGAGCTGGGGATAGAATGACATCACATTTCAGAAACGATTCCAACGAGGTGCTCAGGCAATGATCACAGTAATGAAGTTCGGCGGGACCAGCGTGGGCTCCCCCGAGGCTCTGAACAGGGTAGCGAACATCATCGCGAACAAGGACAGCGAGAAGGTCGTCGTGGTCTCTGCGATGTCCGGCATCACCAACTACCTGGTGAGCGTCGTGGACAACCCGCAGATGGACACCGGCACGGTGATCGAGCAGTTCGCGGCGAAGCATCTCGCGACCGCCGAGCAGCTGCTCGACGGCGACATGCTGGCGGAGTTCCGCGTCGAGTTCGACAAGAGGATGGAGGGGCTGAAGAAGGCCATCAGCGCAGACAGGGACAGCCCGTTCTACGGCGATGCCGTCGTCTCCCAGGGAGAGAGGTTCTCCTCGCTCATCCTCTCGTTCGTGCTGAAGTCCATGGGCCACAAGTCCGTGGCCCTGACGTCCGAGGACGCCGGCATCATAGCGGTGGGACAGCCCATGTCCGGATCGGCGGATCTCCTGAAGACCGCCTCCGGCATGACCATGAAGGTCAAGCCCCTGATGTCCATGGGCATCATCCCCATCATCACCGGGTTCTACGGCATCGACGGCCAGGGCAGGCCCCTGACCTTCGGAAGGGGAGGATCGGATTACTCCGCCGCCGTCGTCGCGAACGCCATCGACGCCGACACCCTTGAGATCTGGACCGACGTGGACGGATTCATGTCCGCCGACCCCAGGATAATCCCCGGCGCCGTCAAGATAGACGAGATGAACTTCGGAGAGGCGGCGGAGCTCGCATACTTCGGAGCCAAGGTCCTGCACCCCAGGACCATCGAGCCCGTCAGGCTCAAGCACATCCCCCTGAGGGTCAAGAACTCCTTCAGGCCGGAGGAGCCCGGGACGCTGATCCACCACCTGAGGAAGTCCAAGAACGAGCTGCTCAGGTCGGTCGCAGCCAAGACGGACCTGTCCATCATCACGATCAGCTCCGCGGAGATAGCCTACAGGCCCGCGATGGTCGCCAGGATCATCGAGAAGATCGCGGAGATCAATGTGATCATCTACTCGATCTCCACCTCCCTGTCCACAGTCGCCTTCCTGGTGCACAACAACGACGTGAAGATCACCCTGAAGCAGCTCAACGGCCTCAGCGGAGGGGACATCGAGAGGATCGACGTGAAGAACAACGTCGCCCTGATCTGCGCAGTGGGAGACAACCTGCTGGACAAGTGCGGAGTGTCCGGAGACATATTCTCCGCGGTCAAGGAGGCGGAAGCCAACGTGGAGATGATCTCCGAGGGAGCGTCGGACGTTTCCCTGAACTTCGTCGTGCCCATGAACAAGGTGATAGACGTGGTCAAGATCCTCCATGACAAGTACATAGGTGATGCCCAATGATGAGGGAGTTCGAAGGTAAGGACGGGGTCATGATGATCGGCGGCAAGTCCGCCGTGGAGATAGCCGAGGAGTTCGGCACCCCCGTCTACGTGACGGATGAGAAGAGGCTCAGGGAGAACTACAGGAACATCTACGGCGCGTTCTCCAAGTACATGGACACCAAGATCCACTACGCCTGCAAGGCCAACACCAGCCTCGCCATACTGAAAGTACTGGAGCAGGAAGGCTCCGGCATCGACGCCGTGTCCATCGGCGAGGTCATGACCTGCCTGAAGGCCGGCTACACCCCGGACAGGATCATGTACACCGGGGTCAACGTGAGCAACGAGGAGCTGAAAGCCGTCTCCGACCTGGGAGTCATGATCAACCTGGACTCCGTCTCCGAGATGGAGAGGCTCGCCGAGATCGCCCCGTGCACCGACGTGTCCTTCAGGATCACCCCCGGCGTGGGCTCCGGCCACAGCGCCAAGGTCATCACCGGATCGAAAGGCGCCAAGTTCGGGATCCCCCTGGACGAGGTCATCACCACCTACGCGAGAGCGAAGGACCTGGGATTCAACGTCAAGGGGATCCACGCCCACATCGGCTCCGGCGGACAGGTCGTGGAGCCGTTCATGGACATGATGGAGGTCCTCATCGAGCTGGTCAACGAGATCAAGGGCATCGGGATCGACCTGGAGTTCATCGACATGGGCGGAGGCATCGGCGTTCCGTACAAGCCCCAGGAGGAGGAGATGGACGTCAACGAGCTGGCCATGAACCTCACCGACATGATCCAGGAGGAGACCGACATCAAGACCCTCATCCTGGAGCCCGGAAGGTACATCGTCTGCGACAGCACCGTGCTCCTGACCAAGGTCAACGACGTGAAGGACGCCGGCACCAAGAAGTACGTGGGATGCGACGCAGGGTTCAACACCCTCATCCGCCCCGCCATGTACGACTCCTACCACTACGTGGCGGTGGCCAACAGGTTCGGCAAGGCCTGCACGGACAAGTACGACGTCGTCGGGCCCATTTGCGAGTCCGGAGACTACCTGGCCCACGACAGGGTGCTCCCCGCCCCCGTGGAGGGAGACATCGTCGCAGTCTACAACGCGGGAGCCTACGGGTTCTCCATGTCCAGCAACTACAACTCCAGGCCCCTGTGCGCAGAGGTCCTCGTGAACGACGGCAAGGCCGACCTGATAAGGGAGCGCGAGACCGTCGAGGAGATGTGGAGGCACCAGATCATCCCGGAGAGGCTGCAGCGATGAGGTTCTGGAAATATCAGGGCATAGGCAACGACTTCATCCTCCTGGACGGAACGGACGGGACCATGGAGCCCGACCCCCAGTGGTGCGCCCGCGCCTGCGACCGCCACTTCGGCATCGGAGCCGACGGAGTGCTCTACGTGCTCCCCGGAGAGGGCACCGACATCACGATGAGGATCATCAACGCCGACGGAACGGAGGCGGAGATGTGCGGCAACGGCATCAGGTGCGTCGCCAAGTACGCATACGACCACAAGGTCGTGGACAAGGAGAAGTTCAGCATCCACACCCTGGCCGGAGACCTGGAAGCCACCGTGACCGTCCTGGACGGAGAGGTGTTCACCGTCACGATCAACATGGGGGCCCCCATCCTCGACGGAAGGACCGTCCCCATCGACCACGACGGGAAGTTCATCGACCAGCCCTTCGAGGCCGAAGGCGTGAAGTTCAAGGCCAACGCCGTGTCCATGGGCAACCCCCATTTCATCACCTTCACGGAGATGGACGACGCCACCATCGACAGGCTGGGCCCGGTGCTGGAGAAGCACCCCTTCTTCCCCCGCAAGACCAACGTGGAGTTCTGCAGGGTCGAAGACGGGAGGATCCTCATCCGCGTCTACGAGCGCGGAGCCGCCTGGACCCTGGCCTGCGGCACCGGCGCATGCGCCACCACGACGGCAGCCGCCCTCAACGGGCTGGTGCCGTTCGACAAACCCATTGACGTCCACCTTCCCGGCGGATGGCTCAGGATCACCGTCGACAAGGACCTGAGATACGTGCTCATGGAAGGACCGGCGAAGCTGGTCTTCCAGGGCGAGACGGAGTGACACTCATGACAAGTTTCGAGCAAGCTGAAAGGCTACAGAAGATCCCCCCTTACCTGTTCGTCAGGCTGGAGAAGCTCTCCGCGGAGAAGAGGGCCGCAGGATGGGACATGATCGACTTCGGGATCGGAGACCCCGACCTCCCCACCCCCGACTGCATCGTCGAGGAGATGTGCAAGGAAGCGAAAGTGAACAGCAACCAGAAGTACTCCTCGTCCAAGGGCGAGAAGGACCTGAGGTACGCCGTCGCCGCATGGTACAAGAAGAGGTACGGGCTGGACATCGACCCCGACACCCAGGTGTGCATCACCATCGGATCGAAAGAGGGCATATTCAACATCGCCCAGGCCTTCGTCAACGAGGGCGAGACGATCGTCGCCCCCTCCCCCGGATACCCCGTGTACTCCGGAGCCGCCACCCTGTTCAACGAGGCCAAGTGCGTCAAGGTCCCCCTCAGGGCCGAGAACAACTGGCTGCTGGACCTGGACGAGTGCCCCAAGAACGCCAGGATGCTGTACCTGAACTACCCCAACAACCCCACAGGGGCCACCTGCGACCTGGACTACCTGAAGAAGGTGTACGACTGGTGCAAGGAGAACAACACCATCTTCTGCTTCGACGCCGCGTACTCCGAGATGTGCTACGACGGCTACAGGGCGCCCTCCGCGCTCCAGGCCGGACCGGACTGCATCGAGTTCGGATCGTTCTCCAAGACGTTCAACATGACCGGGTTCAGGCTCGGATACGCCGTGGGGCACCCCGACCTCGTGGCCGGGCTCGCCAAGTGCAAGGGGCAGATCGACTCCGGAGCACCGATCTTCATCCAGAAGGCGGCCATCAAGGCGCTGGAGCTCTACGGGGACGACGGGAGCCTGCCCAAGGAGGTCTCCGACAACATGGCCATCTACGCCGAGAGGAGGAAGGTCCTCGTCGAGGGCCTGAGGAAGCTCGGGTACAAGGTGGACATGCCCAAGGGGACGTTCTACGTCTGGTTCGACTGCGGGATGCCCTCCGCCGAGTTCACCCAGAAGATGGTGGACATCGGTGTTATCGTCACCCCCGGCTCCGGGTTCGGCGAGAGCGCCGACGGGTACATCAGGATGACCGTGACCGAGCCTGTCGAGAGGATCAAGATCGCCCTCGAGAGGATGGAGCGCGGCTCCTACCAGTGAAACTGCAGCACAGGCGCCCTGCCGTATTCTGGTGGGGCGCCATCCTTTTCCATTGCCATAAGACCGCGGCCTGAGGCCCATAGCCGCTCCCATGGCCCGGCAGCACGGAGTGACGCAGGTCTGCCTATTCAGTTCCCGTTCCAGGGGCGGCTGCCGCGACGAGCGATATCGGCTTCCTGATGACCGTCGGGAAGGGGAAGGGACTCTGGACACGGGATGCTTCATCTACGACCTGGAAGAGGCTCTGAAGAAGCCCGCAGGATGCCGTTCAGGACTCTGCGAGCGAGATGTCCTCGGATGCGACAGCGCCGGGGCACGCACATTACAACCCAATCAAATATTACAAACATTACAACGTAGGGTTAATATCCTGCATCGCCCATGTCCTTACCATAGGCGGCGCGGAGCCGTCCGGGGGGTTTTCAGTGACCCCCTGGTTCCGGTTATATACCCGCAGCCGAATCGAGAAACAGAGGAATCCAAATGGCGACGAAAACCCTTGAGGACATCCCGGGCGTGGGCCCGGCCATCGCGGAGAAGCTCCGCGAAGCAGGATACAACGAGCTGATGGCGATCGCGGTCGCATCGCCCAAGGAGCTGGCCGAGACATGCGAGATCGGCGAGAAGAAGGCGATGGACATCATCGAAGGCGCGAAGCTCTGCGCGGACATCGGCGGCTTCGAGACCGGAGAGGACATCCTCGAGAGGAGGAAGGCGGTCACCAAGCTGACCACCGGGTCGCAGGCCTTCGACGAGCTGCTTGCCGGCGGGCTCGAGAGCCAATCCATAGTGGAGTTCTTCGGGGAGTTCGGGAGCTGCAAGACGCAGGTCTGCTTCCAGCTGGCCGTCAACGCCACCCTTCCCGAGGAGAGAGGAGGGCTGGACTCCGACGTCATCATCATCGACACCGAGAACACGTTCAGGCCCGAGAGGATCATCCAGATGGCCACCTACCTCGGCGCGGACCCCGACGAGGTCCTCAGGAGGATCCATGTCGCCAGGGCCTTCAACTCCCAGCACCAGGTCCTCCTGGTGGACAAGGCCATGGAGCTGGCCCAGACATACAAGGTCAGGCTCCTGATCGTGGATTCCCTCACATCGCACTTCAGGGCCGAGTACGTCGGAAGGGGAGCGCTGGCCGAGAGGCAGCAGATCCTCAACCGCCACATGCACGACCTCCTGAACTTCGCCACCGTGAACAACGCCGTCATCGCGGTGACCAACCAGGTCGCCGCCAAGCCCGACGCGTTCTTCGGAGACCCCACCAGGCCCATCGGAGGGCATATCGTCGGACATACCGCCACGTTCCGTATCTACCTGAGGAAGGGCAAAGCCGGGAAGAGGATCGCCAGGCTGATCGACTCCCCCAACCTGCCTGAAGGCGAAGCTGTCTTCATGGTCACCGAAGATGGGATAAAGGACTGAGGGATTCAGGGGGCGTGAGCCCCCAATCTTCCATGCAGCAGTTCTTCTTCGAACTCTCGGGCGAGTCCAAGGACATGCCCCTGGCCGAGGCCAAGAGATGCCTCGAGGCCGAGACGGATTCCTTCGAGGTCGTCAGGACCGGCCCGGGATACATGATCGCGTCCTTCGACGAGAAGTACATGGACGCAGTGGCGGACAGGATAGCCCTGACGCACAGCATGGGAAGGTACCTGGGAGAGTACACCCCGGACGACATATCCGGGCTTGAGTCCGTGGTCCTTCCTGAGGGCACGTTCGCCATCAGGGGGAAGAGGTTCGAGGGCATGATGAGGGACCTGGACTCCCAGTCGCTCATCAGGAGGATGGGAGGGATCCTGTCCAAGCACAACGACGTGAACCTCCGCGAGCCCGACATCATGATAAGGATGCAGATGTGCGACGGCATCCACCTGTACATCGAGCAGAGGGTCACCGACACCGACCTGCTGGAGAAGAGGAAGGTCGGAGAGAGGCCGTTCTTCTCCCCCATATCGTTGCACCCCAAGTACGCCAGGGCGCTGATCAACCTGACCGGAGCCAAGAAGGGATCCACAGTCCTGGACCCGTTCTGCGGGACCGGGGGGATCGTCATCGAGGCCGCCGAGATGGGGATGAAGGCCATCGCATCGGACTTCGACGAGGAGATGGTCATCGGCTGCCAGGAGAACATGGACTTCTACGGCCTGGAGCTCACCGACTTCGAGACGATAGACATCGGAGAGATCGGAGAGAGGTTCCACGAGATCGACGCCGTGTGCACCGACCCGCCCTACGGAAGGTCCACGAAAACAGGCGGAGAGAACATCGAGGACATCTACGCACGTGCGGGGAGGTCCATCCCCCAATGCCTGAAGCCGGGCGCGAGGGCCGGAGTCGTGCTGCCCCATCCGCTGTCCTTCGACACGATGACGCTGGAATCGATGTACCTGCAGAGGGTCCACGGATCCCTTTCAAGGCATTACCACGTGTTCAGGAACTCGGTCTGAGAGCTCGTCGGTCACGTCGTCCCAGGACTTCACTATCGGATCCCATCCGTCATAGTACGCGCGGAACGCCGAGTAGATGTTGTTGAAGTCCTTGGTCTTGGTGCGGTAGAAGCGTCCGCGGGTGCTTATCTCCATTATGTAGCTGGGACGGAGCACCATTCCGGGGTTCCATAATGCGGCCTGGATGAACTCGTCGCCTTCCGCGCCTTTGGCCAGGACCACGAACTCGTTCTTCTTCGATGTGATGTCCGCCAGGGCCTTGCCTATATCCTCCCAGTCGGCGACGGGAACGCCCTCGTCGGAATCCACCATCAGATAGAAGCCCACGCGAACAGATTGCGCAGGTGGTTATTATCCTTGACGAACAGATGGCCCGGGAGCGTCGCGGAACGGTTGTCACAACGCCGTTAAGCCCTTCGTAGAACCCCGAAGCACATTTTTATACCGTACCAGCATAGCACGTGCAATACGCCTGTGCCAGGTCTGCCATGCAAGCCTCCGACGCAGGACCTGAGTGATCGCGATGACAGTAATCGAGAACATCCTGGACATGATCTCCAACGGACCCATCCACGTAGCCCTCATAGATCCTGACAAGCAGTCCCCCGAAGCCGCGGGCGAGATCGCCAAGCAGATGAAGGAGGCGGGAACCGATGCGATCTTCGTCGGAGGCTCCACCGGTGTGACCAACGAGAACCTGTCCGAGACCTCCAAGGCCATCAGGGCCGCGTCCGGTCTCCCGATCATCCACTTCCCCGGAAGCGGCAGCGCCGTGTCCAAGGACGTGGACGCCCTGCTCTTCATGACTGTCATGAACAGCACCGACCTCACATGGGTCAACCGCGCCCAGATCAAGGCCGCCCCCTACATCAAGATGCTCGGCATCGAGACCATCCCCATGGGATACATCGTCGTCGAGCCCGGCATGAAGGTCGGAGAGGTCAGCAAGGCCGACACCATCAAGCACAGCGAGATCGAGAAAGCGGTCTCCTACGCCCTCGCATGCCAGTTCTTCGGCATGCCCCTGGTGTACCTCGAGGCAGGCTCCGGCGCCGACAGGCCCGTGCCCCCCGAGATGATCGCCGCTGTCAAGAAGGCCATCTCCATCCCGCTCATCGTGGGCGGAGGCATCAGGACCCCCGAGGCCGCCGAGGCTGCCAGGAAGGCCGGAGCGGACATCATCGTCACCGGGACCCTGATCGAGCAGTGCAAGGACGACAGCAAGCTCAGGGCCGTCGTCAAAGCTTCGAAGGGGATCTGAGATGTCATACGACGGGGACAGGCCCTCATACAACACGCCCATCTCGCCGAGGGCGCCCATGTGGCTGACCCCCGAGGAGAAGGCCGCAGGGATCCACAAGGACCTGAAGATCGCCGCCAGGAGGTTCCTCTGCCCCAACTGCGGGAGGGAGTTCAGCCTCTTCCAGTCCAGGGCGGTCGCCTGCAAGGCATGCCCCCAGGCCAATCAGAACTGCCCCAACGTCAGGTGCCCCTACTGCGACTCCGAGTTCCCTCTGAGGGGATTCGTCGTGCCCGACAGCAAGGAGGACCAGGTCCACATGTCCGCCTACGCGGACAAGGTGTTCAACAAGTGGCAGGACAGCTACGGCAACAACCGCAGATGATCCCTCACCTTTTCTGGATGCAAAGCATCTGAGGGTGCCTGTTCAGGACCGCGGCCAGGTCGATAGGCCTCGGCCGGGCCCTGTGCATGGACCCGCCGTTCTCGGGATCGTATCCCATAACAGATTCTATGGCCTCTTCGCAGACCTGCTTCATGGACCTCGAACCGTCCATCAGGTCCTTGGCGGCCACTATCGCGTCGGCCACGGCACGGGTCTGGGCCATGTCGAAGAACGCCGCCACGGGGACGTTGACCTTGTACTCCCCGATCTCGACCGTCCTTATGCCCTGGGCGGAGGCGCTGACCTCCTTGCGGCCCTTCTCGAAGACCATGTTCTTGGACACGGGGTACCTGGCCTCGGGCATGGAGTACTGAGCATCCGAAGCGGCCTTCTGAACGTCCACGGACTCTGCGCGGTACCCGCTGAACAGGATGACCCTGTCCGCGAGCGACGCTGCAGACGCGTCTCCGGACACCATCAGGACGGACACGCCGGATGCGGCCATGGAACGGCCCATCTCCGAGACCGACGTGATGATATCGTCCACGGCGAGGAACCCGCGCCTGATGATGCACGGGTTGGAGTACTCCTCGTCGATGAGCAGGAGCCTGCTCCCCATCTCCACGGCCTCGGAGATGGCGACGAGCTCGGACATTGGAGAGGACACGACAGGGCTCAGGGCCTTGGATGTGTCCTCGAACTCGGGGGTCTCGCGGACGAACATGGAGATGTCCACGGAATCGGCGGGGCGGCCGCCCTCCCCCATTATGTAAGCGGAATCCGGCAGGGAGACGACGTACTCCCTTCCGTCGCCGGGGATGTGGTCGTACACTCCAGCGAACACGGCATCCAGAAGGACGGACTTCCCGGACCTGCTGGGGCCTGCCACGACGGTGAACCCTTCCGGGATCCCCATCCCCTCGATCGGCTCCCCGTTGGGCACTTCGATCGTGACCTTCAGGTCCGAGGAGCACTCGAACGGCTTGGCGTCCGTCGAAGGGGCGAGGTCGTCGTCCCTCCTTGGGAGGATGGACCCTGTTGCCACGAACGCGACCAGCCCCCTGTCCTTCAGGGAGCCGCGGATGGCATCGGCGTTCTCCACCGTCTGGATGTGGTTGTACAGTTTGGACTGCTTGTACGAGCGGTACAGCATGGACTCGCAGAGGATCCTGTGGATCCTCCCGAAAATGAGCTCCTCCGTAGCCTGGGCGTTGACCTTCCCTGCGGTCGACGGCAGGTCGGCTGTGAAGCTGGCCTCCACGAAGTGCTCCGTCACCGCCACGCTCCCCCTCTCGATGACCTCCTGCCCGGGACGGGGGATGTACACCTCTCCGCCGTCGGTCTTGGGTATGGGGGAACGGGCATGGGTGCGGGCGGACTCCCAGAAGCGCCTTGCGATCAGATCCTCCAGCGCCATCCTGCGGGAAGCGGTGGAATAGGTGTCGTCCGGGAACCCGGCGACCCTCATCGGGACCCTGACCCTCATCCTGCTGTGCCCGGCGCGGTCGTTCTGGACCTCGTCTATCAGGAGCTCGAAGTCGTCCATGACGAAGCTGTTGGTCAGTCCCTTGTACTTTGCGAAAGGCTTGCCGTCCGCGTTGCGGAGGGTCTTGTGGAGGATCTCCTCTGATGCCATCTTCAATCTATCTCCAGGAGCTTGGCGTCTATCCTAGGGTCGGACTTCCTCCTGACGGGACCGGTTCCGGTCATCTCGCGGATGACCACCTCCATCGTCAGCCAGACGACCATCCCTGCGCGGAAGCAGCCGGTGTGGGAGATGCCCTCCCTTCCGACGGACCCGTGCATGTGCAGCAACGGGGCGCCGGACTCGTCGGGGAACACCGTCCCCGTGCCGGTGAGCTCGCTGGGAGCGTCCACCGTGCAGATGATGGGCTCTATCATGCCCTCGATAGGGAAACGCGGACCGGAGACGTACCTGGACCCGGGGCCCACGCCTCCCACCGCTGTGACTGTTGCGTTGCGTATGCTCTCGCGGACGCAGAAAGATTCCACCGCCTCATGGAGGATCTCCCCTTCTTCGAGGCGGAGGACGAAAACACGGCCGTCTTTCAGCTCGACGGATCTCATGTGCGCGCCTCAGCGCCACCTGCTGTACCTGTCCAGCAGCTTGCAGATCTTGTCGTACTCGTCTTTCGTCAGGTCCCCTGCTTCGAGGAAGGTCTTGACGAACTCCTTGGCGTCCTTGGTGGAGACGCGGGATGCCTTGGCGATGACCGATGCCAGGAACGACGATGCCTTGGACGGATCCATCGCCGATGCCTCGAGGACCTCGTTCATGTCGTACTTGAACGGGTTGATCCTGTGGGTGTTCAGCATAGCCTGCCTTCTGGTAGACTCCTTCGTCCTCTGCTGCTTGTTCTTCCTTGCACCTTTGTCGTTGTACTGCCCCGAGCTCTGCGGGCGGTTCACAACGACCTTGTTCTTCTTCTCTTCACCAGGCACGAGTATTACTCCGTTGAGCGTCGAATCAGCCAAGGATATTTAAAGCATTCCGACGAAGGCGGCCCTACGCAATAATAAATAGCAATCACGCAGTGGCCTGGGACATGGACGAGCAACGGCAGGACATATTCATCTCCGGGCCACATATGAAGCTGAAGAGGAACGCGAGGATCATCTACGACATCATGTTCGCACTGACGCTCGTCCTCGCAGTGCTGAGCCTGCTGTCCGGAGATGCGGAGAACCTGATCCTGACCATCCCCATCGTCATCATCATGGGCATGGCCGTCTTCACGGACAGGGACTACGTCCACATCCCGCCGCTGCTCATCGTCATGATGATCGGGACGTTCTACCTGTCGGTCATCGGCAGGCTGTTCTCGGATTCGCTCGTCCTCGAGATCGTGTCCATGATCCTCACCGGGATCAACTTCGGCCTGCTGGGCCTGATCATGGTGTTCCTCCTGCTGAAGTCCGTCCCGGGATCAGAGGACGTGAACGACAGGCTCGTCCTGCTGTTCGTCATGTCCCTGCCCCTTTCGCTGTTCTCGCTGATGTGCATGCTCCAGTTCGGGCTTTCCGCATTCTGGTCGGGCGCCGCCAAGATGACCGTGGACGATATGATGCTGGACGCGGCCATGATCCTCATCGGGACCGCGGTCGTGTGCATCATCTACGCCACCGACAGCAGGCACCACCTGATGAGGTACACCCTGGTCAGCTTCCTGGAGGAGAACGCGGAGTACCTGGGGATCCAGGACCGCGAGAGGGACCAGACCCTCCGCCTCATCGCGAAGGGGGAGTCCGAGACTCTGGAGTTCAAGTCCACGCTGAGGACCAACCTGGAGACGGGGGAGACGGACAAGAGGATGGAGAAGGCCGTCCTGAAGACGCTGGTGGCGTTCATGAACACCGACGGAGGCACGCTGCTCATCGGAGTGTCCGACGACGGGTCGGTATGCGGAGTGGACCTGCAGAGCTTCGAGAACAAGGACAAGCTCAACCTCCATCTCACGAACCTGATCTCATCTCAGATCGGCAACGGGTTCCTGCCCTACATATCGTTCGACATGGTGGACTTCGACGACAAGTCCGTGGTCCGCGTCAGGTGCCTGGTGTCCCCCAAGCCCGTGTTCCTCAAGGACGGGAAGACGGAGATGTACTTCGTCAGGTCCGGGCCCTCGTCTGTGGAGCTGACCGGCATGAGCCTCATCAACTACGTCAACAACAGGAACGACGAGATGGTGAGGAAGGCCAGCATCTTCGACTGACCTCGGAATCGTTGCAAGAATAGAGAGGAAGGCGTTTCTCCCCGCCGGACGGGTCCGACGGGGCCGGAGAGGATCACTCCTCTTCCTGTGCGAGGTGCAGGGCCTTCTTCGCATTGGAGAGGGACCTGGCGATCAGCAGGGTCATGATGACCGCGAGGATGGTCACGATGATCGCATAGACCGTGAGCCCCACGAGGTCGTTCTCGCTCTTGAACACGGCTGCGACGGCTTGCTTGATGGCCTCGTTCCAGGCGAGGGCCGCGACAAGACCGAAGGCGGCGGTGATCAGGGAGGCGAAGGTCTCCAGGAGCTGCACCTTGAATTCGTCGGATTTCTGCGACATGCTCCTTATAATCGCGGAACAGGCTATATCTAACTTGTCCGACGGCGGACATGTGCGGGGGGTGGGATTCGAACCCACGGACCTCTACGGACGGGATCTTAAGTCCCGCGCCTTTGGCCAGCTCGGCTACCCCCGCGCATGCCTCCGTATGTGGCGATTGTTTAAAAAGACGCGACGTGGCGGGCCGGACCCCTTGGATTCTAAGATTTTTAAAGCTTAAATGTACACGACGCGCTCAAATACTCGGAATGCGAGACGGTCATCACCAGGGAGGTTGTCTGGACGCAGACTCCCTCTCTTCCGGCTGCGCCAGGCTCGCCCTGAGAATCCCAAAGGAGGTGAAATCGTCACTGACAAGAGGGAGGACCGGGGCCTCATCCTGAAAATTGCGGCCCTGGTCCTCGGAATTGCTCGGCTGATCGTCGAGATCGCGGAGCTCCTCCGTTGAAAACCATTTGAAAACCATTTAGGGCCGTCTTCGACGGCCTGTCCCAAACGATTCGTCTTCTCCATTGTTCTTGGTAGTATAAAAGCATGAGCGACAGGAATCTGAGATGGCTGAAGAATCTGTGGCAGGAGGGAGGACCGGGGCCTCACCCTGAAAACTGCGGCCCTGGCCCTCCGAGCGGCTCGGCGATCGCCGGACTGCTCCGCTGAAAACCGCCTCTAAACCATTCAAGCCCGTGTCCGGACAGCCAGCCGGTCCGTGCGGTCCGCATTCCCCATCGCCGTCACCGGTATAAAACAGCGATCGGGGATGCCCTCTGCCCCTCTATACATATAATACGGATGCAGGCCATCCCCTGCCGATGGCCTACAGGATCCCATCCGACGACATCGTGGCGAGGGCCATAGAGAACTGCCTCGTCCGCACTCCCCGCATGCGCTCCCAGAGGGAGCTCTGCGACATCGTCGAGACGGAGCTCCTCTGCGAGGACCCCTGCTACCGCATCGGCGCCGAGCGCATCCGCAGGATAGGGATCTCCAGAGGCCTGATGAAGGTGGAGATCAGCTACGCCGTAACCTCCAGGGCCCTTGGGGACAGGTGCCCGGTCTGCTCCGGCAAGCTGTCGTCCATCATGAACCGCACCCTGGACGGAGGGACCATCGAGCTCGAGCGCACGTGCGGGACCTGCGGGTTCTCCGCAAAGGGCGATGCCGCCCGTCCGGCCAGGTACAGGATCGTCAGGAGGGTCCGAAGATGGATGGAGAAGAGCGCATAATCATGCTGGAGAAGGCCAGGGCCATGCTCCTGGAAGCCGCCGACCTCATGGACTCCGCCCTGAAGATGTCCGGCATAGAGCAGAGGTCGGGCGACGATTCCTCGGCCGTCAGGCGCATAGCCTCCGACCCGTCCTACGGCGGCAGCATCTCCAACATCATCCTGGACCTGCAGAGGCTGGAGGACGACCCGGTCTGGACGCAGCCCCTGACATCCCCCAAGAACCTCTTCTCCCTGAAGCCCGACGATGCCGCGAAAGATTCCGGGCAGAGGCAACCGCAACATTATTGATATCCGATTGAGTTCAGCGCCTCCAGTGCTCATATGAAGATCTGGGAGTTCGCGAAGGTAAACGGATCGTCGATCAAAGTGGACAGCTGGATGTCCGACACCATGGGGCTCGTGGACGGGGGCTGCGTGTACAGCACCCTTTTCAAGCACCCCGCTGCCGGTCCCAAGGACTACGAGATAATCCTGTCCATGTTCCCTCAGGAGAACTACCGCACGCTCACGCACATCACGATGTACCTGGACGACGTCCCCGGGTCCAGCGCACAGGCCGCCAGCTTCCTGGCCGCCAAGGAGATCAACATCCTGAACTCCATATCCCTGAACGGGATCTCGGACACCGTCATCGTCTGGAAGCTCATGGCCGACATGAACTTCGCCGGCGAGGTGGACATCCTCAAGGAGGAGTTCGAGTCGCTGAAGTCCAAGAACGACCCCTCCGTGTCCAAGATCAGGAGGATCGACTTCAAGCCCGCCGAGATCGGAAGGCTGTTCAAGGGCGGCAAGACGGAGGAGTCCGGAAAGACCGAGGTCCGCAGAGGATACCCGTCTAACATCGTCGACGGCTGCTTCGATGTGGCGGACCAGTACGGCGACGTCCTCAAGGACATCGACGGGAAGAACGTCCTGGTCACCATGGACGCCGACTCCTGGATCCTGTCGCTCACTTTCTTCAAGGAGGGCACCCGCCTGGTCAAGCTGGGGATGGAGATCCCCGACTGCCCCGGAGGCATCACACAGGCCCTCAACGTCATCGCGGACTGGAACGTGAACCTGATCTCCGTGTTCAGCAAGGTGAAGATCTGCTACGAGACCATGTACCTGGAGCTGGTCATGGACATCGGGAAGAGCGTCAAGACCCTGGACGAGATCCGCAACAGCCTCCCGGAGGCCATGAGCTGCCTCAACGGCATATTCACCGTGAAGGAGCTCACGGAGATCGACTGAGATGCAGATCCCCGATGCTTCCCACGGGCGCGGAGCCCAGCTGGAGGAGATATGCCTCGGCACGGGAGACTACGTGGCCGGAGGCTCATGGAGCGTCCCGTTCCTCGCACTGGACGAAGCGCGCCGCAGGAGGCCCCTGGTGTTCGGAGAGGTCTCCGACGAGCCCGGAAGGTACAGCGGCCTGCTGAAGGAGATGTTCTCCGGAAGGCAGGAGGACCCCGAGGAATGGGCTGTCATGTGGAAGGAGATCGGCGCCGACGGCGTCTGGATCGACATGCACGGCGACGATGCATCTCTGGTGGAGAGGATAGCCGTCAGGACCAGGCTGCCGGTGGCCGTGAGGGGATCCGCCTCGCTCCTGTCCAAGCTGACGATGGTCCACGGCACGTCCATGATTTTCATCTGCCGCGACGGATGCTATGCGGGGCCCGTGGGAGACCATGTCCTGTCGGTGCAGGGATGCTGCGCCGAGACGCTGGAGATGGAATCCGAGAGGATGAGGTCCGCAGGCCGCAGGCGGATCGTCCTGGACCTGGGCGGGTTCGACGTGTCCGGAGACCTGGAGAGGTCCGTCAGAAGGGCCGAGAAGGTCAGGGAGAGGGCGCTGGACGGCAACACCGCATTGAGGCACCCGACCATGGCCGACACATCCTGCTGCTGGAAGAAGGATTTCAGAGATGCCCGCGAGGCGTCCATGTGGGAAGCGGAAGCGGCGCTGGCGGCGATGCTCTCCGGAGCGGACATAATACTGATGAGGGGCCCGGGCGCGGCCGATATGGCCCGCGTGTACGGCGAGGAGCTTGCGGACCTGTGATACCATGACCGAGCCGTTCATAGCCCTCAGCATCTCCGACGTCCTGCCTTCCGACATGATGGCGGAGCGCATCTCGTACCTTGCAGAGATCCGCTCGGAATGCCCCCTCTTCTCCCGCGTGTGCGTGAGGAACGATTCCTTCGACCCGGAGATGTTCCGTTCGGCTGCAGAGAAGGTGGCCGATGCCGGATTCGGGCTCGTCCTGGAATCCTCCGACATCCTCTGCCTCAGAGCCGCCTCCGAGGGCCGCCCTGACGCGATCGTGTGCCCCACAGATGCGTCTATCGTGGAGAAGGCGGCGGTCATATCCTGCGAGAGCGACAACCCCGTCGCCATCCCCGGAGAGGACGTGCAGGACCTCATGGACAACGTCGATCCTGTGGACGATATGGGCGTCCAGGCCATCATCCTGAACCCTTCGATGAGGAACATGAAATCCGCCCTGGAGACGTGCACCGGCATATGGAGGCTCGGCTTCGAGCATGGAATCCTGACCGCCTGCAAGCCGGTCATGGTCCGCGCATGGTCTGGAGAGTACGCCATGTCTGTCGTGTCCGTGGCGGTCCTCAGGGGCGCGAAGATGGCCGTCCTCGACGACCTGGACCCCGAGGGGTGCCGCGTCCTCGATGCTCTGATGGACAGTTCCGTCCATTTGAACGTCGAAAAAGGAAACTGATATAAACTCATCAATCTTAGAATCGTATGGATGATCATAACCAGGTTCTTCAGGATCGACACGACCACCATCCCCGGTCATTATCTGTCGGACGTGGAGCTGTCCGAAGAGGACGGACAGGGCTTGAACATCACCGAGATAGCGAACACGCTGCGCGAGGACAAGGACTCCCTTGATGCGCTTCTGATCATGGGCAAGGACGGCCAGGACGTCTTCGGGATGCAGGGCATCCACAAGGTCATCAGGGACCTGAGGCCGAAGCGCCTGAAGGTCGTCGTCGCCACTCCGGGGCATCATCCGGAGACCGTCTCCGACCTGGTCGGAGCGGGCTATGTGGACCATATCATCCTCCAGCTGGACCGTTTCCCCACCAGGGACCAGCTGAACACCATGGAAGCCGCGAGGAAAGAAGGCTGCCCGTTCTCCGTGAAGATGACCGTCGGCAAGGACAGCATAACATCCGACGACATCGGAAGGATCGCGGATCTCGTGTCCGGAGCGCACATAATCCTGCTGAAGCAGGCCCATGGGAACCCTTACAAGATCAACGAGGTGACCTCGATGGCGAAGGCCCTGAAGCCGTTCGCCAAAGAGGTGAAGATCTCCTGAATCACTTGGAGAACTGAGACAGGCTCATGCCCGCCACGGGCATCAGGGACCTGCTGCTGGTGTTTATGTACGTCTGAGGCACATCGACCTCGGACTTGAAGCGGTCTATGACCTTGGGGTCCTTCGTGAACAGGCCCGCGGACAGGCCGCACTCGGTGTCCTCCAGCTCCTGGAACGCCTCGTCCAGGGAGCCCACGACCTTTATGCCGAGGATCGGCAGGCCGGAGTCCATGTAGTTCAGGTCGTTGTCCTCGTCCAGGCCGGACATCACGACAGGCGCGACGTAGGCGCCCTTGGGGACGTCCATGGGCGTCGGGGCCTTGGAGATCACATAGGCCATGTTCTCCAGCGTCAGCGACTGGAAGCGCTTGGCCGCGGCATCGCTTATGAGCGGCCCGGAGAACGACGTGTCGTCCACAGGGTCCCCGATGCGGAGGTCCTTCATGATCTCGATGACGGCGTCCATGAGCTTCTTCTGGTCGTCCGCAGTGACGATGACCTTGGAGCAGGAGTACAGGCGCTGGCCCCCGTATGCGAACGCCGATTCCACGATGGCGCGGGCGGCGGCCTTCATGTCAGAGGGACGGTAGACGATCGCGGGGTTCATCCCCTTGATCTCGTTGATGAACGCCAGCTCGTCGTCCACCTGGAGGAACATCAGGTCCTCCAGCCTCTCGCCTGACCCGGTGGCGGCGATGCCCACGACCCTCATGTCGTTGGCGAGGTCCTCGGTGGACTGCTCGTTCCTGTCCACGATCAGGGACAGGACCCCTCCAGGGAGGCCGTAGCGCTCCATGGACTCGTAGAACGAGTACACGGGCAGGGGGCAGGTGTTGGACGGGTTCATGACGACGGTGTTCCCGGCGACCATCGCGCCGATGGCGAACGCTATGGGCGATGCCATGGGCGAGTTGTGAGCGGAGAGGACGGCCCAGACGCCCATCGGCTTGCCTGTGAAGCCCTCGGCCTCGGCCAGGATCTTCTCCACTGCGGATATGAGGCAGTCGACCTCTGCGACAGCATCCTGCCTGACCATCCCGGAGGACACGGTCACCAGCGCGGCGTAGTACATGCGCCTGGCCTTCAGCAGAGCCAGGAACTTGGCGAAGTACGCGGCGCGCTCGGCGGCGGTCTTGCCGGACCATTCGCCGTAGGCTTTCAGGGAAGCGGTGACAGCCTCGACCATTATGCCCTCCTCGGGCTCCTGGAAGGTGCCGTAGCGGATGCTCTCGTCGATCGGGCTGTGGAGCACGAACTCGTTCCCGGAAGCGACCTTGAACCCGCCGTAGTAGCTGGGGTAGTCCCTCTTCTCGACCGAGAGGACCTGGTTGATCTCCTTCTCGAACTCCCTTCCCTCGTCGGTGGTCTGCAAATCTGGTTGCTCTGCCATAATGGGCCGTGTAACCCGGTGCGTGCTAATGAAACCTTGCAGGGCCGGAGCTCAGGAGCGAGGATCGCAAGTCTCCATGACGATCGTCGGGAACTTGCCGTCGAAGGCTATCCCGTAGAGGCACGTGGGCCCTTTCATGCCGCTGTAGTACCTCTTCTCATGGATCTGCCTCATAGCCCCCTTGGCCAGAGCCTCCATGCTCCTGCCCTTGTCGCTGTCAGTGCGACGTTTCAGCTCCATGACGACGTTAGGGCCCGGGCCCGATATGCGCTTCATGCGGATGTCGTAGTATCCGTTGCCTCCCTCGCCGTCGGAGAGGATGCCGTATGATGATGCCTCGCTTGCGACCAGGCCCACGATGAACGCCTCGTAGGGATGCTCGCTGTCCAGGATGCGGACGCTGAGCATGCCCATCAGCTCTGTGAGGGATTCCGTCATAGCAGGGACATCCCCTGCCTTCATGGCCCGGAGGAATATGTTCAGAGAGGTCTTGATATCGTCGTCGAACCTCATGAATACCATCTTGGAGAACACGCGCCGCATCTCCAGGTTCGGCAGGGACACATCATATCCTTTCTTCGCAGGGACCGCCTTGAGATATCCTGTCGCGACCATCATGGAGAATATCGCATCATCCGAGGAATACAGATCGCAATATGCTATGTCGCGGTCGATCAGAGCATTGACTGATCCTCCCGTGCACAGGACCTCGAGCTTCTTCCAGGTCGTGGAATCGGTCCTGTGGAGCAGGTCGCTGATTATCTGGTTCCCGCTGGTCCCGGCCCAGTAGGGGTCGGCCTTGAACTTCCTGTCCACGTACTTCAGGATGCTCCATGGATTATACACATCCTGATTCCCGAAACGGTACCCGTCGTACCACTTCTTGGCCGTCCTCATCTTCTCCGGATGGCCGTTGTCGGCAAGGAGCTTCATCACCTCTGCCTTGGTGAATCCGAACGTCTCGTCGTATTCTGTGGAGAACAGATCGTAGACATCAGGGT